>DATEXA010000321.1:0-11639 GCA_035257465.1 Pyrinomonadaceae bacterium | reverse complement strand
ACGGACTTGTGAACGCCGCCTACCTTGCTCGCGCCGGAAAAAAAGTTTTGGTTCTGGAGCGCCGCCATGTGCTCGGCGGTGCTGCTGTCACTGAAGAAGTGTTTCCCGGATTCCAGTTCTCAGTCTGCTCTTACGTGGTATCGCTGCTTCGTCCCGAGATCATTCGTGAACTCGATCTGCCTCGTCATGGGCTCGAAATACTTCCGCTCGATGGCACGTTCACACCGATGCCAAATGGCGATTACCTCTGGCGTGTGAATGATCATTACCGCACTCGTCGCGAAATTGCGCGTCACTCGAAACTCGATGCTGAAGCGTATGACGAATACGGCAAGGCCATGATCGAAATGGCGCACTTCGTGAAGCCGATCATGAGCATGACACCGCCTGATCCAACGACGCTAAGTCCAAAGGGTTGGAAGAACCTCGCATTCCTGGGCCGACGGTTTCAGCAGCTTCCCGACGACGATAAATACAACCAGGTTCAGTTGATGACAATGAGCGCTGTCGACTTTCTCGATCAATGGTTTGAGACCGACGTGCTCAAAGCGACGATGTCCGCCTCAGGAATCATCGGAACTTTTCTTGGTGTGCGTTCGCCAGGAACTGCGTATGTACTCCTTCATCACTACATGGGTGAAATCGATGGCGCGTTCCGTTCTTGGGGATTCGCGCGCGGAGGTACGGGGGCTATCTCAAATGCAATTGCCGATGCTGCGCGGGAAGCTGGCGTCGAAATTCGCACCGAAGCACCTATCGAGAAGATACTTCTGAAAAATGGTCGTGCAACGGGCGTCGTTCTCAAGAATGGCGATGAGATATTCGCCGATATTGTTTCTTCGAGTGTAGATCCTCGTCTGACGTTCATGAGGATGATCGGCGAGGAATACTTACCCGATGATTTTTGTGCTGACTTGAAGCGTTACAAGTATCGCGGCTCGTCCGGCAAAGTGAATCTTGCTTTGGATGGTTTGCCTAACTTCAAAGCAATGCCTGGCGAAGGCTCGCACCTGCGTGGCGCGATCTCGATTTCACCGAGCGTCGACTACATGGAGCGAGCTTACGACGATGCGAAGTACGGACGCTTTTCGCGCAGACCATATATCGACATGGTGATCCCGAGCCTGACCGATCCGTCTGTTGCGCCACCGGGGAAGCACGTAATGTCCTGTTTCGTTCAATACGCACCTTACAATTTGAAAGAAGGAACCTGGGACGAAAAGCGCGACGAGTTTGGCGACACTGTGGTCAATACGATCGCCGAGCATGCGCCTAACATCAAGGAATTGATCCGCGATCGACAGGTGCTGACTCCACTCGATCTCGAACGAGACTTCGGCTTGTCGGAAGGAAACATCTTTCAAGGTGAGTTGACTCTGGAGCAGTTATTCTTCCTGCGACCCGCTCCCGGCTGGGCGCAATATCGAACACCAATCAAGAGTCTCTACATGTGCGGGTCAGCAACACATCCAGGCGGCGGAATAATGGGCGCCCCGGGCCGCAATGCTGCGCTACAGATGATTAAGGATCTGAAATAGAAACCTAAACTGAGACCCATTGCTGATTTCTGATTGCTGATTGAAAACGATATCTCTCTTGACAAGGCGCAATCAGCAATCAGAAATCAGCAATCAGAAATCTCATATGACCTATGACGCAATCATAATCGGTGCAGGTCACAACGGACTTGTTACCGCCTGTTACCTTGCTAAAGCAGGGCTCAAGACGCTTGTGCTCGAACGACGCGAAATTGTCGGTGGTGGAGCGATCACTGAAGAGTTTCACCCTGGCTTTCGCTGTTCAATCCTCGATCACGCCGCCGGACCGTTCTCTTCGCAAGTCGGTGCTGGCTTGAGTCTGGCCCAGCAAGGACTGCAATTCATAACTCCCGATGTCCGTGTGTTGAGTCTGACAACCGACGAGCGCTCACTCTGTATTTATAACGACACTGTGCGTACTGTGAGTGAGATTGAGAAGTTCTCAGCGAAAGACGCCCAGGCGTATCCTGAATTTGTTTCGAGCTTTTCGAAGATCGGGAGTATTCTCTCGCCGATTCTCTCGATGACCCCGCCATCAATTGATCATCCAACAGCGAACGACGCGTGGCAGTTTGGCAAAATCGGATTAGCGTTTCGTGGCCTCGGGAAGAAAGACGAATACCGTTTGTTGCGCTGGGGACCGATGGCCGTCGCTGACCTGGTCGCCGAGTGGTTCGATACAGAAGTGTTACGAGCTACGGTTGCGGCTCGCGGGATCTCTGGTTCATTTGCTGGGCCGTGGTCTGCAGGAACCAGTTTAGGTTTGCTACTGCAAGCGGCGCTCGATTCGCATCCGATTCCACCAGCCATGTTCGCAAAAGGTGGCATGGGAAGTTTGACCAATGCACTGAAAGCAGCGGCAAACGCGTTAGGGGTTGAGATTTGCACTAACACGGACGTCACACGAGTTGAAGCAGGTGAAGGATCTTCTGCCAGGGTGATTGCTCGAGACGGCGAAGAGTTTCAAGCCAGGGCAGTTGTTTCAAATGCTGATCCGCGGACGACATTCCTGCGCCTCGTAGATCCAATCGACCTGGATCCGAACTTCCTTTTGAAGATGCGAAACTTCCGCGCCGTTGGATCTACTGCAAAGATCAATCTCGCTCTTGATGGCTTGCCTTCGTTCAAAGGCGTCGACTCCGAAGCCAAACTCACGGGTCGCATACACATCGGACCGGAAATCGATTACCTCGAACGTGCTTTCGACGCGTCCAAGTACGGTGAGTTTTCAACGGAGCCTTATCTCGACATCACGATTCCGTCGTTGACTGATCCGGAGCTTGCGCCTGATGGCAAACACGTGATGTCGATTCATGTGCAGTTCGCGCCTTACAAACTTAGAAGCGGAGATTGGAATTCGCGCGAACAAGAATTCGCAGAGACAGTTATCAACCACGTGAGCAAGTTCGCTCCGAACCTGAAAGATCTGATGCTTAGCGGTCAGGTGATAACTCCGCTCGATCTCGAACAGACTTATGGTCTGAGCGGTGGACACATTCACCACGGCGAACAGGCGCTGGATCAGTTTTTCACGTTCCGACCCTTGATTGGTTGGGCCCAATATCGAACGCCACTCAATCGACTTTACCTTTGTGGCGCAGGTACGCATCCAGGCGGTGGACTAACTGGCATACCGGGAGCGAATGCGGCCCGGGAGATTGTGAAGGATTTCAAATCGAAGAGAGTGTGATGAGCAAACCCTCCCGCAGTTTTGCGAGCGACAACAACGCCGGCGTACATCCCGAAATGATCGAAGCCATCAAGGCCGCGAACCAGGGACACGTGATCGCTTATGGCGACGACCTGTTCACTGCGCGTGCCGTAAAGACCTTTCAAAAACATTTCGGTCGTGATGTCGCAGTCTTCTTTGTGTTTGGCGGCACCGGCGCGAATGTTCTCGGGCTACAAGCGGTGTCCAAATCCTACAACGCGGTGATCTGCGCGGAGACCGCGCACATCAACGTCGATGAGTGCGGTGCGCCTGAAAAGTTTATTGGTTGTAAGTTGCTGTCAGTGCCGACGCCTGATGGCAAACTACGGATTGAATTGATCAAACATTTCCTGCACGGAGTCGGATTTGAACATCACGTTCAGCCTCGCGTGATCTCAATATCGCAGGCGACCGAGATGGGCACGGTCTACACCAAGGCCGAGATAAAAGCACTTGCTCAATTCGCGCATAAGAACAATATGCTGCTGCATGTCGATGGAGCGCGAATTTCAAATGCAGTCGTGAGCCTGAACGCCAGCTTTAAAGAAATAACAGCGGATGTGGGCGTCGACGTTTTGTCTTTTGGGGGCGCAAAGAACGGGATGATGTACGGCGAGGCAGTCGTCTTCTTCGACAAGAGCAATGCTGCCGACTTCAAATACATTCGCAAGCAGGGCATGCATCTACCGTCAAAGATGCGCTACATCTCAGCTCAGTTTGATGCGCTTCTTTCCGGCGACCTCTGGAAGCGAAGTGCCGGGCATGCCAATAGGATGGCGAAGATTCTGGCATCCGAGTTGGAAAAGATACCGCAGGTGAAGTTGACGCAACCGGTAGAAGCAAATGGTGTGTTCGCGACAATCCCACCGAAGTACATCCCTGTGCTTCAGAAGAAGTATTTCTTCTATGTTTGGAATGAAGAGATCTCCGAAGCGAGATTCATGACGTCGTTTGATACGACCGAGGAAGACATTCAGAGTTTTGTGGCGTTAGTAAGGAAGACTGTGAAGTAAGCATCATACTCATGCAGTCACCTACACGTGGTCGGGAAGGGGGCAAAGCGGAAACATTGATACTCAACTACAGGCAGTCGGGAAGGGGGCAGAGCGGCAATATCTCTGAACTGTATATACTCAAACCGAGCCGCGCCCCCGCCGATAATCATGACATTAGAATCAAAGTGTGAAGTCAGAATCCAATCAGAGATTATTGACCTTGCGGGGGCGCGCTAGGTCTGAGTAGGTTCAGATCTATGTAAGGACCGCTCTGCCCCCTTCCCGACCATATGTAGTGGACGTTCCTTTAAAACCCTAAGCCCTTCCACACCAAGCACGATCACTAACATCCAAAATACGAAACGAAATCGGTACATCGCACCAACGTTTACGACCATCAGACCCAACGACATCATCCCTATGAAAGTGATTAGAAACAGCAACCAAACCGCGAGGTTCCGTCTGTTGTTCCACACGCACAGTATCGTCGGAACATAGAAGAGGTACATGAAAAGTGTTTCGGCTCCTGCCAGCATCCGCCCTGCGTGACCACTCGTTCCGTCTTCAAACCACATTCGCGGAAACGGGGCGAAACACCCAACGACAATCGCACGCGGTAAATAACTAATGATGTCAGTCGCGCTGTTCAACCTGACATCACTATCGATGTTCGATCGTTGCGCAGCATAGATTGAGAATGCTGACCGACGACGTCTTACCTCGTTGACTAACTTAGACCACCAGCCGCCTGACTGTGTGGAGTTGAAACCAATAGCTATGACCGGTTCAACTACCCTGGTACCGGAAAACCTCACACTTGGGAGTAGCGACGGTACAAGCAGCGCCGTAAAGGAGAGAACGACTAATAGCAAAGCATTGGCTAACAATAATCGGCGCTCGCGCAACATCCGGATCACAAGAAGTGCGGTTGTTATTCCGAGTGCGATCAGTATGACGTTCCACATGTTCCCACGCGTCAACCAGAACGTGGCAATGACAACGATGGAAGCGATTGAAATCCAAAGAGCTCTTTGCCACGAAAGTGTTCGAAGCAGCAGCAACGTCATTGCGAAGAGAAGCGCCAGGAGCAGAAGAATGGAAAGAGGATCTCGGATCAGCTGTGTGCTGTGCACCAGGAATGAAGGCCATAGAGCAACGATCACGGCTGCCATCAGTCCGGTTCGTCGACTGAACACTGTGTTCCCAAGCCAAAAAACAAGAATCAAAATGCCAAGGTAATAGAGTAGGTTTAGTGGTTCGGCCGCGAGAATGTTGTGACCGAGAATATTTCCTAAGAAGGCGAAAGAGAGGGAATAGAGGCGACAGTGAAGTGGCGCTAGAAGATTCAGCCACGCTCCCACTCCGTTATTTTTCAAGACCGAGGCCATCTCAGAGATCATGACCCGGTAGACAACGCCATCGACGGCGAACGAGATGCCGATACCATTTTCATCGAAGATGCCGGGTTGCAGACGGTAATGACCGATGAGAAAAATCGACGCGGTGACCACAACGTGGAGAATTGCGGCCACAACCAACCATTGAATGGGAGTTACTTGTGAAAAACGATTGAAGATTCTTCGCGGCAAATTCTTTTGGCGCTTACAGCTCAGCCCAGCAAAAGTTTAAGGAGTCCACTGGTGGATGCAATACCGGAAGCGCGATCTGATTCGCCGAGATTCAGAGATCTTGAACGTTGCATATCAAGGGCGAGCTGTTCCTGATGAAGTTTCTGCCGCTCTTCTTCTAGCGCAAGTTTTTCCTTTGCGCGCATCGCCTCCATGCCGCCCGAACGGATAAACTCAACGATGTGACTCAACTCATCACGGTCAAACCAAATCCCGTGCTGTTTACACAGGTCGATGATTACCCCCGAACATCGTGCGAAGTTTGCGCGGTTCATTAGTTGTGAACATTCAGGACAAGGGATGTAATTTACCTTGGTCGACGTGGTCAGATCGCCACCCGCTAAAGAAGCTTTGCCAAGAACGACAGATTGCTGTTCCTTATCTGCGCAAATCTTTTCGAATGCAGCGGTCGTGAGCCAGAGACCTAAGCAGTGTGCACATTCCAGCACCTTTGAGCTTCCAATGGTTGCCACCTGCATGACGGTCTTGCAACGCGGACATTTTCGTCCCGCGTTAACAACATCTTCTTTCCGATCGGCTGCTGCACCACAACGCGGACAATGTTTGCTTCCCACAAACATCATCGCGAAACATGAAGGACAAGCAACGGTTGCCAGCTGAGCGTCACAATATTGACAGTGAGGCGCATCACTTGAAGTGGCCGCACCGCACATCGGACAGTTGAGTGTTCCGGCTTCCATCAGCGACGGATTCTAACAGAGGATCAGTGTATGTAGTTCGGGCTTTGTACTTTGCCTTATGTAGTTGTTACTTTGTCACCAAAGTCCCAAGTTCAGGCAGCAATACTCTTTCAAGGCAAGCATGAGTAGCATCCTCGATGAGATAGTTGAGCATTCACCGGAAGTGGTCTCGATATCTGCGGGTGTAAAGCAATCGCTCGTATTGGGTCTCGATGTGGGCACGTCAGGTGTGCGTGCGGCATTCTTTGATGATCACGGCGACGAAGTTGCTGCAGTCAAGATCGGTCGTGGCACTTCATTGCTTTCCGATTTTACTGAATTAGAACCTGCCCACCTGGTTGAGGAGGTTATTGAAGCTGTCGATCGACTTTTGGAAACTCCTATCGCATTCGGAAGGGTTGACACCATTGCTATCTCGACCTTTTGGCACAGTCTACTCGGCATAGACGTTAATGGATCGCCTACGACGCCACTTCTGACCTGGGCCGACACTCGCGCGACGCAAATAGCTAAGGCCTTTCGGTCCCAATTTGACGAGACCGCCATTCACCGGCGGACCGGATGTCGTTTCCACTCCAGCTACTGGCCCGCCAAACTTCGATGGTTGCAGACCGAACATCACTCTGCATTTGAACGCACAGCCACATGGCTGGGCTTTGCAGAGTACCTCGCCCTGCACCTCTGCGGTGAAATAGTGATGGGCATATCAATGGCCTCGGCGACTGGCCTTCTAAATCAAAGAACCTGCGATTGGGACTGGGAATTGGTGAACGCGCTTAACGTTGTTTCCGATACGCTACCCGATATCCAGCGTCACCTGGATGTACCGCTCTCCGAAAAGTTAATACTTCGCTGGCCGGCATTGGCGGACGCGAAATTGCGCATCATTGTTGGCGATGGGGCATCGAACAACGTCGGCGGTGGGTGTAGTTCGAAAGACAGGATTGCGTTGATGGTTGGAACATCGGGCGCAATGCGCGTGGTGTTCGAAGGACAACCGCCTGATGAGTTACCGCCTTCTCTGTGGTGTTATCGAATAGATGATCGACGGATCGTGGTCGGGGGAGCACTCTCGGATGGAGGAGGTCTCTATCGTTGGCTGCGGCAGTCGCTGGTGTTAGACGACGATCCGCAGGAGTTGGCTGGTGAGATAGCAGGGATCGAAGCAGACTCTCATGGACTCACGGTTCTGCCGTTTTGGTCAGGCGAACGCAGCACTGGATGGTCGGGCGACGCACGAGGCGCAGTGCTTGGACTTACTCAGCAGACTCGTACAGTGGAAATCGTGCGCGCTGCTTTGGAGGCGATTGCTTATCGCTTTGCTCTGATCGCGCGGGCATTAGAAACTGTGGCGCCGGGAGCAGAAATCGTAGCAACTGGAAACGCGCTCCGGTCTTCACCAGTTTGGCTTCAGATCATTGCGGATGTTCTAGGCACGCGAGTGAGCTTTGGCGGATCGCCGGAAGCTTCTATTCGTGGTGCTGCCTTGCTTGCTCTGGAAGCGGTGGGCAAAATAGACAACATCGAAGCAGTTCCAGTTTCAGTGGACGAGGTGTTTGAACCGGACCTGAATCGCCATGCTCGTTACCAGAAAGCGATCGAACGCCAGGAAGAGTTTTATCGGAAGCTGGTTTCTTAGTGAATTGAATTTCTTCCTCTGCGCCACCTCTGCGCCCTCTGCGTCTCAGCGGTGTTGGTTTCGAGTCATCTATTAACCGCCGAGACGCAGAGAGCGCCGAGATTACGCAGAGATTACGTAGCGAGTTTTTTAAAAAACCGATCGGAATAGAGAACTAAAATGAGTGCTCCTGTGACGAAAGAAACTTCCAACCCACAACTCGATCAGCTTTGCATCAACACCATTCGGACCCTGGCACTTGATGCGGTACAGAAAGCGAATTCAGGTCATCCTGGCTTGCCTTTAGGCGCTGCGCCGATGGCCTATATTCTCTGGACGCGCTTCCTCCGCCACAATCCGCAAAATCCGAAGTGGGAAAACCGCGATCGATTTCTGTTATCCGCAGGTCATGGATCGATGCTGCTCTATTCGTTACTTCACCTGACGGGTTACGACCTGCCGATGGAGGAACTGCAGAAGTTTCGCCAGTACGGTTCAAAGACTCCCGGTCACCCGGAGTATGGGTTAACGCCGGGTGTCGAAATAACTACAGGTCCGCTTGGTCAGGGGTTTGCGAACGGAGTTGGAATGGCGATGGGTGCAGCTCACCTCGCTGCACAATTCAACAAGCCGAACAACGAAGTCATAGATCACTTCGTCTATGCGATTGTCTCTGATGGCGACTTGATGGAAGGCGTAGCTTCTGAAGCCGCATCGCTCGCGGGCCACCTTAAGCTTGGCAAACTAATTTATCTCTACGACGACAATCACGTCACGATCGAAGGCTTCACCAGTTTGGCCTTCAGCGAAAACGTCCCAAAGCGTTTTGAGGCTTATGGCTGGCACACGTTGACGGTCAATGACGGAAACAATCTCGACGAGATCGATGCCGCAATTCGTGAAGCGCAAGCCGTGACTGACAAGCCGAGTTTGATTTCAGTCAAAACGATCATTGGCTTCGGAATGCCGACACAGGGAACTCGCAAGGCACACAGTGATCCGCCTGGTGAAGAGGCCGTTCGAGAAACCAAGCGTCATCTTGGTTGGCCCGAAGACGAACACTTCTACGTGCCAGATGAAGCGCTGGCGCATTTTCGCAAGGCACTCGAGCGCGGCACTACGCTTGAAAACGAGTGGCACAGTCTCGTGCAAAACTACAAAGAAGAGAATGCTGAACAAGGCGCGCTGTTGAGTTTGATGTTAAGCGGCGAACTTCCTGCAAACTGGGAAGATCATCTACCAACGTTTGCCGATGCGAAACCGATTGCTACTCGAGTTGCGAGCGGCGAGGTCATCAATGCACTGGCCCCGGTCATGCCAATGTTGATTGGCGGCTCGGCTGACCTGGGAGTTTCGAACAACACCGACATAAAAGGGGGCGGAGATTTTGAGGCCGGCTCGTACGAGGGACGCATCTTTCACTTTGGTGTTCGCGAGCACGCGATGGGATCCACGCTGACTGGCATTTCGTTAAATGGTGGACTGATTCCCTATGGCGGAACATTCATGACGTTCTCCGATTACATGCGACCTGCTATCCGGCTCGCAGCGCTTTCGGAGGTTCAGGTAATCTACGTCTTCACGCACGACTCGATTGGGCTTGGTGAAGATGGGCCGACGCACCAACCGGTCGAACACCTGGCAGCGTTGCGCTCCATTCCTCATCTGTTTGTAATTCGTCCTGCCGATCCCGCTGAGGTTAGCGAGGCCTGGAGAACTGCGATACTTCGTCGTAAGGGTCCAACCGCATTGGCTCTTACTCGACAGAAAGTGAATTTGATCGACCGAAACAAATTCGCGGCGGCGAGTGGACTGCGAAAGGGTGCCTACATACTGGCCGAGGCAACAACGCCGGACGGGGCTTCGACTACACCGGAGCTGATCTTGATCGCAACTGGTTCTGAGGTATCACTTGCGCTTGAAGCGCGAGAAAGATTACAGACTGAAGTTGTCCCAACTCGAGTTGTTTCAATGCCGTGTTGGGAGTTGTTCGAGGAGCAGTCGCAGGACTATCGAGACGAAGTATTGCCGTCCAGTGTCAGCAAGCGCGTCGCAGTGGAGGCCGGAGTGCCACAAGGATGGGATCGTTATGTTGGACCTTCGGGAGTTGTTGTGGGGCTGGATCGCTTTGGTGCGTCCGCACCAGGCGACGTGGTGATGCGTGAGTTGGGATTCAACGTTGAGAATGTGGTGAACAAGGCGCGCTCGTTGTTGTAAGTCGTGAGGAGCGACATAAAACGTCGACTGGTGAGGATTACTGAATTGGAAGTCTTTGAACCAAGCGCGGGGCTACTGCCCCGAATAGGAGACCTTCGAATAAGTCATCGCCCGACTCTCTTCACGTCAACTTACAATCCTTAATGCACCAGGTAGAACCTGAAACTGCACGGGGGTAACACCGCGGACGTTTCCATCGGCTTCGATCGGCAGCGCATCCTGAGGCGAAAACGTCTCGATCCGAACCGTCTCGCCTCGTACGATCTTCACTTTCGGGTTGCCCACGTGACCACCTCGATGTACTCGCGATAGCTCCGTAACGACGTTTGTTCGCGACAGACCTGAAGCTGTAACAACGTCAAGCTTGCCGTCGTCCGCTCGGGCGTCGGGAGATAGCATCATCCCACCGCCGGCATATAGTCCATTGGCCACGCCGATCAGGTTCATTGGCGCATCAGCAATTACTTGTCCGTCAACTGTCACCCGCACTCTTCTTTCTCGCCAGACTGACAATGCTCGAAACGCAGCCGCAGCGAAACGAAACTCTCCTGAGAAGTTGCGCATCAGTTTTCCCTGGCCGGCGACGAGCGTGGCGGTTTCACCACCAATTCCCATCGTCGAAGCATTGAGGCAAATGAAAGCGCTTTGAAAGTCATTGCACCGGCCATAAAGTACGTCCACACTCCGAACATTCACTTCGCTTTGAGAAATGAAGGTGTCGACCCAGCTTTGTAGGGATGAACGCTTGCGGCGTAGTCCGCGAGCGAAATCGTCTCCAGTGCCTGCTGGAAATAGAGCCAACTTTGCGTTCGGATTGATTACGATTGGAGAGACATCGAGATCGTCGTTGAAGGAAAAGAAACCTTCGGCCACCTCGCTAAGTGTCCCATCGCCGCCAACGACAGCGATGGTGGTCATGCCATTGCGCAGGGCCTCGCGTGTTTTGACGGTAGCGTCTCCCGGCTCTTTAGTTTCGTAGGTATCAAATTTAAGACCTGCACTATCGAGTTGTTTTTTGATGTTGGGCCAGGAGCGTCTGGCTTTGGCAGCAGCGTTATTTATGATGACGAGGGAATGCATGGATCGCAGGCTCTTATATACAACATTGATCTGAACTATTGTGAAGGAAACAGGGGCGAAACCGATGAGACTCAACTACACAACGTTGGGCAAGGCAGAGACTGAATCTCCTACACTCAACTACACGCGGTCGGGAAGGGGGCAGAGCGGC
>DATEXA010000320.1:0-2055 GCA_035257465.1 Pyrinomonadaceae bacterium | reverse complement strand
TTCGAGAAACTCATTCAGTCTCTCGGTAACGTTAACCAGTTTCTTCGGGTTCACAGCCCAAACAGCCGCCTGCTTTGCTGTGCGTTCCAATGCGAAGAAAGCAGCGACGTAGGGAGACCACGTAAAATCCAAAAGGCGCGTCGGAGCACCGTGGTGCTGCATCAGCGCAAGCCACTGGAAAGTATCTGACTGTTCTGGAATGTTCGTCAGGAACAGGTGTGCTTTTCTCTGGAAGATTCGCAAGTTTCGCTGTTCCTGTTCAGTCCAATACTTTTCCTTAATGTATGTATTCAAATATCGTCCGAGCGTACTCATCAACTGCCAGGTGGAATCAGCGTGACCGCGAAAAGCCCAGCCGTTGCATAGAGTGGCAACCTTCTCACTATACTCATCCCAGGAGTGGATAGGCTCCACTCGGTATGGTTCGTTTCTATTCATCGCCACACCATGCGTCTACCATTTCATAAGTTACGAAATAGCCATCTACCGAGCCAACTATTGATACATATTTTGCCATAAGAGGTTCCCCGGCTGCTCCCGTTACAATACCATTTTGTCATTGCTCGTGTGAAGGGAAAACAGGCAGGATCCGGCGCAATTACTGGCCGCCTACGGAAGGTGAGCGCTGAACTCGAGCTGCGTGAATCGGCACAACAAACGGTGTGCCTGCCCGCCGTAGCTTCACGCGAAGACGGGAACGATCGCTAAACCCCCAGGCGCTGAAAATATCGCGAGGGCGTCGCGGAAACGACAACCGCAACGTGAGTGTTAGGAAGAGCCATCACCGGTGCCTAATTTGCACCAGTTCCTCCCGGTCTCCGGTTCTCGCATCGATTGTCAGGATATTTCCGACTCCCGCGGCATAGAATTTGTATTCGAGGAGATCGGGTTCCAGAGGTGTAGTCTCTTTCGATTTTAGACAGTTGTGGAACGTCCCACCTGGCACACGCACTGTTTGCGTGAGGCTACGCGTTTCTGCGAAATCCTCGGCATTGTTCAAGGAGAATTCCTGGCGGTAAAAATCGCCGATGCCCGGATGGGCTTTCATAACAATTCCAGGTTTGTCGCCATTGACGCCAGCCATAAACGTGCCCTCGATGGTAGTGATCAATCCATCCTCGAGTTCGTGCGTGTTTTCGCCGAAGTACCAGACCCTGCCGTCTCTATCCTGGGCAAACCAATCAAGGGTATCTTCCGTTATTTGTCCGTCCGTTCTCACCGTATCGTGGACTTCGACGCACCTGACCCCCAGGATAGTCCTGGTGCGGTGCGTCACTGCGAACTCGTCATGTTCAAAACGCTCGGCCGTTTGACCTTCATAGATGAAAGTTGTGCCCGGGGTTAACGGGAAATAAGGATTATCGATCCGCGCGACAAAGTTCGAGGGGTCAATTACCGGGTCGTACTGTGCTGGCCCGAACCGGTCGCACGCTGCCAAGCGCACTTCGTTTTGTTCCTCGCAGCTCTGCCATGAGTCGTCCAGATCCGCGGATGCCTGGTTCCGACAACTTTCACGTGCGCGAAAATCTGAAACATTATCGCACTTCCCCCATGCAATCCAAAAGTCGCTCTCGGCTGCCCGACGACAGGAGATCAAAGCAGCCTGCGCGGTCCGATCACAAAAATTTGTCTGGTTCGCAGCCGGCTCAGCGTTGACCAGAGTAAAGAGAAGAATCGTTATCCCTGCCAGCATGGCCGACCAGAGAAATCGCGTCAATTTTTGATGGCTTGAGTGGACGTTGATTAGAAGCGGGTTCAGTTCACGGTGTGTTTTCATGGTTCTCTCCTTTCGATGTCTTACTAATTTGCTTCATCGCCTGATTTGATCAATTGGCTTACGAAGCTTTTCGGTAGAGATGGAGTAAATTTTCAGAACGGGAAGATGGGGTCAGTCCTTACTTTTGACACAAATCCCTCCTTATATTGCCGAAGAAGACTGGAGAGGTGAGTCCATGATCCCAGCGTTTCACGACCTTTTTCCGGTCCCACATCATCGCGAAAGGCAAGCTAGCGATTGGCTCGGAGCGCTTTGTTGGGCATCTGATGCACGCTGGC
>DATEXA010000319.1:0-3587 GCA_035257465.1 Pyrinomonadaceae bacterium | reverse complement strand
GACGAAATCATCAGGTATTCCAATGTCGGAGACCCACCAGTCACCACTGAGCAGTGCCGGTGATTCGCGATCTTTGTCCGGCCTTTCTCTGCTCGTTACTTTCACAGCGGCCTCGCTTAATCGTTCTGTAAAAGGCTGAAACAGGGTCGCCTTAATAAATGCACCCCACAGTCGAGCCCAATGGGATCCCTCCTCATGCGAAAGATTAATACTCTGGTGGACGATAAAATTCTGGCGGTCTTCCCATGACACAGTGATTGCCTGCTCCAAATCGAAGAGATGCACTCCTCTTTGTCGAAGTTCTGTTAACACCTGGGCGGCGCGATACTTGTCCTGAAAGCCGACAACAACCAAGTCCATATCCCTCTCCTGTCATATCGCTGAAGATAGACAGTTTGCAAACGACCGTAAATCGCCTCGATTTGGTATTTTCTATTTGCACACGCTTTTATTTCTGCATCTTTCCGGTAGCAGGATCAGTGTTCTACGGTAGGCACTGAGGATACGCACAAAAAGTCGAGATCCACCTCGAGAGAGGAGGGTCAGTGGTACTAATTGGATAGTGACCTTACTGTGAAGACGAAGGCGGGGGTGAATCGAGCTTCACCGTGGGCTGAACTATCCCGTTACGGATGGCGTAGTGAACTAACTCTACGATTGAATTTACATCAAGTTTTTGCATTACCGATCGCCGATGCGTTTCAACAGTGCGGACACTTATGCCTAATCTTGCGGCAATCTCCTTATTGCTCTTGTTTTCTGCCAGTAACTGTAGGATCTCTCGTTCGCGCGAGCTGAGTGGTCCATGGCTGGAGGTTTCCGCTTTGCCGTTCGCATCCGTAACCAGAGCATTCAGGATTGCTTCTGAAATTCGCGGCGTGAAAAAGGGTTTGTGTTGAGCCAACGATTTAACTGCTTCCACAAGGTAACGAGATGCGTCGGACTTCAACACATAGCCTCTAGCTCCGGCGGCAAATACTTCGCGAATGAGTTCCTCAGAATCATGCATGGAAAAAACGAGCAATTCAACCTCTGGGCAATCCTTACGGATATGCCGAATGGCCTCCAACCCATTCAGCTCCGGCATGGTGAGATCAATTATCATTACATCTGGGTTGAGCTCGTGAGCTAGCCGGACAGCCTCCCGGCCATCTCCGGCTTCGCCGGTTACTTGAATGTCAGGGTCTGCTTCCAATAAATCGCGAATCCCACGCCGCATTAGCACGTGGTCATCAGCTAACAGTAGTTGAATCATAAATCACCTGCTTCACGGGAACCGTCGCGGTCACCGTAGTGCCATTCAGATCAGAATCGACCAGTAGCTCGCCACCTAGTTGGTTTAGACGATAACGCATTCCCGGAATTCCAACCCCGACAGTTTCTACATCATTACCATTTGGGGGAACGTTGAGCTTGTGACCCTTACCTTGATCGCGGACGCTTAAACAGACTTCATGGCAAGCCCGCGTGAGCTTAATTTCCGCAGTTTCGCTGTTTGTATGCCGACGGATATTGGTGAGGCATTCTTGTACGACACGATAGAACGCATACTCAACTTCAGGAGGCATTCGCTGATCAACGTTTCCACTTTCTGAGAAATGAACCTTGATTCCGCTGCGTTCACTAAAGCCCTTCGCGAGCCACTGAAGAGCTATTACCAACCCCGCTTGATCCAGCAGCGGCGGATGAAGCACGTAGGACAGTGTGCGAATGTCTTTCAACGACTGCTCACCCAATGTCAGACTCTCACTTAATTTCTCTTTGGTTTGCTTATCTGCCGCGAAGGTGCCTTTTTCTAATTGGGCCAGATTCAGCATAATCACACCGATGTTTTGTGCCGTCACATCATGAAGTTCCCGAGCTATGTTCCGCCGTTCTTCATCCTGAGTTCTCAGTAGCCTACCAGTGAGCTCCGCAAGCGACCGTTCGGATTGCTTCCGCTCCGTAATATCGGCGGAGGCGAGCAGGATGCATTTCTCTCTCCCCAACTCCAACAACTCGGCAGATGAAAGGAGTGTTCTAAACGCACCTGACTTCGTGCGAAATTTGAACTCGAAATCGCGCACATCTTGAGATAACAACAATGGCTCAACTAGCAACTTAGCGCGGACTTCGGGGTTTTCATAGATGCCAAGCTCGTTCGATGTATACCCAACAACCTCGGCTCGCGCATAGCCGCTCATGCGCAGAAAGCTGTCGTTCACGTCAAGAAATCTACCTTCGTACAATGTGGTCAAGGACATTGGTTGCGGATTTGCTTTGAAAGCTTTGGCAAATCGTTGCTCACTCTCAGTTAGTTTACGGGTCGCGCGTTTCTTTCGGTTGCGCTCGAAGAGAAGGCTGGCAATCAAGATAAACTGCAATGCTATGATCGCAAGGACGGTCACAATGCGTCCTTTGTATTGTCCCCAGAAAGTGACTTCCTTAAAGCGAATGATGCTGCCGGCGGGCAGTTGGCGCTCGCTAATTCCTAACTGCTGAAGCTGGCGCCAATCAAACTCCGGCACTGTCGGCGCGTCCTCGATGGGAATATCTCGCGCTGCGGTTCCACTAACAATCTGCCGAACAATTTCCGCTACTTTGGTCCCATTAGCTTCAGCGGTGTTGATGTAGCCGCCGACAACTCCACCACCGACATAAGACGTGGTTGATAGACGGTAGATCGGGACTTTCGCTGACTGGGCAATGGAACCCAGGGTTTCCATAGATTCAATGACTCGCCCACCGGGACTCTGTGATTGTTGCCAAACATAAAGGATCAATGAGTGCTTGGGTAGGTCCTTCATCTCGGCGATCAGTTCATCAGGCAGAACGTCAGTCACGTAATTTATTCTGAGTCTGCTTTCGAACCCCTGAAGTTCAGCGCGCGCGAGGCTTTCGATTCGCTTGTCATGTTCAAGCGTGCCACTGATGATGAAGACCTGCTCGGTGTCGGGATGTAGCCTCAACGCCAAGTCGAGGGTTTTCTTATAGGCGTTGATGCTAATAAACCCGGTCATGCCGGGGTCTCTTGTCAGGCTGTCCGGTGTGGGGCGTTTGGTCGCCACGAAGACAATCGGGGCGGTGGGAAAAAGATCATTGCGGTACTTAAGCAGGAAGTCTAGCGATACATCCGACGTGGCCACTACGGCGTCTATCTTCCTGTCGGAATATTTCTGCCGTAAATAATCATGGAGCAACTGAGATAGTTTTTCTCCAGGAAAGCGATTGGTCTCCAGGTATTCCGCATAATATTCAACCGGTGCGGATCCGGTGGAGCGCAGCGCTGCTTGAAAGCTCTGGTCGAACATCACATTCCAGGGATAGTCCTTGTCATACCAGTAAAGCACCACCACTCTCTTTGCATTGGATGATGACTGCGCCGGCACGGACGCCGAAGACCACAGCGAAATTACGATCCAAACCAGCAACCCGGCCATCACACTCGAGACTAGAGCGGATGAAACTTTGCGCATCTTAGTGAGTCTTTTATCGACCATTTTTACGTCGCGGTCTAGAAAATAAACTTCACAGCGAACTGGATCTGACGCGACGAACCCGATTCGCCCGTCGGGAACCGCGTATTGGTAATCTTTCCGAAGGTCGGG
>DATEXA010000318.1:0-5059 GCA_035257465.1 Pyrinomonadaceae bacterium | reverse complement strand
GTGAAGTTCCTGATGGTCAAAGGCCAGACTTGGATGACTCGCAGTGGCGTACGCTCAACGTTCCGCACGACTGGAGTATCGAAGGCGCATTCGATGAGAAGAGTCCCGCTGGTACTGGTGGCGGCGCGCTAAATGGTGGGATTGGCTGGTACCGAAAAACATTCACAGTGCCGGCGACTGCAAAAGGCAAACTCGTCTTCATCGATTTTGACGGAGTTTATCGAAACAGCGAAGTTTGGATTAACGGCAACTACCTGGGTAAGCGGCCCTATGGTTATAGTTCATTCCAGTACGAACTAACTCGCTTCCTCAATTTCGGTAACAAGCAAAACGTGATTGCAGTTAAGGTTGATAACTCGCAACAGCCAAACTCTCGCTGGTACTCAGGCTCAGGAATTTATCGCAACGTTTGGCTCACAACGGTCAACGAAATACATGTCGATCATTGGGGAACGTGGATCAGTACTCCTGAGGTCACCGATCGGTCGGCGACAGTTGCTGTTGAAACTTCAGTTCGTAATCAATCGAGTCAGGATGCCCTGGTTGAAGTTGTGACGGAGATTTACGATGCGGCTGGTCACGACGTTGCTCGCGACGTTGCCATGCAAGCGATTGGTAAGCTTAATCCTGCTACTGTGACCCGGAAGCTCTCGCTATCAAATCCGACACTCTGGTCAGACGAACACCCGTATCTCTACAAAGCTGTCTCGCTCGTTAGACTGAGTGGTCGCATCATCGATCGCTACGAAACTCTCTTTGGCGTTCGCTACTTCAACTTCGACATCAAGAAAGGTTTCTTCCTTAACGGCAAGCCGGTAAAGATTCGTGGTGTTTGCGATCACCACGATCTCGGAGCTCTCGGCTCCGCCGTAAACACGCGCGCCCTCGAACGCCAGCTCGAGATGCTAAAGGCGATGGGTGTCAATGGCATTCGAACCTCTCACAATCCACCGGCGCCCGAGTTGTTGGAACTCGCGGACAAGATGGGATTCATTGTTATGGATGAAGCCTTTGATATGTGGAAGAAAGAGAAGACGAACTTTGACTATCATCTTGATTGGGATGAGTGGCACAAACGGGATCTGGAAGATCTGATACTTCGCGATCGAAACCATCCGAGCGTGATTATCTGGAGCATTGGTAATGAGCTGGCAGAACAGTGGGCCAGCGATCCACAAGCGGGAATCATCAGCAAGGAATTAGTGGGCATTGTAAAAGGCCTCGATCGTACCCGGCCTGTTACGGCCGCCTGTAACAACGTCAGCCAGCAAAACACGCTTATCATGAATGGTGACCTCGACCTGGTTGGGACAAACTATGCTCACGCGAACATGCACAAGTTTCCGGAGATGTTTCCTAACCGCCCGTTGATTGCGACGGAGACGACATCTGCACTCCAGACTCGCGCAAGTTACGACATGCCTTCAGATGTAATTCGGCGCTGGCCGCCCAAGTGGGACCAACCTTTGGTGGACGGCAACAAAGACCTTTCCTGCTCTGCGTACGACAACTGTAGTACGCCGTGGGGAACAACTCATGAAGAGACCTGGAAGTTGGTGAAGAAGTACGACTTCATGTCTGGCCTGTTCATCTGGACAGGTTGGGACTACATCGGTGAGCCGACACCTTATCCATGGCCGGCGATTAGCTCATACTTCGGAATCATCGATCTTGCGGGGTTTCCAAAAGACTCTTACTACATGTACCAGAGCGAGTGGACGAAGACACCGGTTCTTCATCTGTTGCCACATTGGAATTGGAAACATGGTGACACGATCGATGTTTGGGCCTACTTCAATAGCGATGAGGTGGAGTTGTTTCTGAACGGCAGATCGCTGGGGACGAAACGAAAGAGTGGTGACGATCTGCACGTGTCGTGGCGCGTTCCATATGAAGAGGGCACGCTGAAAGCGATCTCCCGCAGAAATGGCAAAGTTGAACTTGTCCGCGAAATACAGACAGCTGGTGATGCCGCGCAGATTGTTCTTGTGCCAGACAGAAAGTCTATTAACGACGACGGTACAGATCTTTCATTTGTCACGGTAAAGATCGTTGACAAGAAAGGCACTGTGGTTCCACTGGCCGACAGCGATGTTAATTTCGAAGTGTCAGGTCCGGGATTTATTGCCGGCGTCGATAATGGCAGTGAAATCAGCCATGAGTCGTTCAAGGCGAATCACCGAAAGGCATTTCATGGATTGGCGATGGCGATTATCCAGTCGAAGGGGCAGCCTGGGCAGATTGTCCTGAAGGCGACGTCGAATGGATTGGCGCCTGCGTCAGTTGTGATCGGCGCGCGCTAGGAACCGGTTTCGATGCTCACAACTATTACACCGAAGGTGTTCGCAAATTCCAGCCCAGGGTTTGCTTTGAAACCCTGGGAAAAGGTAATGAGTCTTTGTTTAGCAACTCTGAAAGAGTTGCAAGGGTTTGTAATTAATTCTGACAGGCCATCGCAACCCCTTCAGGGTTGCTACTAAGCCACGGTGTCGGGACTGGTCCCCAGGGTTTCAAAGCAAACCTTGGGCTGGAATTCGCGAACACCTTCGGCGTTAACCACTAGCCGAATTCACGGTATCGATTCACGGTGACTGTACGCAATACTCTTTGAGGATTCATCATGAAACTGCGATGTGTTTACTCCAGATCCAATCGGCATCGAGTTATTTGCGCGACGCTCGTGATTGTGCTGAACATCTATCCGCTGTCCGCCCTGGCGCGCACGACGGAGCAAGTTTCAGTTGGCACTCTCTCAGTCGAATACAAACAGAATCCCATCGGAATTGACGTTGCCAAGCCTCGCCTGAGCTGGCAGTTGAGATCAGAACGAAGAAACGTCCACCAGACTGCCTATGAAATTCAGGTAGCAGCAACCGAATCTGAGTTGGCAGCAGGTCGCAAGTTGATTTGGGATTCTACAAAGATCACGTCAGACGATTCCGTTAATCGCATCTACGACGGCCCCGCGCTGAAATCCGGTCAGCGTTATTTTTGGCATGTACGTGTGTGGGACGATAGCGCGACAGCCTCCGGGTGGAGCGAGGCTGGATATTTTGAAATGGGTTTGTTGAGTGCTACAGACTGGAAAGCAAATTGGATTGAGCCGGATTTGAAGGAAGACGTTTCGAAGTCGCAGCCTTCACCGCTTCTTCGGGGAAGGTTTAAGGTGAACGGCGCAGTGCGAAGCGCTCGTGCTTATGTAACCAGTCATGGTCTTTACGAACTTCATCTCAACGGCCAACGCGTTGGCGATCAACTGTTCACACCCGGCTGGACCAGCTACCACAAGCGCCTGCAGTATCAAACATACGACGTCACATCCTTGTTGAAGCGTGGTGACAACGCCGCCGGCGCCATACTCGGCGACGGCTGGTATCGCGGCAACATCGGCTTTAGCGGTCAACGGAATGTTTATGGAAGCCGGCTTGGCCTTTTGCTGCAAATCCAAATTCAATACGAAGATGGGCACCAGGAAGTCGTCGGAACAAATGCAAATTGGAAAGCCACGACCGGTCCGATTCTAATGTCGGAGATTTATCACGGCGAAACTTACGATGCGCGTTTGGAGAAGAGTGGGTGGGACAGTTCAACCTACGACGACAAAGATTGGCCCACGGTAAAAGTTGCCGAGTATCCGAACGACATCCTGATAGCTCCCGCAGGTCCACCAGTGCGGAGGTCTGAAGAGTTAACTCCGATAGCGATTCTCAAGACACCTGCTGGCGACACCGTTGCTGATATGGGACAGAACATGGTTGGGTGGGTTCGCCTTAAAGTGCAAGGTCCCGCCGGAACCGTTGTTACCCTTCATCATGCCGAGGTGCTCGACAAACAGGGAAACATCTACGTTGAGAATCTGCGGGCCGCAAAGCAAACAATTCAGTACACGCTTAAGGGCGGCGGTGTTGAGACTTTTGAGCCGCACTTTACTTTCCAGGGGTTTCGTTACGTATCAATTCAAGGTTATCCGGGTGAAGTCACGCCGCAAAGTCTTACAGGCATCGTTATCCATTCAGCGATGACGCCCGCCGGCGATTTTGAAACGTCGAACCAACTCATTAACAAACTCCAGCACAACATCGTCTGGGGGCAGAAAGGAAACTTTCTGGATGTTCCTACCGACTGCCCTCAACGTGACGAGCGTTTGGGATGGACCGGAGATGCTCAAGTTTTTTCCCGCACCGCAGCTTTCAATATGGACGTCGCGGGCTTCTACACCAAGTGGCTTAAAGACGTCGCTGCCGATCAACTTGAGTCTGGAAGTGTTCCTTACGTAATTCCGGATGTCCTGTCAGCTAAGGACAAACCAGCCGGCGGCGCGGCAGGATGGGCTGATGTTGCAGTGATCATTCCCTGGACGATGTATCTCACTTACGGCGACAAGCGCATGTTGGAATTGCAATACGACAGCATGAGCAAATGGATTGAGTACATGCGCAAGCGGGCCGGAGACGATTACATCTGGGATGGTGACTATCATTTCGGTGACTGGCTTGCGTTTGCTACCACGCGTCCTGATTATCCAGGCGCGACCACCGGGAAGGATCTAATAGCGACGGCATTCTTTGCGCACTCTACAGATTTGATGAGACGAATTGCGCTTGTACTTGGCCGACAGAGCGACGCGAATCGTTACGGGGAGTTATTTGAAAAGATTCGTCATGCGTTTCAGCGAGAGTTTGTGACTGAGGCTGGCAGAGTGGGAGAAGGCACGCAAACCGCTTACGTCCTGGCGTTGGAGTTTGATTTGTTGCCCGAGGATCTCAGGCCAGTCGCTGCTAAACGACTTGCACAGGAAGTGCGTGAGCGGAAACATTTGACCACAGGCTTCCTCGGCACTCCTTACATCTGTCACGTGTTGAGTCGATATGGATATCTGACTGAAGCGTACTTGCTACTCAACCGCGAAGATTATCCATCGTGGTTGTATCCGGTGAAGCAGGGAGCAACGACGATCTGGGAGCGTTGGGATGGTCAGAAGCCTGACGGTTCGTTTCAGGATAAAGGAATGAATTCATTCAATCACTATGCGTATGGCGCCGTTGGTGATTGGATGTAC
>DATEXA010000317.1:0-6664 GCA_035257465.1 Pyrinomonadaceae bacterium | reverse complement strand
ACCAGAGTTCAAGCATTAACAGCGTCCACAGTTGATGCGAGTAATCACGCTCGCCGCGTGTATGTAGCTCAATGAGCTGTTTGACTTCCTCTGGTTTGAAGAGACCTCGCTGCAGTGCCTTTTGGGATAATACAACCTCACGCAGGAATGGCTGCATCTTTCCACGGAACCAATGACCTATCGGTACTCCAAATCCCATTTTGCGCCTGTTAAGATTTTCACTGGGCAGTAACTTACGCAACACCTTTTTCAGCAGATACTTCGTCGTCAACCCACGCAGCTTATAACGTTCCGGAAGGCTTGCCGCAAATTCGATCACATGATGATCGAGAAAAGGAGAGCGAGCTTCGAGCGATACTGCCATCGACGCAATGTCAACTTTAGCGAGGAGATCGTTTGGCAAGTAAGTCATGAGATCGGTTAACAACGATGCATCAACGATTCCGGAGCCGTTTGCAGTAACGAACCACGGTTCAATGAAACTCTTTGCGTAGCCTGCGGTAGTCGCGTGTTTGAATTCATCAGAATAGAGCGATGCCTTTGCTGGAGAGTCGAAGGTACTGATCCAACGCATGTACCGATCGACTTTCGATAGTGAAGCCGCATGCAGGAATCGCTTTGCTGATCTAACTCGACTCTTCCGCGTTTCTGACGTTGGAATTAGTCCAACAGCCTGTTTGATTATCGATTCGCGCACGAACGCTGGCACTTTTCGGTAGCTGTCTGCTAAATGCATTGCCGCGTAACGTTCGTAACCGGCAAACGATTCATCACCACCGTCTCCATTCAAAGCAACGGTCACATACTTACGGGTTTCCCGCGCGACGTAGTAAGTAGGGAGCGCTGAAGAATCCGCGTAGGGTTCGCCGTAGTGCTCGACCAGAAGCGGAAGTATCTCCATCGCATCAGGCCGAACGATAAACTCGTGATGTTCAGCGCCGATGTGTTCAGCCACTCTCTTCGCGTGCTGAAGCTCACTGAAGTCCTGCTCGTCAAACCCTATCGAGAACGTCTTCACCTTTTCACTTGATTCCTGGGCCATAAGGGCCACGACTGCACTAGAGTCGATGCCACCAGACAAAAACGCGCCGAGCGGAACTTCTGACATCAACCGAACCATGACGGCATCGCGCAGGATTTCAACGGCTCTCTCACCGGCCTCCTCTTCACTGATATCGAGTTTGTGTGAAAAGTCAGGCTGCCAGTAACGCTCAATGGTTACCTCACGCTTTCGCCAACGCAGCCAATGACCTGGTTCCAACTTGCGAATCGATTTGTAAGCGGTCAGAGGCGCAGGCACACACATGAACGATAGATAGCAATCGATCGCCTCGGGTCGAATCTCTCTGCTGATGTCGGGATGAAGTAATAGCGCACTAAATTCTGAGCCGAAAACGAGCTGACCATTCACTTCTGCATAGAGTAAGGGTTTTTTGCCGACGCGATCGCGAGCCAAAAACAACTCCTGCGTTCGTCGATCCCAGATCGCAAAGACAAACATGCCACGCAGATGCTTTGGACAATCTGAGCCGTATTGATCGTAAGCATGTACGATCGCTTCGGTGTCGCTGTTGGTATAGAAGGTGTGACCTAACTTTTCGAGCTTTTCGCGGAGTTCGAGATAGTTGTAGATCTCGCCATTGAAAACGATCCAGGCAGTCTTGTCTCTGTTATGAATTGGTTGTTGTCCGCTTTTGAGGTCAATAATTGCAAGCCGGCGCATGGCCAAGCCGACGGAACCATCAACGTAGAATCCATCCTCATCGGGACCTCGATGACGAATGGCCGCGTTCATACGGGCCAGCAAGGCTTCGTCAACAGCTTTTCCGTCGTTTCGAACAAGTCCTACGATTCCACACATAATTGAGTGAGCGCTGGTTCCCTGAAGGTCAATTTGCGACCGGGTATATTAGCCAACTTTGTGTTGGACTGTCCAAAATTGCAATGCAGAGTACGAGGCAGAAACGAACCATTGTGTGGTTGGTCTTAGGTCTTAGGTCTTTTTTGTTGCTCGACTGCCTCACCGTGCTCGCTAAAATCGGAAGACTCCTTCCTTCTTGAAGCGACGACCCAAAGACCTAAGACCCAAAGGCAAAGTCCAACCCTCCTATGTTAAGATTTTTGTCAGTCAAACATTTCCATTTCCAAATCCACTCAAGTGTCTGAAATCCTAACAACCCCCAGACTCATTACTCCGTATGGCGGCTCTCTGGTTGATCTAACTACCCCTGACGATCAACTAAACAGCTTGATTGCCTACGCCAAAGGACTTACTGCAGTCCAATTGTCTGACCGCACTCTATGTGATCTCGAGCTATTGGCGACTGGGGCATTCAGTCCCCTGGATCGATTCATGGGACGTGAAGATTACAGTCGCGTCGTCTCGGAAATGCGATTGAACAGCGGACAACTTTTTCCGGTACCAGTGACACTCCCTGTTAGCGACGAAGTGAAATTGACATTAGACAGCGAAGTATCGCTGTTGAACTCACGAAATGAAATCGTCGCCCTCATGATGGTCGAGGAAATATATGAATGGGACCTGGAGGAAACTGCGCAAAAAGTATTCGAGACCGTTGATGTGCGCCATCCACTGGTCGCGGAAATGCATCGTTGGGGCCGGCGAAATGTGTCGGGTCGTTTGCGACTCCTACAGCTTCCCAAGCAATACGATTTTCGCGAGCTGCGGATGACACCTGTGCAGACGCGATTCGCCCTGAAACAAATGGGGACCAAGAATGTCGTTGCGTTTCAAACGCGAAATCCACTTCACCGCGCACACGAAGAGTTGACCAGGCGCGCTGCGGAAGAAACTAACGGCGTACTGCTCTTGCATCCTGTAGTCGGATTAACCAAACCAGGCGATATTGATTACCTCACAAGAGTTCGAACGTACAAAGCACTCGCAGCCAACTACTACGATCCAAAGCGAATGCTGCTGGGACTCCTACCTTTAGCGATGCGAATGGCCGGACCTCGAGAAGCTCTGTGGCACACTTTGATTCGTCGCAACTACGGCGCAAATCACATGATCATCGGACGCGACCATGCGAGTCCCGGAAATGATTCCAACGGAAAACCATTCTACGAACCTTACGCAGCACAGGATTTAGTACAAGGCCTGGAAAATGAAACCGGTGTGAAGGTGTTGTCGTTTGGCGAGTTTGTTTACTTGCCTGAAGAAGGACGTTATGAAGATACTCGTACTCTTCAAGCGAACGCTGTCACCGCTCAACTCTCAGGAACGCAGGCACGAGAATGGTATCGAGATGGCGGAGTAGATCTTCCGAACTGGTTTGTGAGACCTGAGGTCGCCGCAGCAATTGCAGAAACATATCCAGCTCGACACAAACAAGGTTTCTGCATCTGGTTTACGGGGTTGAGCGCCGCAGGTAAATCCACAACAGCTGAGATCCTTACCGTGTTGTTGCAGGAACTTGGTCGCCAGGTAACTGTGCTCGATGGTGACGTGGTGAGGCATAATCTGTCACAGGGACTCGGATTCAGCAAAGAAGATCGCGACATGAACATCCGCCGAATCGGTTTTGTCGCGGCGGAGATCGTTAAGCATCATGGAACAGTGATCTGTGCAGCCGTGAGCCCTTACCGCGCAACTCGTAACGATGTTCGAATAATGGTTGGCGCCGAACGGTTTATTGAGGTCTATGTAAACACGCCGCTTGAGGAGTGTGAGAAACGCGACGATAAAGGTTTGTATGCAAAAGCCAGGCGTGGCGAGATAGAAAACTTCACGGGAATCAGTGACCCGTACGAACCTCCGATCGAACCGGAAATAAAGCTGGAAACTCTCGGTAAGTCAGCGGAGGACAATGCGCGATCGATCATCGCATACTTAGGCGATCGAGGGTTTGTTCAACCCGAAGCGTGAGCAGCGAAGTTTGCGATCGTAGATACAATTCAGGGTACCAATTCCCTTCCAGTTGTCTGTCGTCGACCACCGGTTCGCGCTGCTTGTGCCAACGCGAGTCGCTCTTGCAGAATTCTTTGCTTTCTCTCCGCTCGCTTTTCCAACAACAGTACTAAACCGACTGCGACGAAGATGAAATAAAAGACCAGGACTTGCGCCCGCTGGCGATACGCCGTTCCCACATTTCCCTGAACCACCGAGTAAGCCAGCGTCAACATTACCGTAAAGATCAATATAGGAGAGATCATTCTTAAGCGATATTTAATAGCGTACCAGAGCCCAAGAATCAGTAGGGGAAAGGATGCCCACCAAACCACCATCTCGGGCAGAGTTATGCTTTGTCGGAGCGAAGTAACCTGCCAGGGGAAGGGGGCAAAGAGGAGGTACAGCATACCTAATGGAATGGTGGTGATAGCACCTTCGGTTGTAGATACGTCTACATCTTTCCCGAAACCAGATTCTGCGTTCGCCGCGAGGTCAGAGCGACTTCGTTGCAACTGCTCCAAGCTCCCATACCGCCCAAATTGAAGATTAGCGGAGCGGATCACGCCAATGTAGGTCAGAGCAAGTCCCAATAGAACAATTGCAGTAAACTGTCGCGCAAAACTTGTTGCGCTAACCTGCTGCATTCCCAATACAAAGGCACCACCAATTGCCACACAGATCATGTAGAACACGTAAAACCTCAACGCAACTAATCCGAGCAGCGCAAATGCCAATACGGCGACGTATTTCAGACTCAGCTTTTCGCCGAGTTTCAACGTACAGAGGATTGCCAACGCAAGTAGAAATACTATCGGACCATCCTTAAGCCCTTGCGACGACCAAAGTACAAGGGACGGGTAAAAAGCCACCGCGAAAGCTGCGACGCGTGCCACCTTTACATTCTTGAAGACCTGGTGCGCACATAAGTAAATTATTACGGCCGTCGCTGCTCCTAAAACCGCATTCATTAATTGCACGGCTAGCATGTTACGTCCGACAATCGAGTAGACGGCACCAACCAGATAAACCATTCCCCAACCTGAGCCCTCACCACCAACTACAAACTTGTTCGCAATCGATTGATAGTATTTGTCGCCCCACCAGCCGAGGAGTTGCGCATTCCCAAAGTAGTCGTACGTTATGGCATCTCCGCCAAAAAACTCCTGAACGTGATAAACAAAAATTGCAGTGGCAAGAAACATTCGCACAAGCAGCGCCGCAATGAACAAGCGCAAAAGGAATTTACCGTCCACACCACTCTTATATGCATAAAATCCGGCGACAGACGCGAGAGCGGTACACAATAAGACTGCTTTGGCCGCATCAAAACCACTAACAATTCCGTAGTCGGCCGTATAAGGCGCTACGAGCGTCGGCACGAATATGACTATGCCCAAGCAAAACAGCAAATAAAGTAAAGTAAGAAGTGCGTTCATATCCAAACCAACTGACTCAACAATTGAAACTCTATTTTACGAAGATACTTGAGCACAGTCATGATTATGCTCCGAAGTTATTTAAAGAACGACTAAGTGTTACATTCGGAAAGACCTACTACCCATTCACCTAACCAAATCGAAAACTCTTTCATACAAACGCAGGTAACGCTCGACTCCTACGCTGCTGGCGTCAAACCTTCGCTCAGCGATTTGCCGTGTTCGTTGCCGGATACTATCTCGATCGAGAACGAGGTGATCAATTTTCACAGCCGCGTTCTTCAAATGCGCTTCACTAAAATCGGTAACAAATGTACCGACGTTGTCATCTAATAACGACTCCGCGTCTCCAATTCCCGCATTAATTATTATGGGAAGGCCACAAGCAAGATATTCAGCATACTTTGTGGGGGATGAAGCGATTTTTGAAAAGCACGGTTTGATAAACGCTAAGCCTGCGTCGCTTGCCGATAAGTATGATGAGACTTCGCGGGGTGCTGCCGCCAATACTGTGTAGTCTGTTTCGGGAATACCGCGCTTTTGCATTAGGCTTCTGATTCTTTCGTGTTTGGTTGGAGTCAACCAAAGTGCATGAGCATCAGATCGGCGCTTGCGCTCAATAGCGAAAAAATCAGCCATTTCTTCAGTCAGGTACCAGCCATCGATAGAGCCTGAATACACAATGACAAAACGGTCCGTCAGTCCTAACTCACGACGGCGGCGGTCGCGCTCTGCCTGACTGAACTTGAATGCCTGAAGATCTGCACAGCACGGAATGACTTCATGCACGACATCGTTGCGACCCGCCAGAACTTTCCATTCCTTCATGATGGCCCAGATCGCTTGTGTGAGCGTTACCAATCCTTCAGCGGCTCCCAGTGCGCGTTGCTCGATACCCTTGGTCAGGCGATAAGGCACACTTCCTCGTGTCCAATGATCAGCATCTACATATTCGTCTGCCATTAGACCTCGCACGTCAAATATCATCTTGAGATTGAAATGATTCTTTAACGCCAACGCTATGGTCGCCGGTATATGACTGCGAGCGTGAAGTAGTTGTATGTTATTTCGCCTGACGAGTTGTCGCGCATATCGCACCCCATTTGCAACGTCAAATATTGTGGCAGGTAGCGAAGGCGTCTGATGGTATCGGAGAGAGTGCCACTCGATATTCTGCGAGGCCAAGTCCTTCCGCAGTTCCGCGCTTTTCGCCAAGCCGTCCCTTTCAAAGGCCGGCGAACGTTCGAAACTGAGGAGCGTAAACTTCAGTCCGTGTTTGGCTAACCCGCTCAAGTATGGAATGACCTGGGATTGT
>DATEXA010000316.1:0-5725 GCA_035257465.1 Pyrinomonadaceae bacterium | reverse complement strand
CCCGCCGGTAAAGACTTTTGATGTGAACCGCGCCAGCACCATCTCACTGCAGTGGACACCTGATGGTCAAAACATCAGCTATCTCGACATTGGAAAGAATTCGAACATTTGGAATCAACCAATCAACGGTGGCCCACCGGTACAAGTCACCCAACTCAATTCCGAACGGATCTTAGGGTTCAGCTGGTCTCGCAACTTCGAGCTTGCGTACTTGCGTGTGCACGACTCTCAAGACGTAGTTCTCATCTCTGATTTCAGGTGACGGCTTGTAATGCTTTCGCAGTTAAAACTTCGGAAGGAACGTTTCGAATGATTTCAAACCCCGAAGAACAAAGCTCATCACTAGCTCAATTGTCGCTTTTTTCAAAGGCACCCTTCCTGTTTCTTTTTATCCTGCTGAGTTGGGGTCCAATGTCCATCTCAGATCACTTCGTTTCGACAGCATACGCGCAAGCATCGTCAGCCGTGCTTTCCGGAATCGTCGTTGACCCCCAGGGAGCAGTAGTTCCTGCAGTTTCTATTACAGCAATCAATGCCGACACAGCGATGCGAAGAGAAACTTCAACCGATAAATCTGGGTCCTTCGTCATCCCCTTGCTCCTGCCAGGTCGATATGTAGTGGTTGCCCAAAGAAATGGGTTCCGTCCATTTCAAAATAAGGATGTTGTACTACACGTCGGCGACCAACAGGTTTTGAAGATCCAACTAGAGCTTGGAGAGATCAGCGAATCAGTCAACATTGATGGAACATCTTTTATCCAAACGGAATCGGCAGCTGTTAGCACTGTGGTGGATCATCAATTCGTGGAAAACTTACCACTCAATGGCCGAAGCTTTGGATCACTAATCGAACTCACTCCTGGTGTAGTCCTGACCCGATCGAATGGCGTTGAGCAGGGACAATTTAGCGTCAACGGACAACGCGCGAATGCCAACTACTTTATGGTTGATGGTGTTGGCGCGAACGTGGGTAACGTTTCCAACCAATCCGTAGCGGGAACTATTCCGACATTCAGTGTTCTCGGCGGCATGAATAGTCTCGTATCAGTCGATGCGTTACGTGAGTTTCGAGTGCAGACTTCAACCTATGCTGCAGAGTTTGGTCGAATGCCTGGGGCGCAGGTATCAGTGGTTACGCGTTCCGGAACAAACGATTTTCATGGCGATGTTTTTGATTACTTTCGCAATGATGCTCTCGACGCAAACGATTGGTTTGCGAATAGCCGCGGACAGTCAAAACCAGCTCTAAGACAAAACGATTTTGGTGGTGTCGTTGGTGGGCCGATCGTTAAGGATCGAACCTTCTTCTTCTTTTCCTACGAAGGTTTGCGTCTTCGTCAGCCACAGTTTGCGGTTACAGAGGCTCCCACCCTCGCGGTCCGCAACGCTGTACCTGCTGCACTCAAACCTTTTATCTTCGCATTTCCTATTCCTAATGGTAGAGACCTGGGGGGCGGATTCGCGGAATCATTTGCAGGCTACTCAAATCCAACCACGCTGGACGCCACAAGCATTCGCGTTGATCACAGTTTCAGCAACACCATGACGCTTTTCGGTCGGTATAACTACGCGCCCTCGGACGCAACTCAGCGTTCTTCAACTACACTGAATCAATTGCAAACGAATCAGTTGAATACAACGACAGTTACGATCGGCTTAACCCAGAGCTTCTCGCCACAAACGAATAATGACCTTCGGATCAATTGCAGTCGGAACACTCAAATGCAGATTTTGTCGCTCGATGATTTTGCGGGCGGAGTTCCGCCCTCTGATGCAGCTATGTTTCCGCCAATTACAAATCGTGGCGCTTCTCTATTTCAATTCAATTTAGGGCCCCTGTTTTACGAGGTAGGTCTCAATGATGTCTCGAGTAGTCAGCGGCAATTCAATCTAGTGGACAATTTCCTGATAACAACCGGAACTCATCAACTGAAATTAGGAGTTGACTATCGACGCATCGCCCCCAACTGGGCGGTGCTCGGCGAAAACGGAATGGCCATAGCTCCATTTTTCGAGGATACACAGAGTGCAATTTCAAACACCCCTTTATTTGTCGATGTCGAATTCGACGCCAGACGGTTTCCACTGCTAACTAATTTCTCTGCGTATGGACAAGACTCATGGAGAGCATCACCGAGGTTATCGGTTTCTTACGGTTTGCGATGGGAAGTAAATACTCCTCCGACCGATAGGCATGGCAGTTATGCCTTCACGGTTGCCGGATTAGATAATCCGGCCACCATGACTCTTGCGCCATTTGGCACGCCTCAATGGAAAACCACATACAATAACTTTGCGCCGCGAGTCGGTGTCGCGTATCGACTCTCTCAATCGACAGGACGCGAAACGGTTATACGGGGCGGTTTTGGAATATTCTACGACGTCGGCACTGGCCCAATCGGGAAGGGAATCATCGGCGTCACTCTTCCCTACGATAGAATTCAAGAGTTTCAAACGTTCCCTTTTGATTTCAACAACATTTCAGTCCCACCGATCGATTTCAATCCCAAACCACCCTATGGGGCGCTTTTCGTTTCTGATCCAAATCTAAAATTGCCACGAACATATGAATGGAATGTTTCAACCGAGCGGTCAATTGGTATTAATCAGACTTTTACAGTCTCCTACATTGGGGCGGCGGGACGGCGGCTATTGCGAGTAGAACAACTGCGACTAGGCTCTCTTCCTAATCCGAACTTCACGAGAGTCCAAGTGACAACAAATGCGGGTACTTCGGATTATGAAGCCCTACAACTTCAATACCAACGCCGGTTATCGCGCGGATTACAAGCGTTGGCCTCTTATACGTGGTCTCATTCAATCGATCTAGTCTCTGCCGATTCATCATTTGGCGTTACCACAGCCAGGATTGATCCGGGGATCGATCGTGGACCATCAGATTTCGATGTGCGCCATTCGTTCTCGGCCGCTGTTACTTATGATGTTCCTAACGTTCATGAGAATAAATTCGCCAGGATGGTTCTTAGAGACTGGTCCATTGATGCGATCTTCAGGGCTCGCACTGCGATACCGTTCACAGTTTTTTCTAATCGAAACCTGTTTGGGGCAGGTTCTGCTCGTGCAGATCTTATTGCCGGCGTCCCTATTTACATTACTGACGCGATGGTAGCAGGTGGTCGACGACTGAACCGTGCTGCATTTGCGACGCCTCCCGCTGGTCGCCAGGGAACGTTAGGGCGCAATAGTGTGCGTGGCTTTCCGCTTTCGCAACTTGATTTTTCATTTCGCCGAAGGTTCCCGGTGGGAGAACGGCTCAATCTTCAACTAAGAGCTGATCTCTTCAATGTGTTCAATCATCCGAATTTCGCAACGCCAAATAGCCTGCTCAGTGATCAGCTTTTTGGGCAATCAACCAAAATGCTGGGGCGGGAACTCAGTGGGGGGGACGGAAGCCTCAGTCCCCTCTACCAAATCGGCGGACCTCGTTCGATTCAACTCAGTTTGAAGTTAGGTTTCTAGTTCAATCATGTTTGCGCTACTTAGCTAAACTGACAGGGACCTCAAAGTTGAACTGAGACCAAAGAATCTATTCATTAGACGCACCGGCCCAATTCTGGTTAGCCGTAGTCGCAAACGCTTGGAAATAAGGTCTGACAATCAACGGCTCTTCGGATATGAAGCCGTTACGGTCGAGTTCAATTTGCACTTGCTTCAATTTGTCCCCCAGTTGGGCATATGAAGATGTGTCGATTGATGCCAACTTCGTCACCTGCCGTCAACCTTACCGTCAACGTTAATAGTTCACCTTGTAAGTTATTGAAAACGTGAAGTTTACGAGCGCAGTCCAATTATTGAGCCAAGCTGGCAAGTCTTTTAGAATCAATTATTTACAGTGATAATCGGACCAGTGAGCTAGCTGTAAGCTAATTGATTTGAACGCATCTTAAGTCATCTGTGCTCGCTTGCGCCAGCGGTAGAGCAAAGATCCTTCCCACGAGGTTCGTGTAACTAATCTGAACTTGGCATAGGTTGTGTCGTGCCCTGACGTGGTGTGTTAAGGTTGAAGCACATGTCGTGTCAATGCTCGCCTCTGGTTTACCCTCTGCTCCCTCGTTTTTCCACGAACATCTCGAAAAAGCACGAGGTACCGTGTTTCTAGTCCATCATCGCAGCTAACTAGGTTTGACGCGCCAGGTAACCCTGGCGCGTCAGTCTTCGCACGCTTCGTTTTGAGCGTAACTCATTTCAGGTGGGTTTGCGCCTTTGGTCGGAGATGCGGTGCACCGACGGTCGAGTTATCGCGCTGAGAAGATAGTTTCTTACCGTGCCCCTTATTCTCGCTTGTCAGCCCGGTATCGTCCGAAGTTGTTGTGTCGGCGGCAATCCTCCCTCCCTCGTTCTCCCATCGATCAAGCATTTTCTTCTTCAGACGCTTTCTAGCAATTGGATCAGGCATTTGTGTCCTTGTTACTGTGCGTCATTCTAAGTCTAGACGCTGATTACCAAATGGGCCTCATTATTTCGCCGTTGAGACCTATTATCGCTGTTGAGTTCTAAACTTCAACCTACACTGGTTAACCTGCGCGCGTAAACTTTCAACAATTTTCAAGGCGAACCACAAGACTTTACGCCCCTCCTTAGGCAATTATTTCTTCAATTTTAGTCTTGAGTTACAGTCATGCCGGAGACTCTTCCTTCGAGTACGTGGCACTAAGCTCGCGCTCAAAGCTGGAGCACCAAAATGGCGATTGTCGCTTGATCATGTTTCCTTAAGGAGAGAGATGAAAAGAACCGCCGAAGGAGTTCTGATGGCGATTGCCACCTTATCCATTGTGAGCATGTTGTACGCTCAGAACGGAGACAAACCCGCATACCTGAAACCCGATTTACCCGCACAGCAACGGGCGGAAGACATCGTCCGCCGCATGACGGTGGAAGAAAAGGTCACGCAACTGGTGAATCAGTCGCGAGCGATCCCGCGACTAAACATTCCCGAGTACGACTGGTGGAGCGAAGCTTCGCATGGCGTCGCCACAAGGGGCACGACTGAATTTCCGAATCCAGTTGGGTTGGCTGCAACATTCGATACGGATGCGATTCACCGCATGGCTATCGCAATCGGAACGGAAGGCCGCATTAAGCATGTCCAAGGCATGCGAGATGGCCACAGTGACATCTTCGAGGGCCTGGATTTCTGGGCACCCAACATCAACATCTTTCGTGACCCACGTTGGGGGCGCGGGCAAGAAACGTTCGGAGAGGACCCTTTCTTGACTGCGCGCATGGGCGTCGCTTTCGTCACTGGAATGCAGGGAGATGATCCGAAGTATTACCGTGTCATCTCAACTCCAAAACACTTCGCCGTACACAGCGGGCCCGAGCCATCGCGCCACAAAGACGACATCAAAGTAAGCAAGCACGATCAGTTGGACACATACCTTCCGGCGTTTCGCGCGACTGTTACGGAAGGGCGTGCTGGTTCGGTCATGTGCGCTTACAACAGCATTAACGGACAACCAGCGTGTGCTAATGAATTTTTGCTCATAGATCAGTTGCGCAAGAAGTGGAGCTTTCAGGGTTACGTCGTTTCGGATTGCGAAGCCGTCGTTAACATCTTTCGCGACCATCGCTTCACAAAAACGCAGGCCGAAGCATCTGCACTATCGTTGCAACGCGGCATGGATAACGAGTGCATAGATTTCTCGAAAGTAAAAGACGATCACGACTACAAGCCATATCTCGATGCGTACAAGCAGGGAATTCT
>DATEXA010000315.1:0-3227 GCA_035257465.1 Pyrinomonadaceae bacterium | reverse complement strand
GCCATTGTTTACCATCCACATAGCAAACACGAATCCGAGACCGGTGTAGTTTCGCCACAGGCGCGCCAGGTCCCAAACGTTTACCCCTGACCGCGAGAACGCCATCGCCGGATCGCCAATTATGAGCGCAGCATCGTTCTCTTCCAGCATTTCCTGCACGTTTGGTGTGTGGGTTGTCCATTTTGGTTCGTGCTCCAGGTATTCTCTGAAAATCACCTTCACCAACGTCGCAGAGGTTCGGGAAGATTCATCCAAAGCTACCGTGTGAATGTCGTTCAACTCCTTCATCCTGGAAACCAGGACCACACTTAAGACTTCTTCTTTAGAACCTACACAGACGTTTGGGACGAGTGATACATCAGAAATCCGTTGGTACTCAATCACCGGAACCAGAGCAGCTTCAACCTCGATCTGCTCTAACAGTTGAGCGCACTTCGCAGGAACTGCTTCAACAAAATCTACAGCGCCTCGCTTTGAGCCGTGCAGAAAACTCCAAAGTAAAGGAGCGCTGTTTAAATAACTTGAGGCGGCGATTTTTAGGAGAAAGTTATTGTGGGAACTGATGCGACTAACCTCAAACGAGTTTTTTACTAAGCACATCGCATCCTAATTGATCGATTATTCGCTGCGCAAGTTCGCTCTTAAGCAATGAATTGACACGTTTCTTTTAACACCACTACTATCGCAAGGCGCCTAACATTCCGAGTCGGCAAGGGATAGACCGTCGAATGCCCATCTACGACATCACAGTTCCTTTGACTAATGAAATGCCTACTTATCCGGGAGATGCTGGAGTTGAAATCCGCGACTGGTTCAGCCTTGCTAACGGTGATTCAGCGAATGTGACGCAACTTAACTTTGGCGCTCACACTGGAACCCACGTCGATGCGCCGGCCCATTTCATAGAAGGCGCAGCAAAGTCGGAAACGCTTCCACTCGAAATCCTGATCGGCAAGGCCCGCGTTGTCGAAGTGCCTGAAGCACATCTGTCCATCGATAAGGCATTTGTTGCTGAACACTGTGAACCTGCGACTTCAAGGGTTCTATTCAAGACACGCAACTCCAGCTTTTGGAGTGAGTCCTCGAAATTTCGCGAAGACTTCACCTACCTGGAACTACCTGCGGCGGAGTATTTGGTAAACCAGGGGCTGAAACTTGTGGGGATTGACTATCTTTCGATTGAACAGTTTGGGCAAAAGCAGCACCCAACGCATCTCGCTTTGCTTTCGAAGGGAGTAGTTATTGTTGAGGGGTTGAACCTTACCAACGTACCGGCTGGAATTTACGAATTGATATGTTTGCCGCTTCGTATTCGCAGCGGCAAAGGTGATGGCGCTCCTGCACGAGCGGTTCTTAGTACTGTCGAATAACATGGCAACTGCTAAACGTGATAACCCGGGATACCGAGAACGCGTATACAAGATTGTGCGCGGAATTCCGTCAGGTCGAGTCATGACGTATGGCCAGATTGCCGAGTTGTTGGGTGATGGCTATACAGCAAGGACCGTCGGATTTGTCATGCACTCATCGCCGGAAGGTGTGCCGTGGCATCGCGTGTTGAATGCGCAAGGTGCGTGTTCGACTGGTGGTATCGTGTTGCCGCATGACAAGCAACAACGGCTTCTGGAGAGCGAAGGTGTAGTCTTTGATAACAAACTTCGCTGTGATCTACAGACGTTTCTCTGGATACCCAGGTCACGATCGAAGCGAACGAGCAAGGTAACGCTGTACAAACGCAAGTCTGCAAAATCCGCCGGAGGAGGCAAACGATGAGTTCTGAGAACGTGCAGAGAGTACCTTACGCAGTGAGTCCACCTCGTTATTCCGTGTCTCATCAAATGGTGACCACAGCTTTTGAATTGCCAAACTATCGTGTCGTTCAGAATCTCGGAGTCGTTCGTGGCATTGTGGTCCGTTCACGTAATGTCTTCGCTACTATCGGAGCCTCGTTGCAGACCATTGTTGGCGGCAACATCACAGTATGGACAAGGCTCTGCGAGCAGACACGTGCTGATGCTTTCGACATCATGATCCAACACGCCACTGAAGTTGGCGCCAACGCGGTTGTGGGAGCACGTTACGACACGACGGAACTGTCGACAGGTGTGACTGAGGTATTAGCTTACGGAACGGCGGTAGTCGTTGAGCCCATCAATCTGGGTGAGGGTTACCGGTCATGAGTGTCTCGGGGTTGTCCGAGCGCCAGCGAGAGAGGATCGAGCAGGCGATTCGTAATGTACCGTTTGTCGACCTTGTTGGAATTCAGTTGGACGCTGTAGAACCGGGCCTCGCTTCGATGGCTCTTACTGTTCGAGACGAGTTACGACAAAACAACGGCGTCGTACATGGCGGCGCTATCGCAACGTTGATCGACTCAGCAGCCGCCTTCGCCATAATCCCATTGTTGCGCGACGACGAGACGGCCACCACAGTAGACCTGACAATTAGCTACATCCGACCACTCAGAAGCGGGTTGGCCCTTGCTTCGGCCCGTGTTCTCCGGGAAGGCTCGCGAATCATCGTACTATCCGCCGAGGTGCTCGATGAAAGCGGAAATCTAGCCGCCACAGGACTTACGACTTACCTCAGACTCTCAAAATCCCAGAAAAATTCCTCGTAGACACAAACTCGTTGGCCGATGTAAAATGCGTTTGGTCAGAAGATTGGACCGCCCAGATCTCAATCATCGACTCCGCTTAGTTACCCTGCCACACAGGTTCCTGGCACCCCGAGCCATCAATGTACTCCCTTTACGACTCCCTTCTCGCTAAGCATTCGCGTCAGCTCACTCCAATCAAGTGTGCTTCCTCAAGTATTGCCCAACTTCATAGCTACTTCGAAGAAGTGGTCCTGGAAAACAATCTGGCCGCTCTTGTCATTGAGAGTCTGCCCAAGGTTGAAGAGCGATCCGCGCGCGAAACTACCAGAGTGCGCGAACTGATCCATGCAGCTGAAAACGTTTTCCTCTTTGTCGGTACGGACGACTGCCTTTCGCAGTTAATGCTTAATCGACCTAAGCAGAGTAGCCAGGCAACAGTGTTTGAGCAGAAGAACGGTACTGTGGCTGAGCGCTTTGTTGTGATCGCTGATGCTCGGTTCTCGGCTTTGTTGGTTTCCAAGTCTGAGACAGATGGTGAATCCAGCGTTGGAGGCGATCTTGTTGTTTGGACCTTTGAGCCTGACGTTGTCTCTTCGGCGTTGGAATGTCTGATGGCGAGAATTACCGC
>DATEXA010000314.1:0-16829 GCA_035257465.1 Pyrinomonadaceae bacterium | reverse complement strand
GCCGCTCTGCTTTCCTACAACGCGAACCGGAACCTTGGTTCCGTCTACCGCAACCACGTATTCCATCGCCCAGGCCAACATTCCGGCACGGCCCAACATCGCCGCCTTCTTCACGCTCGTTATCCGACCCTGGGCCAGAGCGCCTCGCTCTACTATCAGCACGTTGTTAACAAAAATGCGCTTACTAACTAAGAACGAGACTGCAGTGCCTGGAGAGACTATCCCTGAAGAAACAGCTTTGGCGCTCTCAACCTCGATTAGAGTTCCCGCTGGGATCCGGGCTGGTGTTGTCAAAGAGACTGTGTTTACGTCGGCAGTCTGTATGGCAGGAGGGCCACTCGGCGCTATCTTCATTGCCATCAGAACCGTGTCTGGAACACCTCGACGTCTTAAATCGCGTAACACTGGCGGAAAGATGTCAAAGTTGCAGCGAGAAGTCAGAACCCTCGCGATGATGTCACCCGACTTCATTCCATCGTTGACCATCTGCACCACATCACTGTTCCGTAGAAGACGTACGTCGGTCTGAGCAGTCGTTTGGGATCGGGCTGTTGTGCCCAACGACAACATCAAACTAAGAACTATCAGGTACAGCGTCTGCTTGATCCGCATGCTACTCCTTTAAGACTTTAGCAGCTTCGGCACTCACGGGAGTGCAACCGATGTGCCTCCCGGAAACATAGACTTTGTTGAGGTTTTGTAGGTTGAAGCATGCTTGGTTTGGCGCAGGTGCTCGCCTGCGAGCAGTTGGAGGGCGATCCTAACTGAACGTGAGACCTGAGATCTCAGATCTCCACCATACTAGTGGAGGTGACCTGACGGGATGTCGCTATTCTCACTTCGGGAAAGCAGTTGCATGCCATCCAGCTCTTCCTCCTGGAAGAACCTGACAGCCATCACGCCGTACTGCTTCAAACGCCGGTACAGTTTGCTTCTGTCAATTCCCAGCGCGGCTGCGGCCTGCACCTGGTTGCCGCCAAATTGCTGAAGCACCGAAAGGATGTAGCGCTTTTCAATCTCAGCAAGCGGAACGGTGTCGTCGATATAGGCCTTGAGCAGATTCTTCAAATCATTTCCATTTGAGCTTTGGCTTTTTTGAACGATCTCCATGGGCAAGTCGTCGAGGCCAAGAACGTCGTCGATGTTAATTACCAACGCGTACTCAACGGCGTTTTCAAGTTCTCGAACGTTGCCAGGCCACGGATACTCTCTTAACGCTCGTAAAGCCTCAGGAGTGAACTTCGGCGCCGTCATCGCTAGGCGGTCCGCCTTCAGGGTCAGGAAATGATTGATGAGAAGTTCAATGTCTCCAGTGCGTGTGCAAAGTTCGGGAAGTTGTAAAGGCAGAACACGGAGACGATAGTAAAGGTCTGGCCGGAAACGGCCTTCCGCTACCGCCTGAGCCAGATCGCAGTTCGTAGCAGAGATGATGCGAACATCGATGGCCACGTTCGCGCGCGCACCGATTCGACGTACTGTTCTCTCTTGAAGAACGCGCAACAATTTAGCCTGGGCTGAAAGGTTCAGCGCATCTACTTCATCAAGGAAAAGTGTGCCACCCGAGGCTTTTTCAAACAGACCACATCGGCTTTCATGTGCCCCGGTGAACGTCCCACGTTGGTGGCCGAAGAGTTCTGCTTCTATTAGTCCTTCAGGAATTGCTGAGCAATTGATGTCGACGAAAGCCCCATCACGGCGCGGGCTCTTGTCATGTATGGCCCGGGCTACAAGTTCTTTCCCGGTTCCAGTGGCGCCGACCAGCAACACAGAACTGTCGTTCGGTGCCACACGGTCAATCACCGTGAAAAGTTTTTGCATTGTTGGGGACTTACCGATCAAAGTAGGGCGACTTTGATGATTAGGTAGGTCTATGACTTCATGATCCTGTCTCTTTCGTCTTCCCTTAACGGATAGGGCGTTGTCTGACCAACCGTCGTGGGGTGTGGGAGTTGCGACGGACATTGATGTGATTGTTTCCTAAAGCGCGGTATCTGCTTGAGCCTGGGCGATCTAACAAGAAGGGCTTCTGAGATGCGGGCCTTGGACTCTCCTTCTGCAAAGGTGATAGAGCTTTGAGATACTGCTTATGAGTCACGCGACCGAGGTGGTCGCTAAAACGTGCCAAGGACGGATATACGCAAAGGCTCCCCATGAATCCTAATCATCGAAACAGGGTGGTCGGCGGTGCTTTGATAAGAGGAAACTCCTGGGTGGTTCTTTGATGCGAACTGAGTCGCACTGAAAGTTCGCCTGTTTGTTGCGTTGCCCTCGTGTTGCAAATTGATTGCCATGAAAACTCTGTGCATAACCCTGTGGAAAACCTTGAAAAATAAAAAGTGGCTTCTTAGTTTGTATCTGAAATCTGGATTCATTTCTAGAATCAGGACAACTGTGCAGTTAAGAACTTACATCAGCATTTCCAACTCGAGCGGACTGGTAGGAATACGGAATGACATATCTGAAGTCTCCAGCAGTTCCTCCAATATCCCCGAGGCAACATCAATCAATAACAAAATTGAGTTGGATGTCTCGTTATGTACAACGTCCCGTCGTGCGACTTCACGTGTCATTGCCAGCGCCACGTAAACACGAGTCAATTTGCGTTCGATTGTTTGATCCAAAATCATCTCGTCAAGACCTCACGACTTAGGTGTTTAGGCCACTGCAACCAGTGCTCTGATCACTACTGCCAAAGCCATAGCTACTCCGAGCACGGTGATTGTCCACTCAGCCAAAGCACTCGTGCGTCCCAGTAGTTTTCTGCAAACGACTATTGCACTCTTCCATCCGTCCTGCTGATAAAGGGGCAGGGAATTGCCGATTGCCAGCCCCAGATTAAGCACTCCAAACAAGCTTCCCCAAGTGACAAAAGCCAATACCAGATTCACAACGATTCCCGCACTCAGAACCAGCAATTGTTTATCTACCGTACGGGTTTTGAAACTGCCCATATCCATTTTGACAAACGCTCCAATGGGCAGCAGCCGGAGCTGGCAGTCGACATTGCTAAACGTTCGATGGTAAAGCCGCGGTCCCCAACCTAAACTCAATGCCGTAACGGGAACACCACATAACCGCGCGGCGGCGAGGTGACCCAGCTCATGAAGAAGTAGTGCTGATGTAAAGCTGAAAATGAAGTTGAGGAGGGGCGTCATTTGGTCTCAAGCTCCAGTCTGCAGTGAAGCGATTTGAGCTTCGAGGCGTTTGATGTCGTCAATGTCTTTTCGAATATCCAGAATTAAGAATAGGAGTGTGCTCGTGACAACGATGCCCGCCAGAACACCAAAACGGTTCTCAGCAAGGATTAGAGACAGAAAGACCAGTACCAACAGGGCGATGTACAACCTGAAAGTCAGCATTTAACTTCCTCAGTGCTTAATTTGGTATTGGAAGAAGAGGACTAATGAGGCGGGAGTTCCAATGTGGAAATCAGGCTTGTTCTATCTCTAGAGCAAGTAGAGATAAAAAAAGGCGGCCTCGTCTTTTGCAAAACGAAGCCGCTTTCCTTTGAGATCTGAGATTCGAGATCTGAGATCTACATGCCCATGCCGCTCATGCCACCCATACCGCCTGGCATCGCGGGGCTTGATTTGTCGTCATCTGGAAGCTCAGAAACCATCGCCTCCGTGGTCAGCATCAATCCGGCGATAGATGCTGCATTCTGAAGAGCAGTCCGCGTGACCTTGGCAGGATCGATGACGCCTGCCTTTACGAGATCTTCAAAAGTCTCGGTGGCCGCGTTGAATCCTACGTTTTCGTTCTTCTCGGAACGAACACGCTCTACGACAACGGCGCCTTCCTTGCCCGCATTCTGAACGATCTGACGAAGTGGCTCTTCAAGAGCACGACGAACGATGTTCACGCCAATCTGCTCATCTGGATCGCCTTCGCCATCCTTGTTGATTTGGAATTTCTCGAGAGCTTTTGCCGCTCTTACTAAGGTAACGCCGCCACCTGGAACGATGCCTTCCTCAACTGCGGCGCGCGTGGCGTGCATGGCGTCCTCAACACGAGCCTTCTTTTCCTTCATCTCGGTTTCGGTCGCTGCGCCAACTTTGATCACGGCCACTCCGCCAACCAATTTCGCGAGACGCTCTTGAAGTTTCTCGCGGTCGTAGTCAGACGTGGTTTCGTCGATCTGTGCTCGAAGGGTCTTCACGCGACCTTCGATGTCAGCTTGTTTGCCGGCGCCTTCGACAATGGTGGTGTTGTCCTTGTCGATAGTGATCTTCTTCGCTTTGCCAAGATCTTCGATCTTGACGTTTTCGAGTTTGATACCAAGATCTTCGCTAATCACTTTGCCACCGGTCAGGATTGCGATGTCTTCGAGCATTGCTTTGCGACGATCGCCGAATCCCGGGGCCTTTACGGACGCGATGTTCAAGGTGCCACGCAGCTTGTTAACCACCAAAGTGGCCAACGCCTCACCTTCGACATCTTCTGCGATGATGAGCATGGGCTTGCCCATCTTGGCTACCTGCTCGAGCAGTGGCAGCAAATCTTTCATCGAGCTGATCTTCTTTTCGTTGATCAGAATCAATGGATTATCGAGTACTGCTTCCATTCTCTCTGGATCGGTTACGAAGTATGGGCTGAGATAGCCACGGTCGAACTGCATACCTTCAACAACTTCGAGTGAAGTGTCCATGGTTCTGGACTCTTCAACGGTGATGACGCCGTCTTTGCCGACCTTGTTCATTGCTTCCGCGATGATGCCGCCGATGTTGCTGTCGCCATTCGCTGATACTGTGCCGACCTGGGCGATCGCGTCACCTTTAACCGGCTTTGAGAGCCGCTTGATTTCTTCGGTTGCGCGCTCGACAGCTTTGTCGATGCCTCGCTTGAGAGCCATTGGGTTTGCGCCTGCCGCGACAGTCTTCACACCTTCACGGAAGATTGCCTGAGCGAGAACCGTGGCGGTCGTAGTGCCGTCACCGGCCACGTCTGAAGTCTTGGAGGCAACTTCGCGAACCATCTGAGCGCCCATGTTTTCCAGGGCGTCTTTTAATTCGATTTCCTTTGCGACGGTCACTCCGTCCTTTGTGATTGTGGGTGAACCGAACTTCTTGTCGATCACAACGTTTCGGCCTTTGGGCCCGAGGGTGATCTTCACTGCGTCAGCGAGTTGATTGATACCGCGCAAAATCGCTGCTCGCGAGTCCTCACCGTGAATTACTTGCTTTGCCATTCTCTTTCTTCTCCTACTTAATGGGTGGATATTTTGTGGCTGCTTTGAGCCAAAGAAAAAAGCGGCTGAGTCCTTAGACTACTTGCCGCCCTTCTTGCCGCCACTTGCTGCACCGGCTCGCTCGAGGATTCCCAGAATTTCATCCTCGCGCATGATGAGAAATTCTTCACCGTCGATCTTGATTTCTGAGCCGCTGTACTTCCCAAACAAAACGCGGTCGCCGGCCTTAACATCCAACGCCTGTCGGGTCCCATCGTCCTTATATTTGCCCTCGCCCGCTGCGACGACCTCGCCTTCCTGGGGTTTTTCCTTTGCGGTATCCGGAATGATGATGCCGCCACGTACCTGCTCGCCCTCTTCAATTCTCCGCAGAATGACGCGGTCATGAAGAGGCTTAATGTTTGTTGCCATACTCTTGGTTCTCCTTTCGAATTCCACTACAGAATTCGTTGATTTGATATTAAGACAAAGTACTCAGGCATGATTTTCTAGCACTCATTGTAGAGGAGTGCCAAGAATAGAGGTAATGAATGTAGGTTGTCAACCGAGGGGTGATTTACCAGATTTCAGATCTCAGATTTCAGATCTCAGAGTGAGCCTTAGAACGTTAACGTCGTGAGGCCCGTTTAAGACTTCTTGACTCAGAGCGATCCAGCTTTTGATAGCTGGCCACTCGCTTTGAAAGCGTATTTCGGTGGATCCCGATAGCCGAGGCAGTTTTTGTAAGGTGCTGCTTGTGACGGGCTAAGGCCTTTTTAATGTAAAGCTTTTCAAATTCGGCCATCGCCTCGTCCAGGAGGATCTGGCCTTCCAACATCTCGTCAATTAGAGTTTCAAGACGACTGTGAATCATTGTTATTTAGAATTGTAGATTTAAGACTGCAGATTGATGCATTTCATTAAATCCGGGAGTTTTGCCGACTGCCATATTGAGTGCTTAGCGAAATTAATGGGGCGATCTGAAATCTGAGATCTGAGATTCTTCTAGAGTTCCTTGCCGGACAAGAGTCTATAAGCCTCTACATACCGAGCAGTAGTTGCCTGAGCGACTTCTGGTGGAATCGCTGGAGCCGGCGGCTTCTTGTCCCAAGCGAGGGTTTCAAGATAGTCCCTCACAAACTGCTTATCGAACGACGCTTGAGAACGTCCAGGAACATATTCTGCGGCGGGCCAGAAACGAGAAGAATCGGGCGTTAATACTTCATCGACAAGTACTAGTTTTCCGTCTTTGTCGAGACCGAATTCAAACTTAGTGTCGGCGATGATAATGCCTCGTTCTCTAGCGTAGTTCCGCGCCTCCGAATACAGTCGGAGCGACGTGTTCCTCAGTAGCTCAGTTGCTTCTGCCCCAATAATGTCACACACCTGGGCCTCACTTATGTTCTCATCGTGACCCGATTCTGCTTTCGTTGAAGGGGTAAACAGTGGTTCAGGCAACTCGGCTGACTCGAGAAGATCTGCCGGTAACTTGTGCCCGCACACTTCAGCTGTCTTCAGATAGTCTTTCCATCCGGAGCCGACGAGGTAACCGCGCACGACGCACTCCACCGGAAAGACTTCCGCTTTGCGTACAAGCATCGAACGACGAGCCAGCGTATCCGAATGACGTCGAACAGTGTCAGGCATTTGATTGACGTCACTTGTAAGCAAATGATTCGCGACTACGTGTCCCAACTTGTCGAACCAAAACTGAGAAAGCGCTGTTAGTACTTCACCTTTGCGCTCAATCGGCGTTGGTAGAACGCAGTCGAAAGCGGAGATGCGATCAGTGGCAACGATTAGTAAACGGTCGTCGTCAATCGCGTAGACATCACGAACTTTACCGCGACGAACGAGCGGGAGATCAGAAAGAGATGTTTGCAGAAGAGTGGCAGCACTCATGATTTGATTGCTGCCTGGCGCAGCGACGAATTCATTTTGATTAGGGCAGAGCGGATTTTGCTCGCGCAAAAAAACTTTGTCAAGAACAGGGTTGATTTAAGATTGCGGATTGCTGATTGTTGACTGCTGATTGCGATGCGCCTTCAATTCAGTAACTTGAAACCGCCATCTAAATCGCCAACCGAAATCAGCAATCAGCAATCAGCAATCGTTATCGGTGAATGCTTAGGAACGATTCAGGGCATCCTTGAGTCGCTGAATCTGCGCGGCGTGATTGTGGGCGTGGTCCGCGTAGATCGCCAGCCACTTTTCCACTGAATAAGGACCGCTCTCCGAGTGCACACCTTGTCGCTGCCATTGATCTTCCGACATCAGCTCGAACAGTTGTGCTGTCGTCACGCGTGCAAGACGAAATGCTTCGAGTGCTGGAGCCATGTCGCGCTCGTTATACTTCAGCACGTCGGCAAACTTCGCTTCGTCATATCCTTCGATTACAGGATTGTCGTGCACTAAAAGTTTTCGCAAACGAAAGGCAGAGGTGCTTTCACTATCACCGAGATGATGAACGATCTCGCGTGCACTCCACTTACCGGGAATTGGATGATCACCGAGGTTGTTTGCGGGAAAACCATCCAAGGCTTTAATGACTTCATCATAACCGGCAACGTATTTGCCGATGAGATTGCTTCTCTCTTCTGGGGTCATTGCTTCGTTCCTTTGTGTTGAAGATTGTCCGTGTAACAATGCAAGCATACAAATACCGGATCATGAATCTCAAATCTAAAGATCTCAAATCATATTGGAGTTCAAACGCATGTCGGCACCGATTAGCTTTCGTCGTTCTATTGTCAGCCTGATTCTATGCGCGCTGTTACTGTCGTCAGCGCTACGGAGTACCGCAACAGCCTCGCCTGATGGCACCCGTCAAACGCAAACTGTACAGATCAGTAAACCGTTTCCACCGCCGCAATACATTCCTGATCATGATTTTGACACGCGGCACATCGCTTTGGATCTGCATTTTGATTGGGACAAACAACAGCTATTGGGCCGCGAAACACTGGTGTTCGCGCCACTCATAACTAGCCTCAAGGCAATAAAACTGGATGCTGCAAATATCACTGCCACTGGAATAAAGCTTTCCTCCGGAACTCCGCTCCAGTTCACAACCGACGTCGCGAAAGAGATGGTTAATGTAACGCTCGATCGCGCATATCAGCCGTCTGAAGAACTGACCATAACGATCGATTACCACACGAATGGCCCTCAGGATCCGAGCAGGCAGGGTTTAGTCGGTGTTGGTCTAAAGTTCTTTAAGCCAGGCCCAGACGATCCGTCCAGGCCCAAACAGATCTGGTCGCAAGGCGAAAGTGAGTACAACCACTACTGGTTTCTTTGTTACGACCATCCAAATGATTTCTTTACTTCAGAGATAAAGGCGACCGTCGAAAAACCACTGCAAGTGATCTCAAACGGTCGACTGGTTGAGACAAAAGAGAACAGAGATGGGACGAGGACGTTCCATTGGAAGATTGATCAGCCACACGCAAGCTACCTGACCTCTATCGTTGTTGGCGAGTACGCTGCTGTAACCGGTGAATACGCAGGAGTCCCGATCGTTACGTATGCTTACCCGAACGAAGCGGCCGAAGCCAAAGTGACAACGGCGCGCCTTCCCGAAATGGTCAGGTTCTTTTCAGAAAAGACTGGACTCAAGTACCCCTACGCGAAGTACGCACAGACAATGGCTCACGATTTTGGTGGTGGGATGGAAAACATCAGCGCCACTACGCAAACGGACAACATGATCCACGATGCGCGTTACGAGTTGGATTCAACCAGTGACGGTCTTGAATCTCATGAACTCGCGCACCAGTGGTTCGGCGATTACGTAACAGCGCGGAGTTGGTCAGATATTTGGCTGAACGAAAGTTTTGCTACCTACTTCCAGGCGATGTGGGATGAATACAAACTCGGTTCAGATGATTTTCTTTACTCGGATATCAAGGCCAATCAGGACTCTTACTTTAGTGCGTGGAAGCAAGGGAGTCGTCGACCAATCGTCACCAAGAACTATAAAGAACCCGACTCTGTTTTTGATACCTATGCCTATCCACGTGGCGGCGCAGTCCTTCACATGCTTCGAAAGAACCTGGGTGAAGAGAATTGGTGGCGAGCAATCAACTATTACCTGAAGAAGTACGCCAACCAACCGGTGGAGACGGAGCAGTTTCGAGTTGCCATTGAAGAATCAACGGGTCAGTCGATGGATTGGTTTTTCGACGAATGGCTCTATAAGATGGGCCATCCCGTGTTTGAAGTTACGCAGCACTATGACGAAGCCAGCAAGACTCTTCAGCTGACGGTTCGACAACAGCAAACAAAGGACGCCGATTCTCAATATCCACAGGTCGTCTTTTTCCAAACGCCAGTCGACATTGAGATCGGCACAGCTGCAAAGACTGAAATTCAACGAGTTCAAATTGAGCCCAAAAAGGAACAGACGTTTACTTTCAAAGTTGATTCGAAACCTTTGCTTGTTAATTTTGATTACAAGAGTACCGTGATTAAGGAACTCGACTTCAAGAAATCAACAGCTGAGCTCACTTATCAACTCGAACATGATCAGGATGTCCTGGGACGAATATGGTCGCTGAATCAACTAACGGCTGCGTGGAAACTTTCCACAACCTCAGGCGCTGACAAAGATGTCATTGCCGACGAACTGGCAAAGATCGTGACTGCAGACAAATTTTGGGGAGTGCGGTTGGAAGCGGCAACGGCCCTTGCTGACATTCCCGGGAAGAATGTCCGCAGCGCGTTGTTAGCGGCAACAAAGGATCAGCGTTCAAGGGTCGTCAGAGCACGAGCGATTACTTCACTGGCGGCATCGAAGGAAGCTCAACTCGCGTCTGTCTATCAGGAATTCTTGCGAGATCCGAGTTATGTAGTGATCCGAGCGGCATCTCTAGCCTTGGGCCAGACCAAAGGATCTACGGCTTTTGATTCGCTCGTTAAGCTCGTTGATGAACCATCGTGGCACAACACGATACGAGTTTCGGCGCTGTCGGGACTTACCGAACTGGGTGATAAGAGAGCACTGGAAGTAGCACTTAAGTACGCCGCAGCCGGCGACTATCCGCAAGTTCGCATTGCTGCGGCGAAATTACTCGCCGTCGCAGGGAAGGGTGATCCAAGAGCATTCGCACTAGCCTCTGCAAATCTTGAGGAAGGAATAAAGAATTCTAACCAGTCACTCGTCTCCGTATCTGCTGAAGCGCTCGTCCAGATTGGTGACGCCCGCGGTGTTGTGTTGCTGGAGCGACTAACGAAAGAGGGTGAGAATGCCAGGTATGCGAAGTCGCTGTCGCAGTACCTGGACCGACTTAAGAAGTCTCTCGCAGGTGCGGAGAAGACACGTTGACAAGGTCTAAGCATGGTCCGTCAAGAGGCATAGGCAGGGCTCAGCGAATCTCCGCTGGTAGCAATCACTGGGAGGCCCAGACTTAGTAGGCTGCCAACTTTGGACTTGTACAGGAACCTTATCCTCCTGTACTATCCAGTCGAACCTAATTCGCGCCAGCCCCAAAGGTGCTTACCCTCTTGAGCCTCCTGCTTGTCAGCCCAAACACAAAATAACTCTGATGGCTACAGCTACTGACAGACAGAAAATCGCTAAGGAAAACTTTACTGTACCCGACGCAGGCGAACGCAAGGTTACTTTGCTGGTCGTAGAGGATGACGAGAACATCTCTACCGCAATCAGTGAGTATTTCTCCCGCGCAGGTTACAACGTCAAAACCGTCGAAGATGGCCTGAATGGCGTGAAGGCAGCGCTTGATGATCCTCCGGATGCTGTCGTTCTCGACTTGATGCTGCCCAAGATGGATGGCCTCGCCGTATGCAAGGAATTGCGAGAGAAGGTCGGCTATCTGCCGATTCTCATGCTGACTGCAAAGGACGACGTCGTTGACAAGGTGCTGGGGTTGGAGATGGGGGCGGATGATTACATCACGAAGCCCTTTAGTCTCCGTGAACTCGAGGCAAGAATTAAATCTGTCCTGCGTCGAACCCGCACCGGTCCTACTCCTGACGGAATACGAGACGAGGCGCCTATCGTCAGAGGCCGCTTAAGAATCGATTCAGCTAAGCGGGAAGTGACCATTGGTGATCGCCAGGTAGAACTGACTCCGAAAGAGTTTGATCTGCTCCGCCTCTTTGCGTCGAATCCCGGCCGCGTATTCCCAAGAAAATACTTGCTCGAGAAGATTTGGGATTATTCGTATGAGGGATATGACCGCACCATCGATTCACATATCAATCGTTTGCGAGCAAAGATCGAGGAAAATCCCGAAAATCCGCAGATGGTGTTGACCGTTTGGGGAATCGGGTACAAGTTCAGCGACGAGCAGTAATACATTCCTCTCTGCCTCACTTTCACTTTACGTTGACCAAGAGTATCCGAATCCCACCAACGGCAGTTGGTGGATTGTTCAAGTCTTACCTACAGACCACCACTCATCGAATCTGACGCTGCGCGCGGAGAACGATCTCGGCTCCTCGAAATTCACCGGCGCGGAGCGTCGGGGCTTTTTGAGAGATTGCTTTCGTAGGCTGGACATGAACAATCCACCCACTGCCGTGAGTGGGATTTCGGACTTTTTGTGCAAAGCCAGTTCGGGTACTTTATCTCGCCAATCGGAAGCAATGGTACGCGCTAGCCTTACGTCTCCTCACTCTCCACAGACTCACTGCTTAGAACTTTACGAATCGGATAAACTTTTTGTAGCTAACTCTAGTAATTTGTAGGCACTTATTGTATTCTTCGCGTCGGTTCGTACGAGATATGGTTCCGCGGGTGTCCCTGGTAAATAAATCGAAAATCAATTTGAGTCAGCCGCGTAACTGCTAACAGCAAGCCTGCCCCCCAGGATGCTGATCGCCACTTCGCGATTCGGATTTTTCCGAACGCTGTAGAGGTGCATCGTTAAGACTGGAGGGGCTAGATGTTTTGCAACACCTTAACCGCGCGTTTTTCTCACCTGCTTTTTGCTTTCGCACTCATTTCCCTGGCCGCTTTTCTAACAAACGCACAAAACAGTTTAGGCGTAGCGCAGCCACGTCACTCGGTGTCAGTTTTAGACAGCACCAAGGAACAGGATGGCCTCGTTGGATCTGTGCGACGCGTAAAGACAGAGACGGCGAAGGTCGAAATGAAAGAAGGGCAACTAGTTGAGGGCCCTTTGCAGATTCTCGAACTGACAACTTACGGGATCAAAGGCAACCGGATCGAGAACATCTCCTACCCAGGCACCGATCCAATGGTAGGCAAGGAGGAATATAAATACGACGCACACGGCAACATCACGGAAATGACGCTCCGAGACGAACGGGGTGCAATCGTCGCAAGAGAAGCTTACAACTACGAGTTCGACAACGTGGGTAACTGGACAAAGATGACCACGAGCTTGCTCCTGTTTGAGAACGGCCAGATCAAACGCGAGCCCATCGAGAGTACTTACCGCACCATTACCTACTACTTCGACGATAACATCGCAAAGATCGTCGATTCGCCGTCCCCATCGGCTGTCCGAATTGCCTTACCATCAGCAGTTGGTGCTGTAACAGATCTCGATGCTCCCCAGCTTAAGGTTAAATACCGTCAGATCGAGGAGACCTCAACCACTGAGGCATCGATTGGTGAGGCTCCGGCACTTCTTGTCAGGCGTCTTGTCAGTCGGCCAGTTAAAGTTGCCCTCGACACGAAGACTGTTGCGACGTCAACGACAAAGGAATCAATATCCACGACTAAACCGCAGGTAATCGATCGAACTCCTGAAGCAAGAGACTCCAAACCGGAAAGCTTTGTCGAAACTCGAAGCCGAGTTGATCAACCGAAAGTGTCAGAAGCACCTAAGGCCTCATCAACTTCTTCTCGCGTAGAGGCTGTAGAAGGCGCGGCGATAAAGACTTCTCCTGCCGAGGATTCTCCTCAGAAAGTCGCATACAACTTGTACGAAAAGGGGCGTGTTTCGCTGGATGGCGGCGATTTTGAAGCGGCTGTTGGCGCGTTTCTGATGTCTGTCAAACTTGAACCATCGGCGGAGGCTTACCTCAACCTTGGTTTCGCCTATCTGCGGTTGGATAAAAACAATGACGCATCGAAGGCTTTCCGTCAGTCAACCAAGCTCAACCCTGATGTGGCTGAGGCTCATTATGCATTGGGTCTTACTTCGTACCGTCTAAAGAGATTCGCCGACGCCCGTGATGCTTTCAAAAGAGCCACCGTCCTTGAACCGAGAATGGCGAAGGCCCACTACGGTCTCGGAGTCACTTACATCGAACTTGGGCAACCAGACGCGTCAGTAAACGAGCTTAGAATTCTAGAGAGACTGGACAAGAATTTGGCAAAGCAGCTTTCGGGATCCTCCCCCAGACTGAAGGATCCTTGTCGCAACAGCATGATCTGCCAGTGAAGTCGCGTGACAGCAGTAAGGAGTACAAATGCAGAACAACAGATTTGTAGTTTTGACCGGTCACCTCAGCAATTATCCCCTTTCGGATTTGATTGGCATCCTTCGCCATCAAAAAAAATCAGGAAGATTGCTGATTGAGTATCCAAAAGGGCCGGCAACGCTCTTTTTTGAGGAGGGCGAGTTAGTAGATGTTCGGTTGAACGAACTCGCAGGTTTGCAGGCGATCTGCGTTCTAGTGGCTCAGCCTGATGCGGCATTCAATTTCAACCCGCTAATAAGAGCGTCACAGCGTTCAATCGACGGTTCATTTCAGCGAGTCGTTTCGGAGTTGTTTGGTTGCTGGGATGAGAGTGCTCTTCAGATCGACGGCGTATCTGTGATGCCCGTCCTCCAGTTAAATCCAAATCCCGCAGACCAAAACGCTGCTACTCCACTCGAAGGACGTAGCGTTGAGCCATTAGCCCTGCCGCCGGCTCCTCCGATATCAACACTCCGTCAAAGATCAGTTCTGATGGCTGCTGCAGCAGTGTTGATAGTTATCGGCATTTCAACTGTTATCGCTGTAACCGGTTCACTTAAAAAGTCGGAGATGGTGTCCGAACAACCTGCTACTGCTCCAAACAGCTCTGCGCAAGCTTTGCGGACAAACCAACTTCCTGATCCTGTTGCGCGCGCAACTGACACAACTCGGGTTCGGCAGACTAGCGACTCGCGACGCGAAAGCAGGTTGAGAACATCTGAATCTAGTCCGAAGTCCGAGACACCAACAAAAGTGGCGCCAGCTGCAGCTGGTAATGAAAAAGTGAGTGAGTCCCCGGCTTCATCTTCCGGGGAAGCAATCAAGGTGGTTATGCACATTGAGAATGGAAGAGTGCTCAACGCGTCCATTGCTAACCATGCACCAGGAATGGATGGCTTTGAAGCTCTGGCGTTAAGAATCGCGAGGCAACGCCGTTATCCCGCGGCAAAAAATGGCGCGGAAACGGTAACTATTAGTGTCAACAAACCTGAGTAAGTGCGGAAAGGTACTCCTATGTTATTTCTCGACAGCAAAATCCTAAGACATCACGTTGATGCCACGGCCCGAATTAGATTGTTCAGTGCTTTGCAGGAAACAGATCGCAAGCCGCTAATTCGTTCACTCAGAAGGCGCTTCTTCAACGATCTCCTGGTCAGTCCTGACAACGTTGAGCTGATGGAGGCTTCAATTTCATCCTGGACGGAGTCGACCATGGATGAACCCTATATCACCGGAGAAGTGTTCGCCTTCAACGACTACATGCTTTATGTGATCTTTGACGATGACGAACCCTCAAGTCCTTTGATCAATGTCGGCATCGTCTATGAGACCAGCACGGCGGAGCCTTTCAGAAAACTCGATGCGTTCTGTCACGAGCTTCGCGATCTGCTTATGTTGAATTCAGCAGACGCCGGCTCCGCCTTTCCCAATTGGGAAACTGGAAACCGAGACATGCCTCAAGGCTTTCGAACGTTTGTTGAAAAGCAGGACACCGACTCGTTGTATACGAGTCTCCGCAAAGAGACCATGAGCAAAAGAGTCCTGGCCGCGTCACGGTTGGAAGACGAAAGCGCCAGGCTGTTTTTGAGAACAGCGAGAAACGCTCACGAGGAAGGTTATGCTGTCAAGCTCCTATCAGGTGAGACACGACCGGAGAATGTCCCAATTGAACGGCTCGAAGACGTTGGCCTGGTAGAGCGAGAAGTTCAGGTAAGTTGTCGTAAGACTGGTCATGCTCTGTTCCGTCTGCCGAATTCCGACGCTCTTGCTGTGGTGACCGTCAGTGACGCGACATGCAGTGAATGTGGTTCGGCTGTCGCTGATGAGAACGTTGAGGAAGTGCTCGCACCTACGCAACTGGTCTCCTCACTACTTGAAGACGGGTCATGGCTGGTTAGCCGCTTGCATTTTGCTCTCCGACAGCTCGGAGTTCCCGAAAGAGAGATAGCCGTTGGTCCTTCGGAAGGAACTGGATCAGGCCAGTTGATGGCGAACATCAGTGGCGAGTCATTTCTCATTGCTGCTCGCGACGGCGACCTTACGCCGACGTTCGCACGTTCAGTCGTTGATCTTGAGATCGAGACAGAAGCGTCGCATCTCGTTATTGTCGCAACCGGAAGAATTCACAGGGAAGCGGGACTGCTGCTCAGAAATCATTCTCGACGTCGACTAAGTAGTGGACAGGACTTTGAGATGATTATTGCTGACGACGTCGCAACCGCTGCACGTGAGTTGGAATCGGCTCTCGAAAGAGTTTCGCAACGCATCATTGCCGATCAGCTGTGTGTTCTGGATAACAGTATCGGCATGTCGGTAAGCCGACTTGTATTGACGAAGTTTCAGTTAGTGCAGTCAGAAAGAAAACACGAGGCGGAAGAGCCGGACGTGGAGACGGAAACTGAATGGCAGCCACCGACTGCTACGCTTACATTGGCGGCAGCAGCGTCGTCCGAATCTGCGACTGTCTTTGACGTTGAGCCTGAGCCAATAGTGATTCCGCACGAAATGCCTCAAGAAGAATTTAAGGTCGGAACCTGGGATTAGCTTTGTTTCGCTGCGCTTAGTGAAAACATGGGCAAAGCAATTCGACCGTCGAATAAAGCCGCTAGTCAGACAGGTCTCCGCGCCCGTCGAAAGAAAATTGTCCGTGCACTGATTGGCGGATCCCAGGCAGAACCCAGTAAATCTGCAGCACCTTCCGAAGAAGACGTTCGTTGGTCTCAAGACATTCTGACACTGCGAAAAGCGGCAGAAGAGTTGGCCATGCGGCGGCACGGTGGAATTCCCCGGTCGGTTCAAGACAGCAATTTCCGCAATACAGCCGCGTTGCTAAGTGATCCTTCGCCGGATACACGGAGGTTCGCCGTCAGGACGTTGTATGACCTCGATCCTGACCAGGCAGCAACACTCGTGAACAACGCGCTACGCGACGGTTCGCAGGAAGAGCGACGCAACATCGGCGCGGCTTTGGCTGATTCAGGGTTACTGTTCGAAGCTATCGACGATCTAATGGATGAGAATCATGAAAGATGCTACGGCGCTTTCTCACTCTTGTTCCTGGTAGCGAAAGCCGGAGTCGTCAACCCGCTCATAACGGTTATCGAAAAGCATCCGAACATTGATCTACGTCTGGCTGTGATCCGGCTGCTCGCTTCAAGCAAAGAGACACAGGTCGTATCATCGCTTGAAGCGCTGGCCGACAACCGGTCGGTCGCACTTGAAGTCAGAACGGCAGCAACCAGAGCCGCCTCTCAGATCTCAGGCA
>DATEXA010000313.1:0-41713 GCA_035257465.1 Pyrinomonadaceae bacterium | reverse complement strand
CCGCTACGCTAAATCGCCGCCGACCTTGTGATGATACATAATATCCCTGATGGCTTTCGAAAAAGCTAAGGTTTTAAAAGCCGCCGAGAAATTCCTGTCACAGGGAAAGATCAACGCAGCAATCAAAGAGTATCGCCAGATTGTCGACAACGATGCCGATGATCTGACGACGTTGAACATGCTCGGTGATCTGTACGCTCGAGCTGGTAAAAAAGAAGATGCGGTTGCCTGTTTTGAGCGCATCGCTGAGCACTACTGTGCGCAGGAGTTCAACCTCAAGGCAATCGCGATGTACAAGAAGATCGAGCGTCTGAAACAGCGCGACCCTATCATCGCTCACAAGCTTGCAGAACTTTACGCCAACCAGGGGTTAGTTGTTGATGCGCGCTCTCAGTATCTGATTGTGGCTGATGCCTACACCCGCGTCGGTAACAATAAAAAAGCACTCGACACGCTTCACAGGATCGCCGACCTCGATCCGAACAATACTGAAATTCGCCTGAAGCTTGCTGACGGTTATTTGAAAGAGAACATGCGGGGCGAAGCAGTTGGCGCCTTTGTTCAGGCAGCGAATCGTTTGCAACAAACCGCGGCCCACGATAGGGCACTTGATGCATATTCGAAGGCACTGAGTCTGATACCGGATCAACGCGATGCTTTACGCGGGATGCTGGAGACTAACATCGTTCGTGGCACTCCTGACGATGCTGCCGAAGTGCTTGAGCCAGTTGTTAAGGACAACGAAAAAGATCATGAGCTCGTATCAATGTTGGCGCGAGCTTATCTTGAAGCGGAAGATCCAAAAGGTGCGGAACGGGCTACCTCGTTGCTGATGGCAATGGACCCGGCAAACTATCCGCAATTCTTACCCGTCGCTCAACTCTATCTAAAAACTGGCGAGATAGACGAAACAGTTCGCATTCTGGGAACCATCATCGAACGAATGCTCCAGGGGCGAGAAGAAAGAGACCTATTAAAACTAGTTAATGGCGTCCTCGAACAAAATCCAGATCATGTCGCTGGCTTGCGAATGCTGGTTCGCATTCATTGGTGGCAACGCGATATGGATTCGTTGCGAAATGTGTTAGAGCGTTTGGCTGAAGCAGCAGAAGCGGCTGCATTAGTCGATGATGAACGTTACGCATTAACACAACTGGTTCGCCTGGCTCCTGACGAACAACGTTACCTTGAGCGATTGAATTTACTGGGCGGTCTTCAGGATGAAACTACGGAAGGTTCCTTTATTCCAACGGAAACTGGCGACGTGCCTCAGTTCGAAACTTTCGGGGCCGTCGAGTCACGATCGAATAGTGACGTGGCTGAGGTCATAGAATTCGAGACCAACGCGGCACCGGGGACGATCGTGGACCCAACTTCATCTTTTGCCGATCTCAATGAGACGAGCGATGCGAGCGGTGTAGAGTCGCGATCCGCACAGTCGTTTCAAGAAGTGGACCTTGGACTCAAAGACCTTGTTGAGGTGGTTCCTGAGTCACCAGCCGATGCCGAATCCGAAGCCTCGCGTGTAGAGAACTCAATGCGGCAAGAACTCGAGAGCGTTGATTTCTACATTACCCAAGGCTACTCAGACATCGCAATCGATACCCTCGATGTTTTGGAGAAACAATTTGGACCGCAACCGGAGATCCAAAAACGTCGCGAGAAGTTAGCCTCCGCTTCGGCATCTGCAGCCCAGGAAGATTTTGAGTTTGGCGGAGCGGACGATTTAGGTGCTGTGCACGAAGAGACGGTTTCTCTCGAGCCTGGTATGGCATTCGCTTCGCTGGCGAGCGATGATGGGTCAGTGAAGGCGTCGGGCGGCAAAGGGATCGATTCCGGCCTTGCCGAACTGTTTGAAGAGTTCCGGGTTGCTGAAGAAGAAGATTCCGGTCACGAAGACTTCGAGACTCACTACAACATGGGCACTGCCTATAAAGAGATGGAGTTAATGGACGAAGCCATTCAGGAGTTTCAAACTTCGGTTGCTTTGGTGAAGGCAGATGACGGAACACCACGATTCCTGCAGTGCTGCAACATGCTCGGTCATTGTTTCGTCCACAAGGGCATGCCGGAAGCAGCGATCATGTGGTTTAAGAAGGGACTGGCAGCTCCAGGTCATAGTGAAGATGAGTATCAGGCACTCCGGTATGAACTGGGCGGCGCCTACGAAGAAATGGGAGACTTTGATCAGGCGCTGCAGTGTTATACCGAAGTTTATGGAGTTGACGTCAATTACCGTGAGGTTGGCGAGAAACTACGCAGTTTGAAACAGAAACAATAGAATGCATATAAGCGTCCGAGAGCGATTGGACTGTTGAACGAAATGTCGGCACGACTCAGCGTAATTTTCTACATTATCCTGTGCCTCGAGATTGGCATCTTCCTTGCCGTGGCGCCATGGTGGCCTCAGGGCATGTGGGGATTCAGTGACTGGGGCAATAACTACTTTCTGTTATATGCTGCGCGCAAGACGGGATATCAGGGACTTCAGGCCGTAGTCGCATCAGGATGGGTACGTGGTGCCGTCAGCGGCGTCGGTCTTTTGAATCTGGGCATCGCGTTTTGGGAAATCTTCAACTTCAAACAAACTGTCAGAGCTTTACAGAATCAGCTCAGTCAGCCCGCACAAAATGTCGCTCGACCTACCGTTACCAATCATCTACCTGATCACGAGCGGTCAGACAACATCCAAAACAACTCCTAAGTCTCCCGAATTCTCCACCATTCTTCGGCTGGTTGAAGCAGCAGTTGCTTCGAACGTTTCTCTTGTTCAGCTTCGAGAGAAGAATTTGTCTGCGCGCGTTCTTTACGATCTGACGTTGACTGCCGTCGGGATCACTGGCAACTCTTCAACGCGACTGATCGTTAACGATCGCTTTGATATCGCGATGGGAGCTCACGCTGATGGTGTCCATCTGACGAGTCGATCAATGTCGCCTGATGTCGTTCGGAAGAGTTGTGGTCCTGAGTTCCTGATCGGTGCTTCCACGCATTCGTTGAGCGAAGCTCGATTGGCGCGTGACAGAGGCGCGGACTTTGTCGTCTTTGGACCTGTGTTTGAAACAGAGTCGAAGCGAGCGTATGGCGCGCCGCAGGGTTTGGTGAAACTGCGAGAGGTCAGTTCGGATCTCAATGGATTCCCTGTGGTTGCTATAGGCGGTATGAAAGTTGAAAACGCACGTGAATGTTTTCAGTCGGGTGCAGCGGGCGTCGCGGCGATCAGCTTGTTAAGTGACGCCGCAAAACTAAAGTCGGTAGTCGATGAGATTGACCATGCTCACTAAACCAGTCGTGTTGTCCATCGCAGGACTCGATCCCTCTGGTGGTGCCGGCATCGTGGCCGACATTAAAACCATCACTTCATTCGGGTGTTTCCCCGCCGCTGCTTTGACCTCAATTACTTTTCAAAACACAAGTGGTGTGTTTGGTGCTGAACATCAAACAGCTGAAACTCTGCGTCGACAAGTTGAACCGATCATTAATGATCTTCAGGTCGCTGCTGTAAAAACAGGGATGTTACCAACGGCGGAAATCGTCATGGAGGTTGTTCGACTATTCAGGGAAACTGATCTTCCTGCGCCCGTAATCGATCCCGTCATGGTCTCAACTTCAGGGCACGACCTAATAGGAGAGGAAGCCTTTCAAATAGTTAAGAACGAACTGTTGAGAGCTGCGCGAGTTGTCACTCCAAATATCCCAGAAGCCGAGCGCCTCAGCGGAATCACAATTAGTGACGAGAGTGCAATGCGGAGAGCGGCAGAAGCCATCAAAGCTTTAGGCGCTGAGGCAGTTCTCATAAAAGGCGGTCACAAACCGAGCGCAAGCAGAGAAGCGGTAGATGTTCTTTTGAATAAGCTCGGCGAGTTTCACGAGTTCCGCGAAGAGTTTATCGACGTCGGTGAAGTACATGGATCGGGCTGTACACTGTCGGCGGCAATCGCTTCTTGTTTGTCTTTAGGGATGACAGTTGAGGAAGCGGTGAGTGAAGGGAAGCGTTACGTCACTCAGTCGATCCGTGCGCTACAGAAGACGTCGCGCATCGGTCACGGGGCAAAGCCTATTTAAGCAGTAGGCCATCTAGAATCGGTGGGGGCGACGCTTCGCTGCTGCCCCCTTCCGACCGTTCAAAAAATCCACTCCTCAAATGGCAACTGGAAAATGAAAAACGACAAATGACCAATGCTCTCATCCTTACTCAATAGTAACCTTCTCCATCTTTACGTCTTGAGCTGGGCGATCATTCCGGTCCGTTTGGGTCGTCGCGATCGCATTCACAACATCCTGGCCTTCAGTCACACGGCCAAAAATTGTGTAGCTCGGGGGCAACGGATAATCGACGTGCATGATGAAAAACTGAGAGCCATTCGTATTTGGCCCCGCGTTCGCCATCGCCAATGTTCCGGCCTTGTACCCAGTTTGATAGACAGCCGACTTCGAATCGATTTCATCATTGAAGCGACCTCCCCAGGCTGATTCGCCGCCACGTCCAGTTCCCGTTGGATCCCCGCCCTGAATCATGAAGCCCTTAATGACACGGTGGAAAATGATTCCGTCGTAGTAACCTCGCTCTGCAAGTGTAATGAAGTTTTCAGTGGTCTTCGGTGCATCTGATTCCAGAAGTTCAACACGAATGGTTCCCTTATTGGTTTGAATGACCGCGGTTCGATTTGCCATTGTCTCTCCTCGTAGATTTATTTAGAGCCCAGGGCTTTGCGTCTACTACAACACAACAAAGTGCCAAAGACCAAAGGCCTAAGACGCCTGACTCTTTCCAAAAACAAAGTGCTCTATTGCCAATGCGACGCCGTCTGCTTCATTTGACGAGGTAGGAAACAGACCGGAGATTTCACGTAACGATTGAGGTGCGTTTGCCATCACCACTCCGGTACCGGCGAGAAGCAACATCTCAAGATCGTTATAGTTGTCACCAATCGCCATGATCTCTTCATGAGCGATTTGAAGTTCTGCAGCGGCCGCTGCAACGCCTGCGCCTTTTGAAGCTGCTGGATTAACTACGTCGAGCAGTGTGAAATTCTCGGCCGGATACACCGTAGAGAGCAGCTTTATTCGCTCTCCGAGTCGATCTTTGAGTAACTCCGCTAATCGATCCATGTACTCACAACCTCCAGAGAAAGCCAGATGAACGGGTTCATGATCCATGTAGACTTCGAGTGATTCAACCTGCTGGACCGCATTTCGCCCGTCTTCATCACCGTGAATCTGGCGTGCCCATTCCACGTACTTGTGTGCCGCGGAATTGTCACCACTGAGATGATCGAATACCAGCACACCGAGTCCTTCATGGTCGTCACTCAAAAGCGCATCTGCACCAGCTTCTCTCCCTGTTCGTAGAGCGTCTCTGGCAGCATCCAGTGGCAAAGGCAAAACTGCGACAGTCTCAAGAGTTCGCGCATGCTTCGTCAGTGCACCGTTGTGGGCAATCAGCGGAACATCCAAACCAAGTTCGAGTGCAATGTGACGAGAATCACGAAATCGGCATCCCGTGACTACTGCCACGCGAACACCTGCTTCGCGAACACTATCGATAGCCAGCCGATTCCGCTTCGAGATCTGTCCACGATTGTTCAGCAAAGTTCCATCGAGGTCGAGCGCTAGCAGACGAATCGGCATAAACTAGAATTGGTAACGGGTACCGACAAGATAAGCGTTCGATGACTGATTGTCATCTCGGCCCCGCACTTCGGTGTATCGCGGATGTGCCGATTACGCAGATTCACTTCAGAACAGTCGGACGAGTTTTTCTCGCAACGAAAATCTGTGTAGTCTGCGTAATCTGCGGTTGCGTACGCGGCTTCCGGGCTTTGAGAGATTTATCCGACACCTGTCAGATTCTTCGCTTGCTGTCGGCTGGCGCTGAAAAATAGTTGACCCGGATAATGACCATGAAAACCTGCGGCAGGAGGTTAAGCCGCACCAAACTTCTTTGGATTTCACTCAATTTAGACGAAACGAGACTCAGCCGACTATGAATGTTACACATCTGGAATGCGCCCTCTGTGGACTGAAACACGAGGCACACAGGTTGCTCAATCTCTGTCGAGAATGTGGAAAGCCATTGCTCGTCCGTTACGATCTCGCGCGAGCTAAGCAATCTTTGACAAAAGAATCGTTGGTCTCACGACGTTCGGACATGTGGCGTTATCGAGAAGTCTTGCCCGTCGAAGACGATGCCAACATTGTTACGTTCGGCGAAGGCTGGACACCGTTGTTACCTGCGCAGAGGTTGGGGCGGTCAGTAGGTGTCACCGAGCTTTACATCAAAGATGAAGGTCAGAACCCAACACAGAGCTTCAAAGCGCGTGGTATGGCCGCAGCGGTTTCGATGGCTAAGGAACTTGGTGTTGCGAAACTCGCAGTGCCTTCGGCAGGAAATGCGGCCGGGGCACTGGCTGCTTACGCCGCTCGTGCCGGACTCGAGTGCTTCATCTTCATGCCGCGCGATACTCCACGGGCAAACGTTGTTGAGTGTCAGCAGACTGGCGCGCATGTGACGCTAATGGACGGATTGATTACTGACTGCGGTGCGGAAGTCGGAAGACGTAAAGAGGCTGAAGGTTGGTTTGACGTCTCGACGCTTAAAGAGCCATATCGCGTTGAAGGAAAGAAGACCCTCGGGTACGAACTTGCCGAACAACTTGACTGGGAACTCCCCGACGTAATCATTTATCCGACCGGTGGCGGCACCGGACTGATCGGTATGTGGAAAGCATTCGATGAGATGGAACAGATGGGTTGGATCGGATCGAAACGACCGCGGATGGTAACTGTTCAAGCGTCAGGTTGTGCGCCCATCGTTCGAGCGTTTGCAGAAGGGAAACGGTTTGCCGACGAGTTTCCAAACGCCGCGACAACAGCGTATGGCTTGAGGGTACCAAAAGCCATTGGTGATTTTCTGATACTTGATGCTCTTAGAGATTCCGGCGGCACTGCCGTCGCTGTGACTGATGATGAACTTATCAAGGCGACTCGTGAGATAGGTGCGGCTGAGGGAATATTTTGTGCACCCGAAGGTGCTGCATGTTTGCCGGCACTGAGAAAGTTAATAGAAGCGGATCAGGTGAGGGCCAGCGATCGTGTTGTTCTTTTCAACACTGGTTCAGGTGTGAAGTACATGGAGTCGTTTGCGTAACTTCTTAGGTACGACAAGCTGATCGGACATTTGTTGGAGGAAGTCAAGTGAAATCATTCCTAGGTGTTCTGGTTGTTTTGCTCGCGACAACGTTCTGCGTTCGCGCGCAGCAACCTGTGGCTCCCTGGCTGAGCGAAACTGAAAGAGCGCACTTCGAGAGCTTACGTAAGAGCGGGCTTGAAGCGCTTTACAATATCGACTACGACAAGGCCTACCGCGATTTCACGGAGATTGTACAGCTTTATCCAAACCATCCAGGAGGCCATCAACTTCTCGCCGCCAGGCTCTGGATTAAGACCCTTTACGAATCGCGCAGGTTGCAGTCGTCGCTATACAACTCGGAGTCCTTTTACACAAATGGCGATGATCAGGTAGATCCGAAAGTAGTGGACGAGTTTCGCGGCCTCACTCGAGAAGCGAAGCGCCTCGCCGAAGCAAGACTCAAGCAGGATCCAAAGAGTATTGAAGCGCTGGATTTTCTGGCGAACACTGAAGGCTTGAAGGCGGCCTTTGAAGAGGCTGTTGAGCGGCGACACTTTGCTGCGTTGCGTGACGGTAATGATGCGGTCGAACATCATCGGGCGATCCTGAAAATGGATCCCACTTATATCGACGCCCAAATCACAATTGGACTTTATGAGTACGTCGTTGGTTCTCTGCCGCTCCCTATCAAGGTTGTTGCCGGGGCCACGGGCTATCGAGGTTCCAAGAAAAAAGGGCTCTTAATGTTAGAACAGGTTGCGAAGGAAGGGCACTGGGCCCAGGATGATGCCAAGACTGTTCTCGTCCTGCTTTATACGCGCGAGAAACGATTCAACGATGTGTTGACTATAACTCGCGAACTTAGCGCGAAGTATCCACGAAATTACCTGTTAAGGCTTGAGACAGCTGACGCATTGGTTTCCATCGCCGCTCAGAAGCGCAGTGCGAATGACGCAGCAGGTGCAGCGCAAGCTGAGAAGGAGGCTTTTGCCACTTTCGACGAACTCCTTCGTGACCGGAACGCGCGCGACGCTGCAACGAACGCAATGGATCTCATTCATTTCAAGTACGGTGAAGTGTTGTTGACAGCGGGCCAGAACGACCGTGCTGCCAAAGAGTTCCTGGCTGCCACGAAACAAGATCATGCCGAACCCGGTTTGGTAACGATGGCGCATTTGTATGCCGCGCGAGCTTACGACGTTTCAGGTAGACGAGATGAAGCGCTGGCGCAATATAAAGAAGTGTTGGCCAGGCCGAATGTCTACGATGCGCACGACGAGGCCAAAAAGGGTTTGAAGCAGGCGTACAAGCCACAACAATTCGCGCAAAAAGAAGTCAGTACAAGTAAAGTTGGACCTCAGTAATGCAACCTATCGTTCAAGATGGTCCTGGCAAGACTCGCCCTCGTCGGCTGTTGCTTTGTCTCGACGGAGTTCCTCACAAAATAATCGAGCGCGTCAAAGAGCGTGGCCTCTTCGATTACTTTGGTAACCCGACTCGACTTCTCTCGCCATTTCCAACCATGACCAATGTCGCGCTATCGGCGATGTTTGGTGCGACCCCGCCTGCCGGCTACGAGAGTCTCTACTTCGATCGTAACGACCGACAGTTGCACGGTGGAGTCCGCAAGTACCTGGGCCGTCGCACACCCGACAAGATACCTTCGTCTTACATGGACGAGTTGGATTACCAGGAACCACTGGCTTTCGAGTTTCTTATCTACGTTGCGCCTGAGACCGTCTGGCGCACGGACATGCAACGATTCCATGAACGCTTTCGAACAGCTCCGCAAACGCGCGACTACTTCGCTTTTCTAAAAGCCACAGATGGATTGCTTCATACGCAGGGACCGGAGCGACTGAATGTGGCGTTGGAATCGCTCGACAAGATTCTCAAAGACATTCGAAAGTTCTGCGGTAACGAGACGGAGATCGTTATGTTCTCCGATCACGGAATGAACCTCGAAGAGAACCGTAGAATCAGCCTCGTCACACATTTGCGGCGCAAGAACTTCAAGGTCTCAGCTGAGTTGAAAAATGGAGGCCGGGTAGTATCGATTCCTGCTTTTGGTTTGTGTAGCTATGCAGCGGCGTATTGTGGTGATGAGGCATTGATTCCTGAAGTGGCGGCAGCAGTCATCGAGATTCGCGGAGTTGATTTCGCCGTCTATCGTAGCGAAGGTGGGGTTATGTTGCAGAGTTCGCGTGGAGACGCGCGGCTTGAAAGTCGTGCCGACAATCGTTATTGCTACACGCCGACGACTGGAGATCCATTGGAGTTGAAGCCTGCGATGGAGAGCTTGCGAGCCGAAGGGAAAATTGATACCCAGGGTTTTGCTTCAGTCGATGATTGGTTCGAAAAGACGAGTCGACATCGCTACCCCAATGCAGTTGTCAATATTCACAAGTCGCTTTCAACTCCACGTGTCCAGCACACCGCAGACGTACTGATCAGTATGGCTGATGGCTACTACTACGGTTGGTCACCGTTCGGAAAGTTTGTGAATCTTTTGGCCACTCACGGAAACGCGTTGGCCTCAAGTAGCAACGCATTCATGATGAGTACGCATCGTGAACTACCGGCGGTGATCGTTGCGGACGGTGCCAGGGGTTGGTTGAAAGGCTGATACGAAATAAAAAAAAACATCCACAGATTACGCAGATTAATTTTGAATCGGTATTTGAATCGGTACTAACCCAACCGTTCAAGATTGAATCTGCGAAATCTGCGAAATCTGCGGATGGTCATTTCTTTCATCCCGCTTGACCTATCCGTTCCTTCACGCGTACAAACACTTGCATGTCAACTCCGCCACTTGTTTCCTCGCCATCACCGGCAGTTGAAACATTCTCTCTGGTAAAGCAGTTCGGTGACTTCGTTGCTGTAGATCACATCGATCTTCAAGTGCGCCGGGGAAGTTTTTTTGGTTTTCTGGGACCAAACGGTGCCGGCAAGTCAACTACGATCAAGATGCTGACCGGCTTGCTGCCGCCAACCAGCGGAAAGCTGCGCGTGCTTGGTCTTGATATCGCAGAACAGCCAATGGCCGTGAAGAGAAGCATTGGTGTTGTGCCCGAGGATCTCAATCTCTTTGAGCGCCTGACAGGTGCCGAGATGCTTTCTTTCACCGGACGAATGTACGGACTTGGCAAAGTAGATATCGCTCAACGGTCAAAGGAACTGCTGGAGCTGATGGAGTTGAAGGATGAGCCCAAGAAGCTAGTCATCGAGTACTCGCATGGTATGAAGAAAAAATTGTCGCTGGCATGCGCACTGATTCACCGGCCCGACATTCTCTTTCTGGATGAGCCGTTCGAAGGTGTTGACGCCATTGCGTCGAGAACCTTGAAAGACCTGTTATCACGTCTGACAGCTCGCGGGTTGACTGTGTTTCTGACTTCACACGTTTTGGAGATAGTTGAACGTCTTTGTTCTGACATTGCCATAATTGCGCACGGGAAATTATTGGCATCTGGTGCGCTCAACGAATTGCGCAAAGGAATTAGTCTCGATGGCGATGGAACGGGGCCGGTATCACTTGAGGAATACTTCATTCACGTCGTCGGCGGTACGCGAAGCACGGGCGAAGAAGAAGTATTGCAGTGGTTAACTTGATTGGAGGAACGCATGAGAAGACGTGTCGGTTATCCATTTATAGCGCTTGGTATTTCGTTCATGGTTATTGGATTTTCCGGACGAAGGGCGTTTATCGGAATTGGACTCGCGTTTTTGGTATTGGGCTTCGTGACGCTTCGACGGAGGTGAGCACACGATTGTCCGATATGCTTTATTTAGCTTGTCGATCGGCTGCATAACCTAAATACCTTCGCGACAAGCTAAAAAAGTATATCGAACAATAAACGGGAGGATTTATGCGAAGATTAATAATTTCCGCAGCAGTGGCTTCAGTTCTCCTGGTTGGCTGTAGCCACCTCAACTCCCTGCATCAAACGAAGGCTTCTGACACGGCACCGGAAGCTAATGCTTCACCAGCATCACTACCAAGTGGACGAGGTACTCCTGCAGAGGCGAAAGCAATGATGCTGAAAGCAGTCGATCACTACAACACCGTTGGAAGAACCAAGGCGCTTGCTGATTTCACAGCGATGAGGACGCCGTTTGGGGATCGGGATCTCTACGTTGTGTGCATTGGCTCCAGTCACAAGATCACAGCGAACGGCGGATTCGCGCAGTATGTCGGGGTCTCATCGGATGTGTGGAAGGATGCCGACGGGAAGTCACTGGGCCAGGCGATTTGGGATGCCGCGTGGGATTCAGGTGAAGCGACAATAGAGTACAAGTGGATCAATCCAGTCTCATATCTGGTTGAGCAAAAGGTCGGTTACTTTAAAAGGGTTGGTGAAGATATTTGCGGGGTGGGAGCCTACCGCTCGGAATAAGATCTCAAATTTCTGAGATCTGAGATCTGAGATCGTCATGGGGCTTCGACGATCAACTCTCTGCCAAACGCAAAGTTTGGTTTTTTCCGTCCCTTCATGTACTTCGCGGCGGTTTGAGAAAGAGACGTAATCAGAATCGGTAAGGCAATTGTCGCGTCACACGGTACGTAAGCGGTATGTGCTCCTCGTGCCAGCTTTCCGTAAAACAATCCTTCGTCAAACGACACGGCATTAGATCTTCCTCCAGGATGAGGAGCGTCAGTTGAGATCTGGATCGCGTACTTATGACCGTGGTGGTGTTCTTTTTGCAGGAACGATGAGAGCGTCGCTTGTTGAATGAAGCTCTTTGTAGTTCCACCTCCGAGATTGATGATTCCAGAGATACGTGCGTGCGACATTACATTCATCATGTCCAGGACATCCTGGATGATGTCGAACAGGAAGGAATTCTTTTTTTCAAAACGACCGCCAGCTATGCCAACGGCAAGTCCACTATCCGCGATTGCGGGACAGAAAATCGGAACGCGTGCTTTGTATGCTGAAGTCAGAACCCCGTCTTCGGAAGCGATCTCGGCGAGTTCACGGCCAAGCAAATGTAAGAATTCACGCGGCGAATACGCGCGGCTTTGATCGAGTTGATTTGTAAATCCGGCAATCCATTCTTTTGCTTCCCGGTATTCTTCGTCGCTTGCCAGCAAATCCCACATCCGGCTGATCTGGGCTGATTCGAGTTCAGCATCGGTCATACTCGGATGTGCCTGAAAATGATAACGACCCAGCGTCTCATGCAGGTCGTGAAACAACATTGAACCAGACAACACCAGAACATCGACGAAACGATTCTTGATCACATAGGCGAGCAAACGTCGCATGCCTGCGGGAATCAGCGCGCCAGACCCGGCCACCAGGATGGTTGTGTTGTCGCCGAGCATGTCGAGCCATATGCGGTGCGCTTCAGCCAGCTGGCGCCCACCGAAGCCCGTGCCTTCCATTTTTTCGAGAAGCCCAGCCACCGAACGATCCCGATCCACTTGTACAGGACGCGTGGGAGTTGTTAGGTACTTTGATGCTTTAGGTTTTCGTTGGGTGACCATTCGGGTTATCAACCTCTCGAACTAGAGTCCATAGATTTGATTGCGTATTACATGACTTAGTAATCGTACTTTCGTCGTGAGCGAGTCTTTACCCCATTAACGGCCAGATAGGTGTATGCCTCGTAACGAGATTCGTAAAATTGTGAAAGTTCTGCAGCTTCGGCTTCACTCAACTCACCTTCCTTCACACGTCTGGAAATTTGTCGCCGAAAGCCATCGTGGAGAAAGCTGCGTTCATAGCGTGCTCGTTCCGCGGCACCGCCGACGGTAGTTCCCCTGATAACTTTCTTAATCAGGTAACCCTCTTCGTCGATATGAATGTGCGCCTCATGCGGTGCGCCGAAGAGGTTGTGATTGTTTCCCATTACTTCCTGATAGGCGCCCACAAGCAAAAAGGCGAGATAGTAAGGTTCCTCCGGGTTCAGCGCATGAAGTTCGAGAACCTGCTTCACATCATGAAGGTCCACAAACTTGTCAACGATACCATCCGAGTCGCAAGTGATATCGCACAGCGTTGTGTACTCGGTGGGTGGCTTGTTGAGATGGTGAATCGGAACAATCGGGAACAGTTGATCCAGTGCCCAGTGATCCGGCACGGAACGAAAGACGGAGAAGTTTGTTAGATACTTAGCGCACAGCAACCGACGCAACTCGCCAAACTCCTCAGAGACGTACTTGGCTTGCTGAGCATACTTGTCGGCGCGTTCACAAATGTCCCAGAACAGAACTTCGCCTTTAGCTCGATCCTCCAGAGAGATGAGTCCGAGATTGAATAGGGTGAACAACTCTTCGCGATGTTCAAGTGCGTCGTGATAGTACTCCCGATAATTTTTGACGGTTACTGATTCACGAAGATCGCCGAGCTCAATTACAACTTGCGGATCGTCCTCATCGATTTCGATCGGAGTGATGTCCTCAACCACCGTTTCGATCTCGTCGAGTACATTGGTCACAAGGATCGCGTGGTAGGCAGCCAGGAAACGACCTGACTCCTGAATGATTGTCGGATGCGGAACGTTTTCATCGTCGCAGACCTGTTTGATCGTGTAGATGACGTCGTTAGCGAATTCTTGTGCTGTATAGTTTGCCGACGAGTCAAACGCGGTTTTGGATCCGTCGTAATCAACTGCCATTCCTCCGCCAACGTCCAGCAGGTCGATCGGAACCTTCATTTGAAAGACCTTGGCATAAACACGAGCGGCTTCCTTCATAGCGTTTTTAATACGCTTGATGTCGGTGAGTTGGGACCCGATGTGAAAATGAAGAAGCTTAAGCATGTCTATCCTGTCAGCTTCTTCCAACCTGTGAATGACTTCAAGAAGTTCCGTCGTTGTAAGCCCGAACTTCGCTGCCTCGCCACCCGACTTTTCCCAGCGACCAGAACCCTTCGAGTACAACTTGACCCGCATGCCAATCATGGGAAGAGGGCCTTCATGATGTTCAGCTACATTCAGCACGTGATCTAGTTCCCCTAGTTTCTCGATCACAATGACAACGCGTTTGCCAACCCGCGCACCCGCAAAAGCCAGCTCGATGAATTCCTGATCTTTGAAACCGTTCAGGACGAGCAAGCTATCGGAAGGTTGTTCAAGGGCCAGCGCTGCGTAGAGCTCTGCTTTTGAACCGGCCTCCAGACCGAAGTCATAGCGGGAACCTTCGCGAAGGTATTCCTCGACAACCGCGCGTTGCTGATTAACTTTCATTGGGTACACACACATGTGCGCACCCTGATACTCAAACTCTCGGATTGATCGGCTAAAGGCGCGCTGAAGTTTTCGTACCTGCGCCGCTACGAGTTGCGGAAAGCGAAGTAAGACAGGGGCTGTTATGCCTCTTTTAGCCAGGTCGTCGATGATCTCTTTGAGGTCTGCTGATCGAGGATCTCCCTCGACAGGTCGGACGATGAGATTACCCTTTCGGTTTACGTCAAAGTAGCCGGCACCCCAGTTTTCAATTCCATAAGTTTCGAGCGTTTGCTCGATTGCCGTGGTCAATTGGCGGTCTCCTGCCTTACGTGTAAAACTCGTTCAGTAATTCGAATGCCGAAAACGCGGTTGTACATTTTTCCGAAGTCGAAGTTGCGGGTAGTGTTTTGGGTGGAACGCTTTAGTTTCGCAATGTAACAGAAAACTGAGGGGTCGGTCTATAACTTTTTTGTTTCGACCACAGGGGGGAACCGAGCGGTTTTTACAAAAATATTGAGCTTTTCAGGGAGAAATCAGGTGTTGCAAATTCTGAGATGACACTCCGGATACGACATGCATGTCTGAACGCTTCCGACTTTACCAACTGCGCTTTGTTTGAGATGGTCTTGTTTTGATAGTGCGAATTGTGAACGTAACTGAACAATATCGCGTTAGCAGATTTCAACAACTTTTCAGTCTCCCACTCTTTGAAATCCACGGCCGGTCGTGCAAGAGTTAAGCGAATAATGAAATTCAATGCAGTGATCAACCCAACAAGGAGAGGCCTTAGGCGCTTAGATGGCACTCGGAGTCTTCCGTCTTTGCTCGACTTGCGAATAGAAATTTGTTATCTGATCATTACCCGAAAACACCTTGACTTCGAAAAAGTCGTCACTATAATGGCAGCTTTTTATAGCGCCCGTCCTTCAATGACGCACGCCCATTTCCGCAGATTCGTTCGTCACTTCATTATCCTTCGCACCACAAATAACGCCGGGGCGAAGAGCACCCCCAACACTCCCTTTATCTTTCAGGAGATCACATGAACCCAAAGACTGTTTTGAAATTTGCCTCCGACCAGGGCGCCAAGTTTGTATCCGTTCGTTTCACAGATTTGCCTGGTTCCTGGCAACACTTAACCTTTCCCATCGGCGAACTCGGTGAAGAGCAATTCGAAGATGGCTTCGGCTTCGACGCTTCATCGATTCGTGGTTGGGCTGCAATTCACGAATCAGACATGCTCCTTGTGCCTGATGCTAATCGGTACTGGATGGATCCTTTTACGGAACAGCCGACTCTCTGTTTGATCGGAAGTGCTGTCGATCCTATTACGAAAGAAGGCTACGCGTTCGATCCCAGATCTGTTGCGCAGCGTGCAGAAAGCTATCTGAAATTTACTGGTTTGGCTGACACTGCTTATTACGGGCCGGAAGCCGAATTCTTTGTTTTTGACTCAGCAAAATTTCATAACAATCAAAATTCGGCGGGCTATACAATCGATTCTGATGAAGGCCACTGGAATAGCGGTCGCGAGGCTGACGAATTCTCCGGATCAAATCTTGGATATAGGATTCGGCCGAAAGAAGGCTACGTCCCAGTTTCACCGACAGACTCACTGGTAGATCTGCGTTCCGAGATCTCCCTAATTCTGGCTAAATGTGGAATCACCGTCGAATGTCACCACCACGAGGTAGCCACTGCTGGTCAGTGCGAAATCGATTTCCGGTTCGCCACGCTTCTCGGCACGGCCGACAATCTTCAAATCTTTAAGTACGTGGTTCGCAATACTGCCAACCAATACGGTAAGTCAGCGACGTTTATGCCGAAGCCGCTCTATGGCGATAACGGGTCGGGAATGCACTGCCATCAGTCGTTATGGAAAGGTGAAAAACCTTTGTTCGCAGGCGACGGATACGCAGGGCTTTCTGAAATGGCTCGTTACTACATTGGCGGACTGTTGAAACACGCCGCCGCCGTCGTGGCTTTCGCTGCTCCGACAACCAACAGCTACAAGCGGCTGGTTCCCGGATTCGAGGCGCCTGTGAATCTCGCTTACTCAGCTCGCAATCGTTCTGCTGCGATCCGTATCCCGATGTTCTCGACGAATCCGAAACTTAAACGACTCGAGTTCCGACCGCCAGATCCATCCTGCAATGCTTACCTGGCATTTTCAGCGATGCTACTGGCGGGGTTGGATGGTATTCAAAACAGAATCGATCCAGGAGATCCACTCGAGAAAGACATTTACGATTTGTCGCCCGAAGAGCTTAAGGACGTTCCGACACTGCCTGGCTCATTGGACGACTCCTTGAAGGCTCTGGAAGCGGATCATGACTTCCTGCTGAAAGGCGATGTCTTCAGTCAACAACTCATCGAACGTTGGATCACTTACAAACGAGACCGTGAGATAACTCCACTCAGAATGCGTCCGCATCCATTGGAGTTCTCGCTGTACTACGACATCTAAAACTCCCAGAAGTTTTAGAGCCAGGAGCGAAGGGACGCACAAAGTTAGTAATCAACTTTCTTGTGCGGTTACTTCGCTCCTTTTTTTAGCGGCTTGCTATTCACGACCATCCCAACCCAATGCGAAACACCTGAGCGGGGCCATGCGTGAGCGTGACGTGTAGAATAGACGGCGTGCAATCGCTCAACGAAAAGACAGAGTTTCTGTTACGAGATCTTCCTGATGCTCACGCGGCGCAACTCTTTCTGGAACGACTCGCCACCGAGGACCAGCGCGCGCATCAAAACCTGTTAAAGAAGCCGGCCCTACTTGCAGATGTTCTCGCACTCACTGCCTGGAGTCCGTTGCTGGCAACTACGCTGGAGCAGAACTCTGAATACTTGTCGTGGCTTTCCCGTGAGCGTGAGGATCCTCGAGTCAGAACTGTTGACGAACTAAAAGAATCACTGGCCCGGTTTGCTCTAACCAATTCCTCGCTCAATACTCAAAATCTCCTTGCGCGATTCCGACGTCGTGAGTTGCTGCGAACGTACCTTCACGACATCCGCCGTACGCACACACTCGTCGAGACAACCGAAGAACTGTCGAACCTTGCTGACGCAATTCTCGATTACGCACTCAGCCTCGCCCGTCGTGATCTCGATAATCGGTACGGCCTGCCTCGCAAAACAGACGAGCGCGGTCGTAGTGCGACAGCGGAGTTCTGTGTCCTGGCTCTCGGTAAACTCGGATCACTGGAACTCAACTACGCGTCTGACATTGACCTTGTATTTCTTTATTCCGACGAAGGCTCGACATCAGGCACAGGTGAACGCGGCGTAGTAACGAATCGAGAATATTACGTGAAGCTTTCCGAATCGATTGCCAAGTTCGCTGGACAGTCCGGAGGCGAAGGCGCTGCGTATCGAGTCGATCTTCGACTTCGACCTCATGGTCGTGACGGTACGATGGCGTGTTCACTCGATGAGGCAGTTCGATACTACGAACGTTCCGCTCAAGACTGGGAACGACAGGCATTGATACGAGTCCGAGCTGCGGCCGGCTCGGCAACGCTGTTCACGAGCTTCAAAGACAAGGTCACACCATGTGTGTTTCGGCCCGAAGTTTCTGTAAGCGATGCACTCGCGAGTGTTCGCCTGGCAAAACAAAAAATTGATCGGCAGGTCGAAAAGAAAGCAGGATTTAATGTAAAGCTTGGCCGTGGGGGAATTCGAGAGATCGAGTTTATTGCCCAGGCATTACAGCTCGCGCATGGCGGTCGTGATGATTGGCTTCGAGTCTCACACACGCTTGTGAGTTTGGGCCGTTTGGCCGACCGAGGCTTCATAACTCAGCAGGAACGAAGCGCTCTTTCCGATGCCTATTACTTTCTGCGCACACTTGAGCACCGGTTGCAAATGGCCCAAGGGCTGCAAACGCATACCGTGCCCGAGGCTTTGGACTCGCGCTTGCTTGTTGCACGTCGCATGGGTTTCAAGGGGGACACCGCGGAAAAGGACTTCAACGATGCTTTGAAGCTCCACACTACTGCCGTCAGGCAAACGTACGATCGGCTATTTGCGGAAGTAGAAGGTCGAAGTGATGCGACGGACTCTCAACCACAACGCGAGATTCAAGCGGTTGATAAGGACACCGGATTGGCTCAGTCAGCCGCACGTATATTTGCGGAACATCTCTTCACCGATGAATCGGATGGTAAACAACGACAAGATCTGTTAACGCGACTTCTTCAAAGCACCGCAAATCGATCACTGAACCCCCACCGCGCTTTGCTCCAGGCAGCTCGCATCGCAGCGTCGTTGGAGAAGACAGATGAACACCTGCAGTTTCGCGAGCATCACCTGCCGAAACTAGTAACTCTCTGCGGTTCGTCTGATTTCTTCTCGGAGATGATCTCAGCAAATCCAAAGCTGATCAGTTCGCTTGGAGTAAACCGGGAAGTTTGCCTTCGTCGCGACTATCGCGCGCTTCTTCGGTCGGCAATTGATTCGCACAACAACTTCGCAGCTGAGCTTGCCGCCTTCCGTCACCAGTGGGCTGAGTTGCTTGTCGAAATTGGAATGCTCGACGCTATCAAAGAGATCTCGACCTTCGAAGCAAACAAGCTACAAACAGAATTGGCAGTTGCGAGTTTGAATGTTGCGTACCTTATTGCGCGTCGCGAAATGGCCCGCCGCGTCGGCAAGTTGCGAACCGGACCTCGACTCGCTGTTTTTGGACTCGGACGTTTAGGGACCGGTGGTGTGGATTACGGGTCTGATCTCGACATACTGATTACTTACGATTCCCTCGTGCCTTCGCCAGTCGTGGGTCTGTCTCAGGACGAAGCTTATGCACGCCTGGTTGAATTGATGATTGTTGCGATCTCAAGTGTGACAAGAGAAGGTTACTTGTATCGAGTGGATCTCAGGCTTCGTCCGCACGGAAAGAATGGTCCTCTTGTCTTGAGTTCCGAAGGACTGCTGGAGTATCTGAAAGAAAAGAGTGACCCGTGGGAGTGGCTGGCGTATTTGAAGCTTCGAGCGGTTGGTGGAGACTTGGAACTGGGCAAAATGATCGAAACACACGCGCGTCATCGAATTCATCAGAACGCCTCGAAGACAGCTGCGCAGGAGTTGAGCACTGCCACAAAGCACGTTCGTGATCGGCTGGAACGCGAGAAGGGGAGCAGAGGTCGTCGCCAGGGCACAGATATAAAGTACGGACCCGGCGGCATGCTCGACGTCTACTTTGCTGCGAGGTACTTGCAGCTTCGTGATGAGATTCCCGATGAAGGAGACGACCGATCTACGGCTTTCACTCTGGAGAGGTTGCGTCAGGAAGGATCGCTTTCGGAAGAAGACTTTTCGGTGTTGAGCGCCGGTTACGACTTACTACGGGCGGTTGATCACAACTTGCGATTGATCGTTGGTCGTTCGACGCGTTTGCAGGATCCAGATCATGCGACTGCCAGGGATGTCGCAACAAAGATGGGTTTTGAGTCTGCCGAGGGGTTGGGTGAAGTGCTGACGGACCAGATGCACTCCATTCGTGAAGCTTACAATCGCATCCTCGGCTAAAAGTCGTTTGGTATTTAAGCGTGATGCGTGGTGTCGACCTCTTCATACCAACACCGTGTACACCAACGATGGGATGCTTTTCGTTCCTCCTCCGAATATGCCGCCGAATGCGGCAGCCGTTTGACGACCTCGCGTTGTTCGTCCGTCAGCTCAGCCCAGGGTTTGAGTCCTCGTTTTTCGCAGCGCGGGCAAGCTTTTCTGTCACTCATATTAAATTATTCTTTCATGGGTACTTTGTTATTTACTTGGAGACTTTCCCTCGTGTAACTTAGCAATTGATGATGCAGGCAAACAAGTTGTGCGAGCCTGCATCAACATGTCGGGACGAAGGTTCACGGAGAACAAATGTTTCGAATCAAAGCATCTTACGCAGATCAAATGGAATTGCGGACAACTGTGGAAAAGGCCCGCGAGTTCTTTGGTGAACTTCGTAACTTCGCGGATCTCATGCCAGGCATCGAAGGAATCAGGAAAGAAGCCGGCGGGATCATGCGCTGGGTGGTGCGCGCAGAAGTTCCTGTCATTGGCGCAGTTCACGCGTCGTTTACGGTTGAAAAGACAGAAGACTCGCCGGATCGGCTCGAATGGTCACCAGCACGTTCGGAGATGAAGAATTATCTGCGGTATGCAGCGGCGTTTGAAGAACGAGGCCAAAAGGTTCTGATTAGGATCGTCCAGCACGTTGAGTTGCGGCGCAAACATGCGAAGGACCTACATCGTTTTGCCATCCTGGTGGGCGAGAGCGCGATCAGTTCGGAGATGCAGAAACGTGTCAGAGAGATGATCAAGACCTTCCTTGAGAGAGCACGCGTCAAGTTGGAATCTGAACCTGTAATCGAGCAGGAACCGATTCTCGATTCACCAGCGTAAGAAACGGTACGAATCTTCTATTAAAAGAAGCCCGCCAATGCGGGCTTTTCTTATAAGCGCATTACGCTGAAAGCGTTCGCAAATTCCAGCCCAGGGTTGTGCTCGGGCAACCCTGGGGTCAGCATTCGAATATGAAAGAGCAACCCTGAAAGGGTTGCGTCGTATGTGTCATGGATAAAAACGATGGCAACCCCTTCAGGGTTGCGATACGCAAATTCTCGACTCTTTCCCAGGGTTGCTCAAGGCGCAACCCTGGGCTGGAATTAGCGAACGCTTTCAGCGTTAAATGGCTGCTAGGAGGCAATCCTCAAGGCGTGCTGCTTATCGATTGTTTTGATGGTTCAGGTTTGCTTTTTCCGTAGCTGATCAAATTGGCGAAGAAACGAAACCCTCCGGGAATCCCCGCACGCAACTGCCGATACCAAACCATGCTCGTGTAGATGTAGTTCCCTTTTCCGTATGGAGCTACGAGCAGGCCGCCTCGAAGTGGTGGTTCTCCTTTATCGCTTGTTGTAAGCAACGCCGCGTAGTGCGAGTCCCATTCCTTCGGAAAGTAAAGTCCTCGCTCCTGGATCCAGTTCTCAAAGTCAGCTTGCGTGATTCGATTTGGTGAATTGAAAAGGGGGTGGTGTGGTTGAAGCAGACCGATCGGAGCATCCTCTTCAGTTACACGGTCATCGCTAAGAACAATGGAGTATGGCGCCAACTGCGGACGTTTCTGTCTTTCATCCGGATTCCATTCGTTTGTCTTGTGATAGAAAACGAGAAGCGTGCCTCCATCCTCCGCATATTTCAGCAGTCGATCATTGGCCGGTGTTAACTCCGGATGAGCCTCGTAAGAACGATTGTCCAGGATGATTGTATTGAACTTCGAAAGGTCACCCGACGCGATGTCGGCGACAGTAAGTTGTTTGGCCGTCACTCCCAGTGCGTCAAGTGACCTTGCAATCGTATCGTCAAAGCTCGGTAAGTAACCGACAACAATGTCTGGAGCAACGAGCGCGTCAGCGTAAACCAACGTTACGTTCTTCTTATGGATTGGCGTCTTTGGAATTGGCAAATCAACTGTGACTGCGATCTCGGACTTTGCTTGTGTTTGCTTGATGAGCGGCAGACTGCGAACCGAAACACTTACTACGTCGGAACTATGCGACGCCAGCGACACTTCGCGACCAGTCTCGAGACTCTGACCAACAATTCTCACTAATCCGCGAAATTCACCCGGCATGTGATTAATCAATCGGACCTTAAACTCCAAAGGCTTTTGCGACGTAGCCGGAGTTCTAACGTAAATGTCTGGATCGACCTTGAGGATTTCAACCGGAGGAGCGACCTCTCGCCGGATCTCAGTTGAGATATTGAAGTTTGCACCCTCCACGGTTAAGTCAGCATTAACCGTCAGAGGTTGTCCAAACAACTGACCATCGTAAAGGTGGTCAGCAGCAGGAACAGTCAACGATGCCGTCCTGGGTGTTGGGACTTCGATGTGTCCGGAGGTTTCGGTTTCCGGCAACATCTTGTCTGCTGTCGGGATTCGGTTATCCAAGTCAAAGCTATGTAGGACGACTCGCTTGATCTGGACGTCGGAGTCTCCCGTATTCGCGAGTGACGCGGAGATCTTTGTTTTCGCCGCCGGCACCAGGACAGGTTCGTCGCTTTCGACATTCAAAGCCACGCCAGCAGCAGTTGCCAGAGCCTTATCGAGTCGAGCCGACATCAGTTTGAATCGCTGCGGATCCAAATCAACTACTTCCTTCGCCGCCGTGAAGGCGCCACGCTTTCGAGCGTTAACCAGTGAGACGAGGACTTCACCACGTTTGTCTAAAAATTCGGTGAGTGGCTTGTTGTCGATAGTCGGCGCGACAAAACCAGTCCGGATTGATTCTGGGAGGACTAATCCATCGATAGGTGTTTTTGCGTCAGGCGATAGCGCAGGTGCGGATTGAGCCTGGCGAACAAGATTGTAGCGAATGACTCGCGCACCCGTGGGAGAGATGGCCTTGGGCCATGGCCCTTGTGTGGCGTGTTTTTGAAGAGCTGCCAGCGCTTGTTGAGCGTAAGTTTCCCCGCGAATTGCATCGACTTCGTTTGGATCGATGGTGAACTGTTGGGGCGGCCCTTCCGTCGTAGGCGCTGTGCGACTACGAACAAACAGGCGTTGTGCCTGCCAAACTGTGACTTGCTTCAACTGCTCTGGAAATTGTTTTGGATCTGCCGCGGCGTCGAACGCCTGGAGAATCAATCGCCCGGTTGCCTGATGATGTCCGTGTCCGCTCGTTGTGTCGTGATTGGTAATGATCACATCAGGACGCAATGTTCGAATCTGTAGCACCATTCGGCGCAGGCCTTCCTTTTCTCCCCACGCTCGAAAGGTTTCCTCCGCTGATTTTGAAAACCCAAAATCTCGAAATCCTAAGAAGTGTGGTTCTGATCCCTGGACTTCAGCAGCCGCCATTGTTTCCCGGGCGCGGATTACTCCGAGCTCTTCATAGAGTTCTGGGCCAACAGCGTTCTGTCCACCTTCACCGTAGGTCGAGAACAGGCTGACAGTGTGAACTCCATACTTTCGTCTCAACACAGTCAGCGTGCTTCCGTCTTCGTCGTCTGGATGCGCTGCCACACAAAGAACCGTGAAGGAATTTGTTAGATCCAGCAGGCTCTGATGAAGTTCAGCGCGGGCCGCGCGATCTGCAAATCCGATTTCGGTCGTTTGTGCGTGTTGTAATTGGGGCGCGACGCTGGAACTTAGAAACAGCGCCACCAGTAAAGCGATGAAGGTGTTAAGTGGTTTTGATCGAAGAAATCGCATAATGGATCGATGCCTTAACTAGTTAGACTATCCACAATATTCGAGAACTTTAGAGCGTATTACAAAAATTAGAACGCGAACAAAACAATGTCAGGTTCTGTACTCCTCCGGAGTGAAGAAAGAACTGCTGAATAAGCCGAACATCACGAACGCCAGCGCTCGAGTTTTCCAGCGACCGTCATGCTGATGGCGATGATACCGATTAGAACTACTCCGTACGCCGCGGCAGCACCGAGATTGAAATCCCTCAACTCAGATGCGATAGCAATAGATATCGGACGATTCGCGGGCACAAAGACGATGACCGATGCAACATATTCGCCCAATGCAATGACAAATGCCAGCAGAGTCCCCGCCACGGCACCCGGCCAGACAAGCGGCAATGTAACGCGAGAAAACCTTTGCCACGCACGAGCTCCAAGGGACCCAGCGGCTTCTTCCAGTGTTGGATCAAGTTGTTCCATGCTGGCCTGAAGCGCTCGCACAACCAGCGGCATAAAGCGAAGAAAGTAAACCACGGGCAAAATCCAGAATGTTCCGACTAGAACAAACGAGCCTGACAGCAGTCCCGGTTTGCCGTAAGCCTCAGCCACCGAAACAGCGACGACAGTGCCCGGCAAAGCCCACGGAATCAGGACTAACAATGACAACAATCGCCGCCAGCCCTGTGAGATAAACTTTAGCTTGTCGCTCCTGCTTCTTCTCACAACCAAGCTGACGACGCAGAAACTCCACAACAACGCTGCCACAGCTGCTATTGCCGACATCAACAGGCTGTTGATGAAAACTTCACTAGATTGCGGTTCGCTAAACAGCCTCAGGTAGTTTGCCGTCGTGTAGGCCGCCGGCAACGTTTCGGTCGTCCAGGAACCTTCGCGTGCAAAGCTTACGAGAATAAGAGTTACAACAGGCAATGCCAACGCGATCGAAAACAGAATCGCCAGTAACGTTGCCACTGTACGTAGTCGCCCACTACTAATCGGCTGACGTCGTCGAGTTGAACCCTTCAATGCTGCCGCGACAAACCTTCGTGTTCCTTCGTAGCGTTGAAAGACTACGAGAGTACTAAGAGAAATGACCGCGAGGATCACTGTTTCCGTCACCGCCATCGCGGCATCACCACGTTGGCGCGCCGTAAAGATCTCGAGAGTGAGTACGCGCACGTTGCCGCCGAAGAGAAGAGGTGCACTGAAAGACGCCATTGAAATCATGAAAGTGAGCAAGGCGGCTGCGATCAGGGAGGGTATGAGTTGGGGTAATAGAACACGGCGTAGCACGATTGATCCAGATGCTCCCAAACTGCGCGCAGCCTCTGCCAGGCTCGCGTCCACGCGCCGCAAACCCGCACCAACGAAGACGTAGAAAAACGGATACATGGTGTATGTGTGAAATAAGAGCAGTGCCGGCCAACCACGCAGGCTCCACGGTGAGTTTTGCAGTCGAAACAGGTGTTGAATAAAACGAGCAAGGATGCCTGACTCACCGCACAGAAAAATGAACGCTACTGTGCCGACGAGTGGCGGTAGTACGAGTGGCAGCGCTGCCAAAGCCGCAAACACCCGACGAGCGGGAAATGTGTAGCGCTCGAAAAGAAAGGCGAGCGGAACTCCAACTAATGCGCAGAGAAATACGGTCGCGAGCGACACTCCGAGGCTCGTGAGGATGGCTTCGAGAACAATTCGTTGCGACAGAACTTCACGGTAGTTCGCGAGAGTCCATACTCCTGATTGCTGTAAAGAAGAAGTCACGACAGATAGGTTTGGATAGATGACGCCGTAGAGCAGAACAACCGCAGTAATCAAAATGAGCAGAAGGGAAGAAGTATCGAAGCGATGACGGGATGATTTCGAAGCGAGGTTTGCCAAGGCTGAATGACTACTCACTGCGCAGCAATCGCAAATGTTCAGGCGCCAGTACTACGCTGCACTCTTCACCCACTCTTAGTCCGTTGGGTTGAAGCACTAATGCTTCGAGCAAGAGTCCGTTTGCGTCGATTCGGACGGTTGAAGTAGCGCCACCGTAAACGATTTCCTGAATACGGCCGCTCAGAGTGTTGCTATTCGTACCATTCTGAAGACTCAGGCTCACATGTTCCGGTCGAATCGATAGGAATACCGGTTTGTTCAACGCCGCCAGGTCATCGTGGTTGATTGGAAATCTTAGCGTGTGCCCACCTTCCAGCGTCTTGAATTCAGCTTCGCTGGATTTACTCGAGCTCAGCCGCATGCTGCGAATCAAATTATTCCGACCAAGAAAGCGCGCGACCGAAATGTCTGCGGGTTGTTCGTATAGTTCACGGGGTTGACCCGATTGCATGAGTGTTCCGCCTACCAAAACACTGATGCGATCACACAACGCAAACGCTTCTTCCTGATCGTGAGTGACATAAACTGCCGTCAGTCCCAGCCGGGTAACCAGCTCGCGAAGTTCACCACGAGTTTCTTTGCGCAGCGATACGTCGAGATTCGACAAGGGCTCGTCAAAGAGAAGTAACACCGGTTCGATGGCAATTGCTCGTGCGATTGCAACGCGCTGCTGTTGACCACCGGAGAGTTCGTCGACGCGGCGTTTGCCATATCCGGGAAGTTGCACCAGTTCGAGTGCACCAACCACGCGTTCGTCCATCTCAGCTTTCGATTTATGACGTGCCCGCAAACCAAAGGCGACATTCTCGAAGACGTTGAGATGGGGAAAGAGCGCGTAGTTCTGAAACACCATTCCGAAGCCGCGACGTTCGGGCGGCAGGTTTGTGATGTCTTTGCCGTCAAACTTGATTGAGCCAGTGTCCGGTTGCTCGAGACCGGCAATCATCCGGAGCGTTGTTGTTTTGCCGCAACCGGACGGTCCCAACAAACCAAAGAACTCGCCTTTACTGACATCGAGCGAAACGTCGTTCACGGCGCGGGTCGTGTCGAAGGACTTTGAGATGTTTTGGAGAGAAAGTAAGGGCATCAAAAGTTTAGAAGGCGATCATTTTTCATTTTTCATTTGGTCTGGTGACTGGGCCACGTTGCCAAATCAAAGTCCGAAGTCGCGTCTGCCAAATGACAAATGAAAAATGTCAAATGACCAATGACAAATGATCTCTTAACGATTCCCCAATCCAACAACTGCTTCTACTGACGACTGCTCCTGCCCCTGATCTCCGTGTCCCAGTATCTTAACCATTCGCCGCCTTGTTTTCCCAACAAGTCCCAGTCGACCGGCATGCTTGTAAATGGCTCATTCATCCATTGAGGAAGTTGTGAGCGGTCGAGGTCCTTACGTACCGGAATCCGATAATACTTGTTTGCTGCGTAGGCGAGACTTTCAGGTGTCGTTACGAATTCATAAAACCGTCGAGCCTCTTCTTCGTTTTGTGCGCCGCGAATTATGGCAATGCCATCAGTGATTACGGGCGTGCCGCTGGCCGGCACTATGTAAGCAACAGGCAAGTTTTTCTGTTCGTTATAGAGACGCACATCGGGCATGTCCCACAATGTGATCAAGCCCTCGCGACGCGCGAGCTTTTGCATCAACAAGGTTCCATCCGCAGTGTACTCGTGAACGTTTGCATCAAGCTTGCGTAACCAATCGTAGCCTTTGTCAGGCGAGCTTGTGTCTTGGTAAAACCTCCAAATCATCGCGCTGAAAATCACACGCATCGTATCGGACGGATTTGGGTTTCGGATTAGAACCTTGTCCCGCCATTTTGGATCCAGGACATCATCCCAATCATGTGGCGCTTCCGATGCAGACACGGCGTCGCTGTTGTAAGCGATGACCTGTGGTGTTTCGTATGTTCCATACCAACGTCCGTGAGGGTCGCGCGAAGAGGCAGGAACTTTGTCAGCCCAACTCGGGCGGAATTCGGCAAGCAGATTTTCTTCTGACGCTGTTTGAAAAGTAGTGTGTGCCGCACCCCACCAGAGATCGGCTTGCGGTCTGTTTCTCTCGACTCTGACGCGTTCGAGAATCTCGCGCGAACCCATGTCGAGAAACTGAACTTCGGCTTCGGGGTATTTCTGTTTATAACGAGTGACGAAATCGCGGAGCAGATCCTGACCGTGTGGCGTGTAGATCAGCAGGCGATGTGCTGTCGTTGAGTTTGGGCGACAGGAAAAAAGAAGTGACGTTATGGTGAATATTAAGGCAGCAAGAAGAAATCTTATGCGCATCTAAGCGGTCGAGTCGAAGGTCCAAGGAGTATTTGAAACGTAGGCATGCTAGCACCGGTGAACCGAGAGCGGTAGGAGGGATTGCGAATTGCGGATTGCGAATTTGGGATTGCTGATAGTCGATATGTCAGATCTGATTCGCGGCTTGCGTTCCAGGCCGTTATCTTTGCAATGAGCAATCGGCAATCGGCAACGGCCATATCGACAATCACCTTCCAAGTGTGTTTTGATCGAAATCAAGATGAGCAGTGGCGTAACAAGAAGAATTTTCAGAGCTGGCGGATGGCGCGTAGCCAGGCGAATTATTAAACCGATTCCAATTATCGGTTCTGTGCTTGCGTTTGGACTTGCCGGCTATGAAATCAAGAAGAAGGGGTTGATCCCTGGAGCTGTGCATGTTGGGCTCGACGTTACTCCAGTGATCGGAACCGCCAAAGGTGTCGTCGAGATCTTCACCGGCGACTTGATCCCCGACAAGAAGGATCGCATCAAAAAGCTACCCCCCACTCGCTAATTCCTGCCAAAGAACATCATCCGCCGATTACGCCGATTTCTTGCGAAAAGAGGCTAAGCCTCGTATTTTAGAAAATCTGCGTAATCGGCGTAATCTGCGGATAGTGTTCTAGTTTTCAACCAATGTTGTCGGCGTTGACAGGTGGTCGTTCAGTGAATGGACGCGCTTCAAGATAACTGTGCGCGAGTTTCAGCAGTGTAGGTTCCGACCAGTATGGACCCAGCAGTTGGAATCCAATCGGTAAATTTGATGACGACAAACCGCAGGGAACGCTCAATCCTGGTACGCCCGCGAGATTCGCAGTGACCGTGTAAATGTCGTTCAGGTACATTGCCAGCGGATCATCGACCTTTTCACCGATCGCAAAAGCCGGCGTTGGTGATGTCGGAGTAATGATCGCATCGCACTGTTTGAAAGCTGTCAGAAAGTCGTTCTTGATGAGGGTTCGTACCTGCTGAGCTTTTCGGTAATAGGCGTCGTAATAACCGGCGGAAAGAACGTAGGTCCCCAGCATGATTCGTCTCTTAACCTCTGGACCGAACCCTTCCTCGCGAGTCTTCTTATACATCTGTCGCAGCTCGGGTGCTTCTTCCGCACGAAAGCCGTAGCGCACACCATCAAAGCGTGCCAGGTTCGACGAAGCTTCGGCCGTAGCGATGATGTAGTAAACGGCAATGGCGTAACCTGCGTGCGGAAGCTCGATGTCAACAATCTCAGCGCCCAGTTCCCGGTAGACGTCGACCACTGCTTTTACTGATTTACCGACTTCATCATCCAAACCTTTTCCAAATAGCGCGGTTGGAAAACCAACACGCAAACCCTTTAAGTCTCCGGTGAGTGATTCCAGATAGTTGGGCACCGGCGTGTTGGCGGTTGTCGCATCGTGACTATCTCGTCCGGCGATGACTCCGAGCACACGGGCGACATCGGCCACTTCGCGTGCAAAGACCCCAACCTGATCAAGTGACGAGGCGAAGGCCACTAGGCCATAGCGCGAGTTACGCCCGTAGGTGGGTTTCAGACCGAGAACGCCGCAAAGGGAAGCTGGCTGTCTGACTGATCCGCCAGTGTCTGAACCGAGAGCGACAGGAACTATGCCGGCTGCAACAGCTGCCGCTGATCCGCCTGACGAGCCGCCCGACACACGCGTCACATCCCAGGGATTCCTGACTGGGCCAAACGCAGAGTTTTCATTTGACGAGCCCATGGCAAACTCGTCGCAATTTGTCTTGCCGATAATGATTGCGCCGGCATCTATCAATCGCTGGATCACAGTCGCGTTGTAGGGCGGATGATAGTCGCCAAGGATTCTCGAGCCACAGGATGTCTGCATGCCGATCACACACAAGTTGTCTTTGATGGCGACCGGAATGCCGGCGAGAGGGCCCGAGGAATGCTCGGCACGTTGCAGTGCGCCCTCGCGATCAATGGCGAGAAATGCGTTGAGGGTATCGTTCAGTTTTTCTGCGGCATTGACCGCGGCTTCGACTCTTTGAAGCGACATGGTGTCGAATAAATTAGTTGACGGATTCCGCTATTTCTTACAACACCTTCGGAACTCGAAAATAACCTTCCGCCGGATCGGGTGCTTCGGCTAACGCTGTCTTTTGGCCCAGGGAAGGGGCGAGCTCATCATTGCGCACCGAGTCAGTTGTTTCGCCCTCCGGAGTAAAACCACCGATTGCTGGATCTACGTTGGCCGTGTCGAGCTCGTTGAGTTGTTCGACGTAGTTAACAATCTCCGCGATTTGTGGTCCGAAGATTTTGAGTTCTTCAGGTGCTAATTCAAGGTGCGCCAGCTGCGCAACTTTTTCGATGTCTGATTCTTTGATAGGCATAAGATTGTGTCCGATATGCTTTATTAGCTTGTCGATTAGGCATGGGATCGACAAGCTGAAGTTTATCGGACGTTGCGTCTCAACGCTCCCATGGCGGCTTTCAAAAACTTCTGTCTGAGCTGCTTGTCCTCAATCGCTGATGCGGCTGACCATAATTCGAGTGGAACTTCATTGTCTAGGATATCAGTGTTAGCAGGTCTCGGTGCTGTCGCACTAAGAGCTTTCGGGTTGATTCGCAACTCAATATCTCTCACGATTGGCTGGCCCAGAGTTGAGTTTACCCGAAAGATCAATTGCCTCTTCATTGTCGCCAACTGCTTCTGCCAGATTGCATCGCGGACTTCGACAACTAAAGTCCCTTCCTCGAGTCTGGTTGCTACTGCGTGATCGCGCAATCCTTCACCAGCAGTATGCTTCCAGGCAGCGAACGCAGCCGCTTCGGCCACTTCATCAGAATCACCTGTCGCTCGTAGCACTTGAGGTAACGATTTGATTAGCTCTTCCACGCCATCTCCGATGTCTGGTTTTTTGTCAGTGTAGCTAAGAATACTGGCAGTGACCAACCGGACAATAGTCTTCTCTGCGTGATCTCTGCGTTCTCTGCGTTTCGGCGGTTTGCGTAACGCTCGGCAATTTCACCGCAGAGACGCAGAGAACGCAGAGTAAGCGCAGAGAAATTCAAAATGGGAAAATGTCATCCAATCAGCGATCAGCAATCGAAACTCGGCAATCGAGGCTCTCTGTATTAATCTTCCGTCATGACGATCAGTTTCCCAATCGACGAAAAACTCATACTTGCTTCGAGCAGCCCGAGACGCGCAGAAATTTTAACGGCCGTCGGCTGGCCATTCAGTTCTGTCGCAGCAGGTATCGATGAAACGCGCAGACCAGAAGAACAACCTGTCGAGTACGTTCAAAGACTCGCGAAAGAGAAGGCCGAGGCTGTAGCGTCCTCATTGGAAAGTGGCTTGGTCCTTGGCGCTGACACAACAGTCGTAGTTGAAGAAACCCTCCTTGGACAACCTCACGATCAACACGATGCTCGACGAATGCTCACACTCCTCAGTGGCAAATGGCATGAGGTGCTAACTGGAGTTGCGGTTGTGAGAGTGTCTGGGGAATCCAAGGTCGACTACGAAAGGACGCGAGTGCGTTTTGCGGAAATGTCTGAGAAGGATATTGACTGGTACACCTCGACCGGAGAACCAAAAGGGAAGGCGGGCGCGTATGCAGTGCAAGGTGCTGCCGCACTCTTCATCGAAGAAATCCAAGGTGACTATTTCAACGTCGTTGGTTTACCGATCCGACGGGTATTCGAGATGGTGAAAGCGATGTTTGCACTTCGGCAACCCCAACCTAAAAGCTGATCCAGCCAAGGCAGCAAGATTACACCGAAGGTGTTCGCAAATTGCAGCCCAGGGTTTGCCTTGAAACCCTGGGATTAGGATGGGCGTTTGTTTAGGTCGCAACTCTGAAGGAGTTGCGCCGGTTTGCGATTATTCGGGCAACGGCGTCGCAACCCTTTCAGGGTTACGACTAAAAATTGTATTGTTTTCCCAGGGTTTCAAAGCAAACCCTGGGCTGGAATTAGCGAACGCCTTCGGCGTAAAAACCAGCTGACTATTTCGCACTCTCGTTTTGACCTGAAATGTAAACGATATAATTAATGCTCTTCAGCAGCAGCCGGCAATCCGAGCATTGTTCCGCCGTGCTAATCACAACCGTGCCGCCAGGTGGTTTCTCATCTCCAGAAAGGCGTACGAACTTGTCGGCCGCCATTCCTCTCAACAGTCCATACCAGTAAAGCTGCACATAGCCCGATTTGCCCGGAGGATCGTGAAAGTAGATCGGCAATCGATTTTGAGATAACGCGGTTGGCAAGACTTCACGCGGAAACTGCTCGTCGAAGATGTACCAGCGCTCAGGCCCAGCTTTACGAAACTGCAGTCTGTAGATTGTTCCCAGACAAATCAATGACGCCACAATCATTGCCATCGCCATTTGTCGCCACTTTTGTCTGCTATCCATCAACCAGATAGCGCCCGGAACCATGAAGACGTGTAACAGGACTGGCAATGCGATCAAACGTATCTGTGGAAACTGAGTCGTCGTGAGTGATGCGGGAATTGGGGCGACGACAAGCGCATACAACATGAATTGCCACCACCTGTTCGATCGCAGATAACGGAGGCCGTAAACGATTCCGGCGATGCTCAGCAGTAAGGTCGGCAGGAGAACACTGCCGACACTCCCGACGTGATCTCGAATGTTGTTCTCGCCTGTTACTGCAATCGTCCAGGGATTGATGTTGGCGAAATAGTGACTAATAAAGTTACGTGCGATTTCCAGGAGTGGTGTCTGCGGTGTGATGTATGAAAGCAACCAGAACCTGAACATCAACGCGCCACCGTGTTGAGAGTTGTAGATGAGTCCCGGCAGCAAACTGATTGTATAGGTTCCAAAGATTGTGAGAAGAGCCGGCAATCGTTTGCGCGAAACAAAGAAGAGCAGACCTAAGGCAAGCAGTGGTGCGAACAGTCGCCCGATCGAAGACGAGTAAGTTAACAGAGCCAGAATCACGGTCAGCAAAGTTGAGTCGAGAATTCTCCAACGCTCTTTCTCCGAGAGGCGATGCACGCACAGGAGAAAGCTGACTAGCAACGTCGGATACAAAGCTACTTCGAAAACAAGTCTGCTGTTTTCGAAGAGCCAGGGCGTTAGACATGCCGACAATCCAACCAGGCACGCGACATTGAACCGTCGTGACAAGCGGAAGGCGAGGAGCCATAGCAAGCCGATCGCCAGGATTCCCAACGAAGCACTGAGCAAACGAGCAAGGATGATGCTTGGCCCAAAGATGCGAAACAGAACTGCAAGCAAGTAGATGTAGACGGGATTCTTGTATTCGCCGAATGCACGGAAATACAGCGGCCAACTTTCTCCGTATTCGTCCTGACCGGTAGCGGCGATGGTGTACGCGTTATAACAGATCGAAGATTCGTCGATGTAAAAGCCTGGAGGGTTTTGGGGAACCTGATAAAGATAAGAGAGCAGAAGAAGTGTGACGGCGCAAATCAACAAGTAAGAAGTTCTGCTCAAGTGTGTTGAACTATTTACCAGAGAACTGTCCCACCGTCGACGTTAAGTCCCTGGCCGTTGATACCGCGTCCTTCGTCACTCGCCAAGAGTAAGGCCAACGCCGCCACCTCTTCAGGTGTAACCAGTCGGTTCTGAGGACTCATTCTTTTCAACGAATCCAAAGCCTCATCAGCCGACCGACCGGTTCGCGTTGTGATGCGTTCAATACCGCGCGAAACCATTTCCGTATCAACGTAGCCTGGACAAATCGCGTTGACGGTAACTCCGCTCGTACCAACTTCGACAGCAAGCGAACGTGTAAGCCCCATGACCCCGTGTTTTGAAGCAGCGTACGCTGCGATGTAGGGCGCCCCAGTCTTTCCGGCGATCGATGCAATGTTGATGATGCGTCCCCAGCTGTTCTTGAGCATTGCTGGTAACGCGGCACGAGTGCAGTAAAAGGTTCCGGTAAGATTGATGGCCAGGTGACGCTGCCAGAGCTCGTCAGTTGTATTCACGAAAGTTGCGCTCTCGGCGACACCGGCGTTGTTTACGAGGACATCAATATCGTGATCGAAAGCATCCCGCGCGTCCGCGAACATTTTCTCCACGCTCGAACGATCGGAAACATCACAAACGAGAGCAAGCGCCTTGGCGTTACCCTTGTTTTCGATCTCTTCAGCAACTTGTTTGACTTGATCGCTTGTGCGCGCGGCAACGGCGACGCGTACACCTTCATCGGCGAAAGCAAGGGCGATCGCTCGGCCGATGCCGCGGCCGCCTCCTGTAATTAACGCGACTTTGTTTTTGAGCATATGCGAACTAAATTCAGTTCTTAGCGATCAACTTCTCTGCGTCATCTCTGCGCCTCAGCGTCTCTGCGGTGATATGCCCCAAAACCAAAACCGCCGAGACGCAGAGGACGCAGAGTTTGCGCAGAGAAAGTCATCCCGACCTCAATGTCCGGTAAACCGCGGTTCGCGTTTTTCCAGAAACGCTCGCACGCCTTCGTGGCCGTCGTCGGACTCAAAACAACGAAGTTGTGACTCGGTCTCGTTACGCAACATCGTTTCAAGATCGTGTGCCTCGCTCATATAGATGGCCTGCTTCGCTGCCGCTAAGGCGATAGGCGGGGCAGCGCGCAAACGTTCGGCAAGTTGTTGAGTTGCGCTTTCGAGTTCCTCGTGTGCTACGACCTTGTTGACGAGGTTGAGTCGCGCAGCCTCCTGGGCGTTGATTGTTTCGCCGAGAAAGAAAAGCTCGCACGCTTTGTTAGGCGTAACGAGACGAGGCAGGAAGTAAGTGCCACCCCAATCAGGATTCAATCCAACCTTAATAAACGACTCTGTAAACGACGCGGCTGTCGATGCGATACGGATGTCGCAAGCAAGCGCAAGGTTGCAGCCGGCGCCCGCAGCTGGACCATTCACTGCAGCGATAACGGGTTTAGACATATGCCGGATCGCCGTTATCACGCGTCGGCCCGCGCCCAGGATACGAGAGAACTCTTCGCTGTCGCGTCGCTCCATTAATTCGGCCATGAATTCAACATCACCACCTGCACAGAACCCCCGGCCTGCTCCGGTGATGATAACCACTCGAACAGAACGCTCACTGCCGGCATGCTCAAGGGCTTCAGCGAGATCACGACGCATGTGCCCGATGAAGGAGTTCAGCTTCTCAGGACGATTGAGGGTGATGGTAAGAATGTTTTCGGTTTCGGAGACTAAGATGTTTTCGTAGGTCATGGGCGTTTGGGTGTCCGATAAGCTTTAGCTTGTCGTAATGAAAGAAAGAAGCCTTTTAGTAGCGTCCGACAAGCTAAAGCTTATCGGACACTACTTACCCTTAAATTCCGCCTTCCTCTTCCCAACATACGCGTCCAGCCCTTCCTTCGCGTCTTCCGATTGGAAGAGTTGTTGTTGGAGTTCGCGTTCCAGAGCTAAGGCGGCTTCGAATGAGATTTCTCCACCCGTCTGCACACTACGTTTGATTCGGCCTACAGCCTGAGCGGCTTTGTTTGGTGTCGTAAACTGTCGTGCGTATTCCAGCACTTGCTCGCGGAACTGGTCGCCCGTTTCTGCTGAAAAGACTTGGTTCAGTATTCCTAACTGCAAACCTTTTTCGAAGTCGAACAGTTCGCCAGTCACCATCAATTCAATCGCTCTCGACTTGCCAACCAGACGCGTCAAACGTTGTGTGCCTCCGGTTCCAGGTAAAACACCAAGTGACACTTCCGGCAAGCCTAACTTTCCCGCACCCTTCCGGGCGACACGAATATCAGCGGCCATGGCGACTTCTAAACCTCCGCCGACGCAATGACCGTTTATCGCAGCGATCACTAACTTCGGAGTCTGTTCCAAACGATTCAAAGTCTCGTTAGCATGAAGACAGAAGTAATACTTGAATGATGGTGTCACGTTAGCCAGCATCTGGATATCAGCCCCGGCGCAGAAAAATTTATCCCCCTGCCCGGTGATCACAATCACTTGAACAGCTTCGTCCATGCGTGCGGATAGAACTGCGTGATCCAGATGCTGCATCATTTCGTAGCTGTATGTGTTTGCCGGTGGATCGTTGAGCGTCAGGACGGCGATTCCGTCTTTGACGACGTAGTCGATTAGGTTTTTTGCAGAAGCGTCAGTCATATTTATTTCTGATTGCTGATTGCTGATTGCTGATTGCTGATTTCCGATTTATCCCGATTTGCCGTTTCATTGATTCAAATCAGCAATCAGAAATCAAAAATCACCTAGGCTCGCGTTCGTACACCGATACGTGCTTTCCACTTTCAGAGTCAAACGGTTCCTTTTGCCAGCCACTCCACCGTTCACGTAACCGTAGTCCTGCAAGTTGCGCCATCAGATCGATCTCCGAGGGCCACGCGTAACGAATCTGAATGGGATAGAGTCGAACATTTCCATCTGTGATCACAACCTTCTGACTCGTTACCCTTTGCTCCGCCGCATCGTGCAGGCCGAGGTCTAACTCGACCACATCTTCGGTTACCTTTGTCGCCCAGTTTACCTGGCCCCCAGTAAAGCGTCTCAAGTCAGGCACAAACGCCTCAATAACAAAACAACCCTTCCTCGATAGGTGCGATGCAACATTGCGAAAACATCGAACCTGCTCGGCTTGTGAGCCCAGCGCGAAGAAGGTGTTGAATACAACGTACACGAGATCAAACTCGCCATCGATAGAAACGTCTGCAAAGCTGCCGAGACGAACGTCAATACTCTCCGATCCGGCCTTGGCCTTGAGACGATCGATCATCGACTGCGCTGCGTCAATGCCGGAGACATTCACATTCTTAGTGGCTAGTGGTAACGCGACCCGACCAGTACCAATGCCCAACTCGAGTGCTCGTCCCTCGAGTGCTAAGGCGGCGAGAAAATCGATCGCGTGAGAGTCGACGTTGCTGTACCAATCGTCATAGACACCGGCTACTCGTTCACCATATGTTTCGTCTGCGTAGAAGTTCATTGCGGGAAAATATTCCGCGTAATCTGCGGATGGCATGTCTTAGATTTTGACTTTGACGCCTCGCCAAATGCTGAGGTCTTCGGAGCGAGTGCGTAGAGTTTTGTCAGGAACCTCCAGCACGCTTCCTGGCGCAAACCCATCAAGAAATAACTGCGTCAGGTTTTGGGACAACTCGTTGACTTTCAATTTACCGTTTGGATCATACCAGTTGTAGATCCAATTCATCATTCCAAACAGCGCATAAGTAGCGACGGTCAGGTTAACAACAGGCTTCGTGTCTTGAGCGTCGTGTACTTCCTTGAGAATTCGTGTTGCGAGCTTAGTGTACTTGTCTTTCCGACCGGAGACGTGCGCATGAAGATGACCTTGAAGTGACTCAGCTTCATGCGAAAGCACTTTCATCTCGGCCATGTTTGCCGCGAAAAACGAAAGGTGGTTCTCGATGAAGATGCGCAACTTGAGAACAGGATTGACTACTTCTGCCAATCGCTCCTCAAGTCGTTCGAGTACTCTTCCAAAACAATTGTCCTGAATCAGAAACAGAAGTTCTTCTTTTGATTTGCAGTAGTGGTAAAGCCCCGCGAGACTGACGTTGGTTTCGCGCGAGATATCACGCATTGAAGTCGAGTGATAACTCTTATCCGCAAAAATGCGTGCGGAGGTTCGCAGAATGAACTCCAGCTTTTGGTCGTAACGAGAAGGAAGGGGAACGACGGATTTCGGAGTGCGAATTTCGGATTGCGGATTTCCTGTGGACTTCACTTGCATTGTTCTTGCCATCCGGTTCTCACCTAATTGAGCGAAACTCAGAAAGCACTTTGGGCTTCCCAAACACGAAATCCGAAATCCGCATTCCGAATTCCGAAATTCTTCACAGCTTTACATACTCAAACTCAAACGGCTTGCCTTTGATTCCCGCGGCGGGTGGCGCAATCCAATTTGCAATCTTCCCTGGTTCAGTCACAGGATGCATCAAGCTGCGAACGTATTCACGATCTTCGAGCGTGGGAAGCCATTCTGCCTTACGCTTCTCAAACTCTTCTTTCGAGATCAGATTTCCTTCAATGTCGAAATAGTGTCCGGCGTACTCGCCAACATGCCGATGAAATCGCGGGTTCGGAAGATGAAGACGTTCCGACATGCCTTCGTCTCGCAAAACCTTGTTCCAACGCGCAAGTCCCTTCTCACAATCCTTTACATACTCAGTTCGGAGCACTTCATTCAACGCATTTCTGAGCGGTACTTCACGTGGCTTCAATTGGCCATCTTCGACCACTGTCATCTTGAAGTTCTGATTCGATGCCGAATGATCCGTGTACTGGTCTTGTTCCTTGTATCGTCCCTTCAAGCCAGCCGCGAAGAAGTCCGCTGAGTTGGAGCTAATCTCACCACCAAACAAATCCAACGAATAACTAAACCAGAAGTTGATGTACTTCTGAATGATGTCGAGTGGAATTCCACCAAGTTCACGTACATCTCCCTCTTTCATTAACTGGGCCGTGCGTCTGACAACGCGACCGAGCCCGGTATCGCCGACAAACATGTGATGTGCTTCTTCGGTCAGCATAAACTGGCACGTGCGTGCGAGCGGTTCAAAACCAGATTCCGCAAGCGCAGACAACTGATACTTGCCGTCGCGATCAGTGAACATCGTGAAAGCGAAAAAGTTGAGCCAGTCGTCACACGGCTGATTGAAGGCTTCGAGAATACGAGGTTTGTCAGGATTGCCACTGCGTCGTTCCAACAAAGCATCTGCCTCATCACGACCATCACGACCGAAGTAACCATGTAGTAAGTAAACCATCGCCCAAAGATGTCGACCTTCTTCGACATTTACTTGAAAGAGATTGCGCAGGTCGTAAAGCGATGGACACGTCTTGCCGAGTTGTCGTTGTTGCTCAACCGACGCCGGTTCGGTATCGCCTTGTGTGACGATGATGCGGCGTAGCGCATTGCGAAACTCGCCTGGCACTTCCTGATATGCGGGACGACCGTAGTTATCGCCGAACCCCACTTTGGCATCGGGCTGGGGAGGCTCAAGAAAGATGCCCCAGCGGTAATCAGGCATCTTCACGTAATCGAAATGGGCCCACCCTTCGGAGCCGACATCGACAGCAGTGCGCAGCCAGACATCCTTCTCCTGGAAACCATCCGGTCCCATCTCGCGCCACCAATCGATGTAGTTTGGTAACCACTTCTCGAGTGCGCGCTGAAGTTTTTTGTCTTCGGAGAGATTTACGTTGTTAGGAATGCGATCGTAGAGATTCATTGTTATTTCCGATTGCCAATTGCCGATTGCCGATTGGGTGCTTCCCAGTGTTTGGGGTGATCTCTATCTTCGCGCCACTCGCCAATTGGCAATTGGCAATCGGCAATCAACTAGGTTCTCTTGTAATCAAATACCGCCTTCGTCGGCTTACCGTAATTCGTCAACGCACCGTGTTCGCCGACTGCGTTCGGTCGTTGGAAGATCCAGTTTTGCCACGCTGTCAGACGGCCGTAGATCTTTGTATCCATAGTTTCTGGGCCGGCGAATCGCAAAGAAGCTTCCATGCCTGTCAATGCATCGGGTGATAACGAAGTGCGCTCTTCAATTGCCACCCGTATCTCATCTTCCCAATCCAGATCATCAGGAGCGAAAGTTACCAGTCCGGCTTCTTCAGCACCTTCAGTGTCGAACGGTTCGGTATGCTTCAGAACCTCATCGACTCTTTCAGGTTCAGCAAGGAATCGAGACTGAAGGCGCGTTAATCCATTAGCCATTGGCAGCGCTCCCGCATTGAACTCACTGGCCACAATCTCAACTTCCTGATCGGGATCGTTCAGCATGTAACCCCGGTCCGATGCGAGAACGAGTTCAAGGAGGTTGCCGGCAAAGCAACTTCCAGGCTCGATAATCGAGAAGAAACTCTTGGCGGTTAGATCCAGGCGTCGTAAGACTCGGGCCATGTTTAGAATGATTTCTTTAACGAGCCAGTTGTCACGATGAGCCGCAAGGTTCTGATCGACCGCGACAACGTTGCTGACTTCACCTTCGGTGCGCAGACAAACGAGCCCGATTTCCGGTTCGTTAATGCGCAAGTGCAGCAGCGCATGATCCAATTCTCGGTAAGCCTGCAGCGGCCAGTAAGAGTCTCCCGCTTGTGAGATCTCTTCAACCGACATTTGTGGTCGAGATTCGGGTCCGCGCATCGTCAAGTCTGCGAAACGCTGATCGCGGTGTAGCGTTAAAGTCACATACTCGTACTCGAGCGAATTACTAGATATCTCCACGTCGACGGGATTGAGTTTGATTCCAACCGGTCGTTCTGTCTGGTTGCCAAGGGCGACAATTTCACGAACCCGCGCATCGATCGACTCCTGAAACTTGCTTGTTGGAAACGTATCGTCGATCAGACCCCACTCTTTGGCGCGTTTGCCTTTCAATCCTTCGGCAAGTGTTGAGAAGACGTCGGCGCGATCACGTCTGATTCTTCGTTTATCAACCAGCCTTGTCAGTCCACCCGTTCCAGGTAACACACCGAGCAACGGAACCTCTGGGAGTGAAACTGCCGAGTTGCCGTCATCGACCAGATAGATTTCGTCGCAGGCAATTGCGAGTTCGTAGCCACCGCCGGAAGCTGTGCCGTTTAAAGCCGCAACGTAACGACGACCTGAATGGCGCGAGTCGTCTTCGAGTGCGCAGCGAGTCTCGTTCGTAAACTTGCAGAAGTTGACTTTGAAGGTGTGCGACGAGGTGCCCAGCATGTAGATGTTAGCCCCGGCGCAAAATATTCGAGGCTTCAAACTGGTAATCACCACCGCGCGAACCTCCGGGTGCTCGAAGCGCAGCCGTTGAATCGCGTCGGCGAGTTCTATGTCGACGCCCAAATCGTAGGAATTGAGTTTAAGTTTGTAACCCTCGTTGAGAGTGTCGTCCTCGGAGACGTCCATCGACAGGGTCGCGACAGCACCGTTGATATCGAGCTTCCAGTGATGATATTGGTCAGGTGACGTTTGAAAATTGATCATGGAGACCTCAGCAATCGAACTCACGCCCATACAGCAGTTCGAACGTTCGTTCGAATCATACGGATGTGAAGGCTTGGCGTCAATTGGGGCTGTGAACAAATGAAGACTCGAAACAAATTATCAGGTAGGGAAGGGGACCCTGTCCCAGCAATCATGAGATTAGAAAACCCGGCGGGGACAGGGTCCCCTTCCCGACCTGATAATTTGCTCGGAAGCCTGTTCTTGGAATAAGCACGACAGAATTAACCGTCCTTGCCACAAATCCAGTCTGAAAATTCCATTGCTTGACAGTCCAGCCTGAGGGCGCGTAGGGTTTCAAGCCTCCGAGCACACGCCAGATTTTGTGCAGAGGCGACGTTCTCCGCCGTGGAGGCGAATCTGTTCTGGTGAATGGCGCGGTCTTCAAAACCGTTAGTGAGACCGTGAGAGCGGGCTCAGGTAGGTTCGATTCCTACACGCCTCCGCCATTTCCGAAACAGTGCGGAAACAGGAAGCTCGGTTAGTAGTTTTGATCTTTGTAACTGAAATCGCTCGCAGCGCGAAACTCAAAGGAATCCTCACATGATTAGAGATTGGGTTGAGCTGAACATGACACCGGGCATCGGACCTCGCGCCGCTGCCAAATTGCTGGAACGCTTCGGATCAGCTGAAGCCGTTTACAGCGCAACGCGTGCCGAACTGGAACAGTTAAGACTGGTCCCGGAAGCGGTCGACAGCATCATCGCTCGTGATTTACAGGAGCGAGCTGAGGTGGAGATTGCGACTGTCAGAAAACTCGGCGGCGACATCCTCTTACTCGACGACGGAGTTTATCCAGCTTCCTTACGGGAGATCTACGACCCGCCTATTGTTCTCTATGTAAAAGGCGCGTGGTCAGAATGTTTGGATCAACCGTGCGTTGGTGTAGTTGGATCGCGAAAGTGTTCGACGTATGGTCAGAACTCGGCATTGATGTTGTCACGTGATCTGGCTCAGCGTGGTGTGACGATTGTTTCGGGTTTCGCTCGCGGAATTGATGCAGCGGCGCACAGAGGTGCACTTGAAAGTGGCGGTCGAACCGTGGCGGTGTTGGGAACAGGTATTGACGAAGTTTACCCGCGCGATCATAAGCGACTC
>DATEXA010000312.1:0-8420 GCA_035257465.1 Pyrinomonadaceae bacterium | reverse complement strand
GTCGCTTGCGCCTGGCTATCATATTTCGCGCCGTTGGCGCTGAACTCAAAGACGTGACTTTTGCAAGAGTTTCTAAAGCTTATCGGACACCCGAATTCGTATTAAACCGTATTACTTTTCAATCAACTCGTTGACAGAATTCGTTGGAAGATATTAGAAACTCCTGTCACTCTGGCACTCGGGAGTTTCACCATGCGTTTCAACTTTCTGTTCATCGCACTGATACTTCTCTGCTTTGGTTTAGCTCATGGCCAATCCGGTCAAGCAGAGCTCACTGGCGAGGTTCGCGATCAGACTGGTGCTGCAGTTGCGAATGCAGCCGTGAAGATCACCGAACTCTCTACCAACCGAACTTTCAATACCACCACGAGCGATGCCGGAATCTACTCAGCAACTAATTTGAAGCCCGGCCGCTACTCGATCACCGTCGACGCACCAGGCTTCAAACAAACTCTGCGCGAACCAATCACAGTTTCTACAGGTGAACGTTTGCGCATCGATGTGACTCTTGAAACAGGGGCAATCTCCGAGAGCATCTTTATCAAAGACGATGCTCCACTTCTTCGATCAGAAAGCGGAAGCCTCGGCCAGGTCATCGATAACCGAAAGATCACTGATATTCCGCTCAACGGCCGGAACTTTCTGTCCCTCGTTTCGCTTTCAGCAGGTGTCGCGCAACCTCCACCAACCAGTGCTGGACCTTCGTTTCCAAGAATCAATGGAGGCCGTCCACGAACCAACGAGTACATGTTCGATGGCATTTCGGTGCTGCAGCCCGAACCGGGACAGGTCGCATTCTTTCCTATTCCGGAAGCGATTCAGGAATTCAAAGTTGAAGTGAACAGCCCGCGCGCAGAGTTTGGGCGGTTCAATGGAGGTGTCGTCAATCTCACAACAAGGGCTGGCTCAAACAATTTCCACGGCTCAGCGTTCGAATTTCTTAGAAACGAAGTCTTGAATGCGCGCAACCTCTTTGCGCCGAAGACTGTTGCCAATCCCAAAAAACCAGTGTTCCGCAGGAATCAGTTTGGCTTTGTTGCGGGCGGCCCACTAGTAAAGGATCACACGTTCTTCTTCGGTGACTACCAGGGCACGCGACAACTAATCGGTCGGGTCGTCACTTCCACTGTTCCTACGCTCGCACAACGACAGGGCAACTTCTCATCGAGCCTCGGTGCTCTTCTCTTCATCACGCCCGGTGGTACCGCAACCACGACACCTACTGGAAACACTCCCGTAAATGTCGTCGATACAAACGGCAACACGATCCAGGCGAGAGTTGGAATGCTCTTTCGCCCAAGCGACCGTCGTGCCTACGTTGGCAACCAGATTCCAATTAACACGTTCGATTCGGTTGCGAGCATCCTTCTGCAGCGGTACCCGGCGCCCACAACGTCAGGCTCAGCAAATAACTTCTCTCGTCTCGGCAACGAAAGTGACAACCAGAACCAGTTCGATATTCGGATCGACCACCAATTTTCGAGTGCTGATCAAATCTACGGCCGCTTTTCGTACTTCAAGGACATCGCAAATCCTGTAACGCCATTGCCGGAAGGAAGCGGAAACATCACGAGTGGCGTCATCGGTCTCACAGATACGCGGGCTCAGTCGCTGGTGTTTAATTATGTAAAAGTATTTCGACACGACATGGTGAATGAATTCCGCTTTGGCTATACGCGTCGCACGATTGATCGTCAAGCGACCACCCTGGACAACGCCTCTCCGCTGCCTGGAATCCCGGCAGACGCTGCCTTCCAGGATACCTTACCGACATTCACCATCAGCGGCTTTCAGCAATTGGGTTCGCCTGCCAACACTGCTTCTCAGTTTCGGACCGACGTAACCCAGGCTTTCGACGCGCTTTCATGGCAACACAACCGACACTCTCTAAAAGTCGGTTTCGATTTTCGTTGGGAGCGCCTTGACGTAGTTCAACCGCCGTCGCCGACAGGCACGTTTGCCTTCAGTACTCTTTTTACGAATTCGCAGGGAGTGCCAACCGTGGGGACTGCACTTTCAAGCTTCACGGGAAATTCGCTCGCTAGTTTTCTGTTGGGCCAGGTGCAGACATTTTCGATCGACCTGCAACAGGATGTGCTGCAACCACGTGCTCACAACCTGGAATTTTTTGTACAGGACGATTGGAAAGCTACTTCTCGATTAACCGTCGACGCCGGCCTTCGTTACACACTAAATTTTCCTTCAACGATTCTCGATAACCATGGCGCGGTTTTTAATCTCCAGACGCAGCAACTCGACTATCTCGGCCAGAACGGTTTTCCCGAAACAGCGCGGCAATTGCACAAGCTCGACTTAGGCCCACGACTTGGCATCGCTTATCGCCTTAACGACAAAACTGTTCTGCGGTCAGGTTATGCAGTCATATGGATTGAGCAGGCTGGGATAACAACACCGTTCACAGTACCGCAGTTTCCCTTCATTCAGACGGTCTCACAACGAACACTCGACAACATCAATCCGGCATTTGTCCTTTCGACGGGCCCCACAGTCACGCCCATCCCTTTAACACCCGATGCTGGCCTGGGCCAGGGCGTGTTCTCAGTGGATCGTAATCTTGGCAGTGGTTATGCGCAGCAGTGGAACTTTGCGGTACAGCGAGAACTTGCGAAGAACCTGGTCGTTGAAGTTGCGTATGCGGGTTCAAAGATTACCCACGTCGGAATTCCCGATACGAACATCAACCAGTTATCAAGCGCGCAGCTTGCTATGGGCGGAACTCTATTAACAAGAGTCCCCAATCCTTACTTCGGACAAATTCCTCGTTCGTCCAGTCTTGGAGACCCGACGATTCCGCTGGCACAACTGCTGAAACCATTTCCTCGCTTCACGACCGTGAGCCTTTATCGAAAGAACGTCGGCAATACCAACTACAACGCGCTGCAGGCCAAACTCGAGAAGCGATTCTCGGGAGGCCTTGGATTGCTTGTGAGTTACGCACGATCGAAATTGATTGACGAAGCCTCCTCCGTCTTCGACGCCTCAATCCTCACCGGACCTATTGCAAACTTTCCTGTCGCCGATAGCCTCAACAGACGACTCGAACGCGACCTATCCACCGGGGACATTCCTAATGTGTTTGTGACTAGCTTTACTTACGAACTTCCGTTTGGCAGGGGCAAACCTTTTAATCCTGCTGGAGTTGTTGGAGCAATCGTGCGCGACTGGGAACTGAGTGGAGTTATCACTCTTGAGTCCGGAATCCCGCTCGCTGTGACCCAGGTAACAAACTTCAACTCTTTCGCGGGTTTTGGCACACAGAGACCAAACCGGATTGCGGATCCTGATCTTCCGACATCGCAACAAACTACTGCTCAGTTCTTCAACACAGCGGCATTTACAGTTGCGCCGCAATTCACCCTTGGCAACAGTTCTCGTAATCCGGTGCGTGGACCTCACTACCATAATGCGGATCTGGCCATCATTCGCCGGGTAACGTTTGCTGAGAGTAAGTCGCTTCAATTCCGCGCTGAGTTCTTCAACCTCACAAACACACCACCACTTGGTAGTCCAAATGTTGTAGTTGGAGCCGCGGGATTTGGCTCAATAATTTCAGCAGGAGATCCGCGAGTGATACAGTTGGGATTGAAATTTGAATTTTGATAACCAACTATGAGTGAACTACTAAAACCGATTGACGCTGCACGCATGGCAGGTGTCAGTTACCCGACGCTCAAGCAGTGGATCTATTCCGGCAAGATCCGATCAACCAAAACGGCCGGTGGGCATCATCGCGTCGCGCGAAGTGAGATCGAGCGAGTAACTGGAGCGAAGGCAAAAGCGAAACGTGGCAAGCCGGTAGGTCTCGACGCAATCAGCGGACGTAACAAGCTTCAGGGAACCATTACTGACATTCGATACGAAGGCCTGCTCGTCCAGATCATAATCGATATTGGCGACCAGCAGATTACTTCAATCATTACAAGTGACGCAGCACGTTCGCTTGGCTTGAAACGCGGAGTTTCAGTCTACGCGCTCATCAAGGCCACTGAAGTTATGGTGATTCGAGGTTGAGTGTAGATGAGTGTCACAGTCCAAACTTCTCCCTAGTAATTCGTGAGGATTTCATCTGGCTTGAATCCCATCTTGGCCAGCCTCTCACGCGTCTCACTTATCATTTCTAACGAACCGCAGATCAACGCGACAGGTGACTTGAGATCTGGCAACACGTGGTCGAGCAGAGATTGAACATATCCGGTTGGTCCCGACCAATCATGACCATCGGGTCGCGAGATTACCTGCCTCAGTTGAACGCCTTCCTCTGCCCAGACATCAACCTCATCTCTATAACAAAAGTCGTCCGGAGTTCGAGCGCCGTAAAGAACAACGAGTTGTCCATAGTCATCTTTGCGCTTCAGCACGTGTCGTAAGGCAGAACGAAGCGGCGCCACTCCTGTCCCCATCGCTACAAAAACAAGGTCTCGCCGCTTCTGTTCGGATAGATCAAAACCGTGTCCGGCAATTCCTGTTAATTCGATGGACTGTCCCGGCACCATGTCGAAAATAGTTTTACTCGCACCAATTTTCTGCTTAACAAGGACTTCGAGATCTGTATCGTCAGGCGCACTGGCAAAGGCGAAGTAGCCTTGCTCGTCTCCGGCGACTTTTAGAATTGCGACTTGTCCGGGAGAGAACCTCAGTCCGTGATGCCCGGAAATTCCCTGCGGTTTCAAATCAAAAGAGCGCGTATCCCGTGCCTGTTCGCGGATGTTTGTGATGATAAGAGTTTGTGGTTCCATGCGGAGGTCTTGATGCAGTTTAGCAAAGCAATGTCCGATATGCTTTAGAGCCTCTTGCTCTAAAGCTTATCGGACATCCGGAATGGTGCTACAATCCCGCTGCGCCACTCCCAGTTCTTCTAATCCAAAGATGAATAGTCGAAACACAATCCGAGCGATCTGTATTTGCCTTGCGGTTCTAGTTTGTTCGTTGAGTGCCCACGCGCAGTCTGGACGGCGGCAGCAACGTACAGAACCGGCCGCTCCAGTTCCAACACCCACCCCGGAACCCACACCAAAACCTAAGACTGAAGAAAAAGAGCCTGACCAGATATTTGTGGTTGGCGCGGACCGCAATACTACTTATTCGGTGTACCCGTCCAGTTTCTTCGACGCTGTCGTTGTTGGTTGTGCTGAAGTACTTAGCAGAGGTTCCTCTGCGAAGGTTGACCGGACCAGCAAAGCTGTCGATCGTGGTGAAGCAATTAAGCGGGCCAAGCAAGATAACAAGACTTATGTTGTCTTTTTGGAATTAAGCGCGCCAACAATGGGGAGCAGCGCAAACAACAGCTATGATCAAATCGAGGTGGGCTACACTGTTTTTGCACCAGGAACTGGAAAGGTCGCAACTAGCGGCAGGGCATACCAAAGTTCTAACCGTGCGGGACCGGTAGTCGTAGGACCCACTGGAACCGGAGGAGGTGGCGCACTGTACCGTGAGCAAATTCTTAAGCGCGCTGGTGAACAAGCCGGTGAGAGAATACTTCGCTCACTTCATCTGGATACTCCTCGAACAAACTAACTCATCCAGGTCGGAAAACTACAAGCCTCCCGAAGGCCTCTCCAGTTCAGCGTCTTCGTAGATCTTGTCGATCACATCTCGATACTTCTCATCAATCACTCGTCGCTTCACTTTCAACGTGGGAGTGAGTTCGCCACCTTCAATCGTGAACTCGTTTTCCAGCAAAGCAATGGCTTTGACCTTTTCGTACCGCGCCAGATCGGGAGTGAGCGCTTCGATTTGCCGCTCGAAAAGATTGATGATGCGCGGGTGATGGCATAACTCAGCGTGGTTCGTTACTTCGATCCCTTTCAATCGCACGTAAGATTCAATCTGTTCCCACGCGGGCACAATCAACGCCGCCGGAAACTTTCGCCCATTTCCAATCAGCACAACCTGACTGACGAATCGCGAACCCTTTATCGCCTGTTCGATTGGTTGTGGCGAGATGTATTTTCCACCGGAGGTCTTGAACAACTCCTTCTTGCGATCAGTAATTCGTAAGAAACCATCTTTATCGAGAGTTCCGATATCGCCGGTCTTGAACCAGCCGTCGGAAGTAAACACTGCGCTCGTTTCTTCGGGGCGGTTGTAGTAACCGCGCATTACGTTGGTTCCACGCGTTTCGATCTCACCATCGGCGGCAATTCGAATTTCGACATTCGGAATGGCCCTTCCCACCGTTCCGACCCGCATGTCTTCGATGTCGCTTGAAGTAATGACGGGCGAAGTTTCAGTGAGACCATAGCCTTGCCCGATCGGAAGACCGGCTCCAATGTAAACATAAGCGAGATCATCCGGCAGGGCGGCACCGCCCGAAAGGAGCAACCTCATTCGTCCACCAAAAGCCTTGTGCCACTTGGAAAATACTAACTTGCCGGCGAGTGCGTGTTTCAATTTCAGTAACAACGGGACGGGTTGATGAGCTAGCGTGTGCTCGGCGTATTCCCTCGCGACTTTCACCGACCATGCGAGCAGTGCAACCTTTGCCTTTCCACCCTCAGCTGCCTTCTCGCGAATGCGCGCATAGATTTTTTCAAAGATACGCGGTACGCCGACGAGAATTGTCGGCTGCACCTCTCTCATGTTGGGACCAATGGTCAACAACGACTCCGCAAAATAGACAGCCATGCCCTGGTACAAATACATGTACATCGCCTGGCGTTCGAAGACGTGTGACAAGGGCAAAACAGAAAGGGCCTTGTCGTCTTCTCCGAAAGCCAGGTGACCTGAGGAGTCAATTAGATTTGTGACCAGATTGGCGTGCGTCAACATCACACCCTTAGGCTCTCCGGTCGTACCCGACGTGTAGATGATCGTTGCTAGATCATCGGCAGTAGTTTTACTCGATAACTGATCTACGAGCTGAGGTTGCTCAACCAACAGCTGTTGACCTTTGGCTTCGAGTTGTTCGAGTGTCAATACGTCAATTTCTTCTGCACCTTCTGATTCAAATACCACAATCTTTCGAAGTGCCGGACACTCGTTCAGAATCTCCGCCAATTCATCGAACTTCGCCCGGTCTGCGAGAAGCAGCACTGAGGCGCCTGAGTCATTCAGGATGTAGCGCACTTGTGGCGGCGTGAGTGTGGGATAGATTGGTACATCGATGGCGCCGGCAAACACACAACCGGCATCCGTCAACGTCCACTCAGCACGACTTTCCGAAAGGAGGGCAACCCGATCACCGTGGCGCACGCCAATCGCATAAAGGCCGGCGGCAATTCTTCCGGCGCGCGACATGAGTTCGTCAGACGAGATCGATACCCACTGATTGTTCTTTTTGTAATTGAGGGTGTCAGGTCTCTTATGTTTGCGGGCTACTCGCTTGAATACGTCAACTAAAGTTGCGGGCTCATCGGGACTGGAGGGAACGCGCGTGGGTCGGCTGATGTGCAACTCATGGATGTTCCGGGTTGCGGTATTCACCTCACGTTTACTCCATTAAGAAAAATGTCCAGCACCTGATCAGCCATCGGGGCTAGCTTGTAGCGCCGTGGCGAAAGAATCCAGTTGGTGGCCATTTCATCGAGCGCCCCAAACAGGATCTTAGCGACGACCTTGGCGTTTAGATCAGGACGAAAGATATTCGCTCGTTGCCCTTCCTCGAACGTTGAACGTATCAGCGCCAGATACTCTGCAAAACCCGCGGCGGAAAATTCTTCCATGAACTTGGTCGACCCGCGCAGTTCCACTTGGAACACGACGGCGAGGTCGCGGTCGGCGCCTAATCGCTCGAGATGCAAAAGGGCAATCTGGCGCAGCTTTTCTCGAGGCTCTGAAATGTTTTCTATCTTCTTCTTAGCTTCAGCGAGGGCTTCGTCGACACTGCGATCGAAGATGGAGTGAAGGATGTCTTCTTTGCTCTTGAAGTAGAGGTAGACGGTCCCATCGGCGACGCCCGCCTCTCGCGCGATGTCGGCGACTTTGGAGTTGAAGTAGCCGTTATGAGCGAAGACTGTTGTGGCCGCGCGCAAGATCGCTTCGCGCTTATCGCCGGCTATTGTTCGGACGGGGTTTATTGAACGGGCGCTACGCACTGCAAATGGAACCTCTTTGCTTCCGACTGGTCAATGAAAAATGAATGAAGCCTCACTCAGTACTAAGGAAGCGTAGAACAGTTGGTGAACGTTCCGCAAGAAGGCTCAACAAGGACTAAATGAGAAGGGGGCTGAGTTCGACTCTGATACTCAACTACAGACGGGTCGGGAAGGGGGCAGAGCGGTCCATTCCAAGACCTAAAGCTTCTCAAACCGAGCGCGCCCCCGCAGGTTCACTTACATGACATCAAAGCAGACTTAAGATCAAATCTAAGATCAGACTGTCATCGAACCGGCGGGGGCGCGCTAGGTTTGTGTAGGTAGAGTTTAGAGAAACTGTCCGCTCTGCCCCCTTCCCGACTG
>DATEXA010000311.1:0-4331 GCA_035257465.1 Pyrinomonadaceae bacterium | reverse complement strand
GGAGGATTTTGTGCTGAGCTAAATAGAAAGGATCTGAACCATCCGCACCCTGCTGTGTGCGGGATTTGGACTTGTGTGCGAAGCCTGCGGATGACGCAAACTACTCAGATTCTAGCGAGTCATTGCTGTTACAGTTAGAATTCGCGCCACCAATCGGACCATGAAAAACCCTTTAGTCCAAACGCAGGAGATCAAATGCTGAAACGCTACTCTTTCTGGCTTTGGGTCGCCATCGTTTTTCAGTTGCTCAACGCCCTCGTTCATTCGCTGAGTTTTATTATCACTCCCGTTCCCAACAACGAAACCGAACGCCAACTGCTGGACCTAATGTCAAACTATCACATGGACATGGGCGCCGGGTTTCATCGCAGTATGCACCAATTGTTCACAGCACTCAGCGCATGTTTCCCGTTACTCTTCTTACTGGGAGCACTCAACAACATTTATGTCTGGAAGAAGAGAGTTGACGTTGGCTTCCTGAAGGGCTTTCTTGCAATTCAGGTAATCATTTTTGGTATGTGCTTTGGACTGATGGTTGTACTGACGTTCCTACCACCAATCGTGATGAGCGGGTTGGTGTTTATCTTTTTGGGGCTGGCCTTTTTCCTGACACCGAGGGAAGCGAGATAGTGAGGTCTTGGGTCTTGGGCCTGAGTATCAAACGGTTTCATTTGTTTAGCTCCCGAAACCATGTTTCTTTTGATTCTACAAGACCAAGGCCCAAGACCAAAGACCAAGACCCTTCCCTACACATTATTCAATATCCCCATCGCTGTCCCTTCAAAAATCCGCTCCTTCTCTTCGTCACTAATTTCCAGTCCTTCAATCGAACTGACTGCGCGATCAATTGACCCAAGCAAGTGTGGATAGTCACTTCCCATCACCATATGGTCCGCACCCACCATGCTTCGAGCCATAGTCAACGTGTGTGGACTGAACGAAACTGTGTCGTAGTAGAGTTGTTTTAAATAGACGCTTGGGAGCTTGTCGATCTTGACGCGACAGTCGGCGAAGTCTCGAAATCCATTGTCCATTCGCTCCATTAAGTACGGAACAGCTCCGCCAAGATGTCCGATGATCCAGCGAATGTCGGGAAAGTCTGCAAACATTCCGTCGTAACACATTCGAGCCACAGCGAGGCTGGTGTCGAATGGAAAACCTATGATTGGGCCCAGCACATATTCCCGAAAGGAATCGGCCTGGGCAGGCAACATCGGATGAAGAAAGATGCAAAGTTTCATTCGATTCGCCTCGGCAAAAAACTCTCGATACTCAGGCGAGGTTAATGCCTTGCCACCAATGTTGCTCAACAGAACGACACCATTCAGCTTCAGGACATCTATGGCGCGATGTAGTTCGTCAAGGGCCGCATCCGGTGCATCCAGCGGAATTGAGGCAAAACCTTTGAACCTCTGCGGATGTCTGGCGATCAAATCTGCGTACGAATCATTCATCATCCGAGCGATCGCCGGCTGATGTTCAGCAGCAGTGAAGAAAACATTTGGCGTTGACAGAGACACCACCTCGACGTCGATGCCAACACGATCCATATCCTCGATCCGTTTTGCAACGTCGGTCATAGCAGGGGTAACACCGAAGAAGCGCGCGCCGCAAAAGGTAATGATCGTTTGACCCGTCGAGCTCTGCGCAAATGAGAACTCCGAAGGAAGATCCTTGATTCTTTGAAAATATTCTGGTGTGTAGAAGTGTGTGTGGAGATCAATTTTCATATAACCAATCATTTCTCATTGTTCATTTTCCATTTGTCATTTTTCATTTGAGGGGATGATTTCCAGTTTTTGTTTTGGACGTCCGTCGTTGATATGCCTAACAACGTTGCTCCCATCAGAGACCAAAAACGTAGTTTTCAATAGACCTTCCTCAAAATGGAAACTGATAAATGGGAAATGACAAATGACCAATAAAACGCCAATCAGTCCAAAATTAAGTCATACCTTTGCTCCGTCCTTGGTCCACCCCAAATTTCACGAGTGTTCGCTTCAGTGAGTGTGAAACCAGCCTGGCGGTAGAGATGGGCAGCTGTCGTTAGTTCGCTAATTGTCCAGAGACATACTGACTTGAATCCTCGATCGCGGCAAAAGTTGATGGCGGCATCCAAAAGTTTTTTCCCAAGTCCCTGCCCACGCGCCTTGGGGTGCAGGAGAAACCAACGCAACTGCGCAGTTTGATCGGGCAGGCCCATGATGAAGATGGACCCGCAATCTGATCGTCGTCCTCGGCGATCGCAACAAAATCTTTTCGCGCTTCGAATGACTTTGCGAACTCACCCATTCCCGCAGCGACGTAGCCTTCAAAGGTGTGATCGAGGGCGTACTCCTGCGCATACAAGGTGCCGTGAAGCTGGATTATGTACCCTAGGTCGCCGGGATTTAGATTGTTGCGTATGCGCATTTGACTGGGTGATGACCACTCCTATGAAGAGACAACTAACCAAATTTTCAGGTCAGGAAGGGGACCCTGTTCCCGCTGACGCTTTTACTTTTACCTCGGAAGGAAACATGAAAGGTGATCTAGCTGGGACAGAGTCCCCTTCCTGACCTGAAAACTGTTCCACGGCTTACATGTGGGTTTACTTGCCCAGGAGTTTATTCTTCGCCAGGAACCCTTCGACAGTCTGATCAAACTCCGCCGGCTTTTCCATCATTAGGAAGTGACTTACTCCATCCCATTCGACGTACTGCAGATTAGGCGCTAGCGAACGAAGAAAAGTCTCCGTGTCCGGCGGCCACAATGGTGACTTTGCCAGTACAGCCAGAACCGGCACCTTGATCGTGTCAGTCTTGTAAACCGAGGGATCAAACATGCCCTCCATCGCGCTAAGAGCTACATAATCAGGCGTCGACAACATCGCGGTTTTGATCTCTTCCTTCAGCTTTTCATCCTTTATCGGTGCCACCATTCCGTCGACAACTCCGGGTGCAGCAGTCTTATAGTCTGCTTTCATGGGCGCGATGAACTGATCCACTTGCTCTTTCGGAAACATCATCCGCAACGCACCGTCAACAATCACGAGGCCGGCAGTCTGCTCAGGGAAGAGTCGATAAAACTGCCGGACTACCGGCGTGCCCATGCTGTGACCGACGAGAACGGCGCGTTTTACTTTCGCATCGATCAACACAGCTTCGATTGAACGGGCGAAGTATTCCATCGTATACGCGACCTGTGGTTTGTCGCTCTTCCCATGACCAACCAGGTCAACCGCGATTAGGTGAAGCGAGCCAAAATCGTTCAGCTGCGAACGCCAGAAATCAGAGTTGCTCGTCCAACCGTGAACGAACACCAGTGCTTGATCGCCTTTGCCTCGATTCTGGTAGTGGATCTTTACATTTCCAAACTTGGCGAAGCGGCTTTCAATCTCAACCGCAGTAACCGTGACAGTGAAGAAAACTAAACATGAAGCCAGGACAAAGAGTCGTTTTACGACGGACATGAACGGACAACCTCCTTCTAATTTTGCAAATACGATCATCCGCAGATTGCGCAGACTACACAGATTTTCTTTTCTAAAAAAGGACTAACCTACCCTACGGTGAATCTGAGTAATCGCCGGATAATATCTAATTCTTCAATGACTCTGAACCACAATCTAATCGTAACATTCCGCTCGTTTGCTGCGATGGTATAGTGAGCCAGCAATCGTTTCTTCTTTTTCCCTGACATGACAATCGGAGCCGCGGCGACAGCTGCTGCGATGTTCCACCTTCCCAAACTTTTAAACTGAAGAGGTTGGCGCCCGTGAGTACTCAGGCAGTTGTGAGCAGTGGCGAACGCCCACGCACAAACATCAATAAAGATAACTGGCTTGGTTTTGTCGGCGACGTCGTAAATTTCAGTGGCGAGGTCTGCTTTAAGTCCATGCTAAGGATCGACGGTCACTTCTCAGGTAACGTCACATCTCCGGACGGTACATTAATAGTCAGCACCGGCGCTGAAGTAACGAAAGCGGTCATCAAGGTTGCTGTGGCAAAGATCAACGGAACCGTCGAAGGTGATATTCATGCCAGCAAGGAATTGGTGCTGGGCCGGACCGCGAATGTGAAGGGTAAAGTCGCAGCGCCTGCGCTGATCGTCGAAGAAGGTGCGCGATTCAATGGCAGTTGCCGGCGCGCGTGATAAACCTGTCTGGTATCCTTAGGCCATTACGGGTCCTGCAAAACTCTTTGAGTGCGTGGCAGCACCCAAACATTCTGTTCTCTCTGATACTCAAAACTTCAAGAACTCGGGAAGGGGATAGAGCGGTAACTCTGACAGTCAACAACATACTGTCGGGAAGGGGGCAGAGCGTCGGTTTCTCTAACCTCTACCTGGAT
>DATEXA010000310.1:0-23056 GCA_035257465.1 Pyrinomonadaceae bacterium | reverse complement strand
CTCATGAATGAGTGGTTTGCAAGGTACGAGCAGCGGAAAGTGTCGACTGACATGGCCGTTCCTGATGAAGCTTTTCCGGGAATGTTTCAGTTGTATCAGGAGACGCTAAGAGAAAGTGGATTGCGGTACACCATCTTTGGTCACATCGGCGACAACCATGTTCATGTCAACATCCTGCCTCGTAATGATGAGGAAGGTGTGCAGGCTCGGGCGTTGTATGTGAAGTTTTTGAAGCATGCAGCGTCTGTGGGCGGGACGTTATCGGCTGAGCATGGTGTGGGAAAGTTGAAGCGGGAGTATTTGAAGTTGTTTTATTCGGAGCAGCAACTGCGAGAGATGGCACTCCTGAAACGCGCGTTTGATCCGAATGGAATCCTTGGTCGCGGAAATATTTTCTCGGCAGACTTGTTGTCGGGTTAATATGGTATTCCTCTGCGCAACCTCTGCGTTCTCCGTCTCTGCGGTAAAAATAGTGATTCAGTAACAAGTATTCTTATTCTTACCGCAGAGACGCAGAGAACGCAGAGGAGGCGCAGAGAAGAAAAACAAAAAGGAGTAACTAACATGCCTACCCATGTTAATGACCTCACTCGAGTGATCATTGGAGCGGCCATAGAAGTACCCCGTACTCTTGGCCCAGGATTGCTAGAATCTGCGTACCATCGCTGTCTGGCAAGGGAATTGGAGATACTCGGCGTTCCCTTTAGATTCAAATGTCCCATTACCACTGGAATATAAAGGTCTACGACTGAAGAAAGGCTACGAGTTGGACTTACTGGTTGCTGACACAGTAATAGTCGAAGTCAAATCCGTAATTGCATTGAGCCCAATTCATTAAGCACAGTTGTTGACTTATATGCGATTGAAGCAAGTACGTTGGGGCCTTCTCATGAATTTCAATGAAGTGGTGTTAAAGAATGGTATTCGTCGGAAAGTTTTAGGCTTCGAGTAGGTTTGGTTTTTCTCTGTGCTACCTCTGTGCTCTCTGTGTCTCTGTGGTGATCTGCTTTACCACGGAGACACAGAGAACACAGAGGTAGCACAGAGGAAGCATGAAGAAAACAGATGTTGAGATTCACAACAGCCGGAGAATCACACGGGCGAGCGTTAGTCGCTATTGTTGAAGGACTGCCTGCCGGTTTGCCGGTTGACCACGAGTCTATTAATCGCGAACTTCGACGCCGACAACTTGGTTACGGACGCGGTGGTCGCATGAAGATCGAGAAGGACCACGCCGAGATCCTCAATGGCGTCCGGCATGGGCTTACACTCGGATCCCCAATCACGCTCCTCATTGAAAACAAAGATTGGTCTAACTGGATCGACGTCATGTCTTCCGAACCACGTGACATCGCTCCCGAGAAGTCGCGCGCCCTGAAACGTCCACGTCCCGGTCACGCTGATCTCCCCGGCGGTTTGAAATACGACGTTCGCGACCTCAGAAATATTCTCGAACGCGCCTCCGCACGCGAAACAACCGCACGTGTAGCGTGTGGCGCGCTCGCAAAGCAATTACTCGCTGCCTTCGGCGTTGAAATTAAAAGCCACGTTATTCAACTCGGCGGCATTCCCGACCAACCTCTCGAACTAACCTGGAACCAGATTGCCGCAATTCCCGATGACGGTCCTCTGCATTGTGCTGACAAAGAAGCTGAGCAGCGAATGATCGCGCTCATCGATGAGATAAGAACAAAAGGCGACACACTGGGCGGCGTTTTCGAAGTTGTGGCGCGTGGCATAACTCCTGGCTTGGGCTCGCACACATCCTGGGACTCAAAACTCGATGGCCAACTTGCTCAAGCGGTAATGTCTATCCCGGCTGTCAAGGCTGTAGCTATCGGCGCAGGCGCTGAGATCAGTAGTCTCCCAGGCTCTGAAGTTCACGACGAGATCGCGTACAACTCGGAGACCAGAGAGTTCATTCGCGAAACAAATCGTGCCGGCGGTCTCGAAGGCGGAATAAGCAACGGCGAGGAAATTCGAGTTCGTGGTCATCTAAAACCCTTGTCAACATTGCGCCGAGCGCTTCGCTCAGTTGATATCGACACGAAGGAGGGCGCGTCAGCGGGTTTTGAACGAACAGATACAACGGCGGTTCCCGCGGCCGGAGTGATTGGTGAATCGATGGTTGCGCTGGTGTTGGCTGGCGCAATGCGCGAGAAGTTTGGTGGCGACAGCCTGGGCGAGATGAAACGAAACTATGAAGGCTATCTTGAGCAGTTGAGGGGTTATTAGGAAGCAAGCATCAGAAGTCGTAAAATCGACGTCGAAGAGGAAGTCCGACGAACTTCAGTTTGTCGAAAGCTAGTAAAGGATGGTGTTGAGAAGGTAACGTTTAGACAAACTAAAGTTCGTCGGACAGAGCCCGGATCAAATCATGGCGTTAATGGAAATCGTAAAGTGGCCGGCTGCAGTACTCGATGCTCCCGCAGATCCTGTGACTGAGTTCGACGGCAATCTTGAGAAGCTGGTCAGCAATATGTTTGAGACGATGTATGAAGCACCGGGCGTTGGACTAGCTGCGGTGCAGGTCGGAGTGCCGCAACGGTTGTTTGTGATGGACTGTTCGGGTGGCAAGGATCCTTCACAACGCATCGCTCTGATTAATCCTGAGGTCCTGCGTGTTGAGGGTAATCAGAATGGTGAGGAGGGATGTTTGTCATTCCCAGGTATCTTCACTCCCGTCGAGCGGAGCCTCCGCGCGATTGTGCGCGCACAGGACGTGAAGGGAAACTGGTTTGAGGTCGATGGAATGGAACTAACAGCCCGTTGCATGTTGCATGAAACAGATCACTGCGACGGCATCGTGTTTCTCGACAAGATGAGTTCGATAAAGCGTGAGCTCGTCAAGCGCAAGATTAAGAAACTGCAGAAAGCGGGCAAGTGGGATTGAAGAGATTAGAAAAGGGATAGCTTTGTGCGCGGCTGAACAGAGAATGTTCGCCGCGTTTCTATTTGAATCGGCTCAATTACACGAGGTCGGGAAGAAGGGGGCAAGCGCAGCGCGCCCCCGCAGATTTTATGATCTCTGATTGGATTCTGACTTCGCACTTTGGTTCTAAGTGTCATGATGCCTGCGGGGGCGCGCTGCCTTGGCCCTTCCCGACAGTGTGTTGATGACAGACTTCCAGTCTAAGTCTTAGTGCTGCCATTTGCTCACGCACATTCCTCACGATACTATCTTTCAAAAATACTTTTGGAGCTAAATATGCGACCCGAATTTCGTAATGAACCACTTACTGACTTCACTAAGGAAGAGAACGCACAGGCGATGCGTTCTGCTATCGAAATAGTCAAGGGCCAGTTAGGTAGTGAGTATCCATTGGTGATTGGCGGCGAACGAATCAACACCGAAGGCAAGCTCGACAGCATTAATCCTGCCAACCGAACACAAGTGGTTGGCCGCTTCAGCAAAGCCACGAAAGAACTTGCCACACGCGCTGTCGATACCGCATACGAAACATTCAAGTCGTGGCGAAACACGCCAACTCAGGACCGCGCTGACTTACTCTTTCGCGTTGCTGACATCATGCGCGAGCGAAAGCACGAGTTGTCTGCATGGATGATTTACGAAGTTGCCAAGACCTGGTCTGAAGCGGACGGCGACACGGCTGAAGCCATCGACTTCTGCGAGTTCTATGGACGCGAGATGTTGCGCTACTCGGGAGACCACCCTTTGGTTCAAATTCCAGGCGAGGAGAATCAACTCGATTATGTTCCGCTCGGAGTGGGTGCGGTGATTCCTCCATGGAATTTTCCGCTGGCAATCATGGCAGGAATGACAGTCGCTGCCGTGGTAACGGGTAACACAGTTGTGCTGAAGCCTTCATCGGACGCGCCAACGATTGCTTTCAAGTTCTTCGAAATTCTCGAAGAGGCGGGACTGCCTCCGGGCGTTGTGAATTTCATGACTGGCTCGGGTGCCGAGGTCGGAGACGTCGTTGTCGATCATCCAAAGACGCGTTTCGTTGCGTTCACTGGTTCGAAGGAAGTTGGACTCAGGGTCAACGAGCGTGCGGCAAAGGTCAACGAAGGTCAGATATGGATCAAACGCGTCGTTGCGGAGATGGGTGGTAAGGACGCGATCATCGTTGCTGATGACGCCAACCTCGATGACGCGGCCACAGGTATCGTGCAAGCGGCGTTTGGATTTCAGGGTCAAAAGTGTTCAGCGTGTTCGCGCGCCATCATCGATGCGAAGGTTTACGACGAAATGCTCGATAAGATTGTCGAGCGGACGGGGAAGATTAACCTTGCAGATCCGACCGAAGCGACTACGAACATGAGCGCGGTTATCAATGAGAAGGCGTTCAAGTCGATCAATGGTTACGTCGAAAAAGGAAAGAACGAAGGTGGCAGAGTCTTGATTGGCGGTGGTTCAGATGGTGAACAAGGGTTCTTCATTGAACCAACTGTTATTGCTGACGTGAAGCCTGGTGCGACTATTGAGCAAGAGGAGATTTTTGGTCCTGTGCTCGCCGTCATCAAAGCGAACGACTACGACGATGCTTTGAAGATTGCAAACGACACGCAGTTTGGTTTGACAGGCGCTGTGTACAGTGCAGACGAAGATAAGCTTGAGCGTGCTCGAAGAGAGTTTCACGTTGGTAACCTGTACCTGAATCGCAAATGCACAGGTGCGTTGGTGGGCGTCCATCCATTCGGGGGCTTCAATATGTCGGGCACGGATTCCAAAGCCGGCGGACATGATTATCTGCTGTTGTTCTTACAGGCCAAGGTGTCGGCGGAAAAGATGGGTGCGACAACAAGCAAGCGAGCTGAGGCAGGAACGGCTGTGTGAAGTGAACCGTTCCTCTCACTTCAAATACGTCAGGGTGACAGGGGTCTTTGCTTCTGTCACCCTTTCTTCTCTTTGTGGCAAGTCCGGCGTTTTCTTTTTTCTGAGAAGCTTGTCTGTTCTAGGCCGGCTATTCAATTACATCCTTTCAGGATGAAACTTTGGTCGCGGTTCAAGCTGCGAAATGCTTCCTCGTGAATGGAACCGCGGAGCGTCGACTTCAAATGCGCATAGTCTTCATGGGAACTCCCGCGGCGGCGGTGCCAACGCTTCGTCGTTGCGTCGAAGATGGGCACGAAGTCGTTGCTGTCTGGACACAGCCGGATCGACCGTCTGGTCGCGGAAACAAGGTGTCATTCTCGCCGGTCAAAGAGTTTGCTCTAGCCAAAGGCCTCACTATCTATCAACCAACCCGACTTAGGAGCGAAGAAACCAAGTCACTGTTTTCATCACACGAATCGGACGTTGCTGTCGTTGTAGCTTACGGACGCATTTTGCCCGCTGAGTTCCTTAAGGCGCCACGCAACGGTTGCCTCAATGTACATTTTTCGCTCTTGCCACGATATCGTGGCGCGTCGCCGGTGAACTGGGCCATCGTCAATGGGGAGACCGAAACTGGTGTGACGACAATGTTCATCGAACCAACTTTGGACACAGGCCCAATTCTCCTGCAAACAAAAACTATGATAGGTCAACACGAAACTGCTCCGGAGTTGATGGCTCGTCTCGCTGAGACTGGAGCAGACTTATTGGGTGAAACGCTGGCGAGGTTGAATACTCTAACACCGCTTGTGCAGGATCACGCGGCCGCGACATTTGCGCCGATTCTAAAAAAGGAAGACGGACTGATTGACTGGACGATGAATGCGAAAAGCATTGAGCAACGAGTCCGAGGCTTCCAATCCTGGCCGAACGCTTACACGAGTCTCAACTCGAAGGGCTTTACGATCTGGCGAGCGGAAGTTATTACGTCGGAACAAACCGGCTTGCCTGGAGAAGTTATCGAATCGCGCGGAGATAGTTTAGTCGTGGCGTGTGGCGACGCCTCAGCTTTGCGTTTGGTCGAGGTGCAGCCAGAAGCGAAGCGAAGGATGGTCACGCGTGACTTCCTCAATGGTACGCATTTGAAGGTTGGCGATCGTTTTGGCCAGTAATAAGGTGTCAGCAGCACGTTGGTCGGCGTTTGAGATTCTTCGTAGAGTTGAAGACGGAGCTTTCTCGTCGGTCTTGTTGGCAACTGAGGAGGCAAAGCTCCAGGCATCAGACCGTGCGTTGTGCCACGAACTTGTATTGGGAGTTCTGCGCTGGCAACTCAAGCTCGACAGGATCATTGAACACTATGCGAACCGTAAGATTACCAGCCTTGATCGATCTGTTCTCATCGCTTTGCGAATCGGTCTTTATCAGCTTCGTTTCCTGACACGCGTACCGGCCTCGGCTGCCGTCGATGAGTCAGTGAAGCTTGTTCAAGCTGCTCGACTAAGTTCAGCGCGAGCATTTGTAAATGCAGTACTTCGAAGAGCCACTCGCGAACCTGAGTACGAACCAACTGCTAACATCTCGGATTCACTTGAGCGTCTTACCGTTGAGTCTTCACATCCCCGTTGGTTGATAGAACGCTGGATCGACTCTTTTGGTATCGAGGAAACGAAAGCGTTTGTTCGGTCAAATAACCAAACGCCTCCGGCAACCTTTCGTGTTGTGCAGACACGGGCCAACGAAAACGAGGTGATCAACCGTCTCGAAGCCGCTGGTATAAAACTGCAGGCGTCTGAACTCGTGTCGTCTGCGTGGCGTGCGTCAAATGTGAATCCCGTGTTGCGAGCCCTTGCGGACAAAGGCGAGATATATTTCCAGGACGAGGCTTCACAATTGGTTGCGGAGAGCGTGGGGGCTCAAGATGGTGACTACATTTTGGATCTATGCGCAGCACCCGGCGGAAAGACCTCACTAATTGCAGATCGTGTCCCTAACGTACGGTTGGTTGCCAGTGATTTGTCAGAACGACGTTTGGCGATAGTCTCAAAAACCATTGCAGTTCAAGACCTGAAACAAGTGTCGCTAACAGTTGTAGACGCTTCGCAACCTCTTCCTTTTCGGGCAGAGTCGTTCGATCGGATCCTGGTCGATGCGCCATGTTCCGGCACAGGGACCTTGGCGCGTAATCCAGAAATCCGATGGCGGATTGCTCCGGAGGACATTCACAGATTGGCGACGCAGCAACTCGAGATTCTTTCAAATGCTTCGAAAGTAGTTAAGCAAGGTGGCAGATTGATTTACTCGACCTGCTCGGTGGAAAGAGAAGAGAACGAGGATGTAGTAGCGAAGTTTCTTCGGGGCAATAACCACTTTCGGCAGGTGCCCTTGAAATCCAGGTCGGGCTTAATGACGGAAGGTGGCGCTTTGCGAACCTGGCCACAGCATCAAAGGACAGATGGGTTCTTTGTGACAGCGCTGCTGAAATGCTAAGGCCAGTGGATTTGAAATTGAGGTCTGAGATCACGCCAGAAACACTCGCTTGCGACCTGTTAGTAGCGGGTGCTAGACTGCGCAACTTGGTCTTGACCTTGTTGTAGTTTCGAAGGATGAGACGTTAACTTCATTGAGTTTCGCTGCCAATTTGGTCTCAATTTTTAGAAGAATCACGATTGTCGTCGTGATTGCAATAGCCTTTCTCTTCGGAGTGGCTACGACTGTCTACCTCTCGCTTCGAAGTCCTGAGGTCAAGGTTCCGGACGTGATTGGGAAGGATCGATTTGAGGCCGAGAGGATCCTGGCTGCCGCGGATCTGAATTTCCGAGTGCGCGCTATTCGGCCCAGTAAGGCAAATCCTGACACTGTGCTGTTTCAGTTACCGAGGTCGGGAGAGGTTGTAAAGGCTGGGCAGACAGTGGCAATGGACATCAGCCGAGTAATGAAGGAAGGCGAACTTCCGGAAACTGTAAAACCGGCTGAGAGCGAGACTCCGAATGCAAATACTTCAGCCAATGCGAATGAGAACAAACCAAAGAAACCCAGAAACAAGAACGACAACGAGAACGCAAACAATAACGGTAACAGCAACGCTAATAGGCCGGCCAACGCTAATCGAACGCCAAATGTGAATCGTGTTAACGAAAATGCGGCGACCGAAAATGCGAATGTCACTCCCCGGGCAAACGTCAACCGCAGCGAAAGCCCAACCCCGAGACCAAACCCGACACCGATTGAGAACCGACGTGTTGTGCCAAAGCCAACGCCACCGTCTTCGAATTCAAACAGACAACTAAGCTAGCGACTGTTTGAACTAAGCTCGAATGCAACTCAAGAGAAATATAGAGATCGCGCCTTCGATTTTGTCTGCAGACTTTTCCCGCCTCGCTGAAGAAATTGAAGCGGTCGAACAGGGTGGCGCCGGCATTCTGCACGTAGATGTGATGGACGGACATTTCGTTCCAAACATCACGATTGGTTTACCGGTCGTGAAGTCGATCGCCAAAGCCACAAAATTACCTATCGATGCACATTTGATGATTAGCGATCCAGGGCAGTATGCATCACAGTTTGTGAGTGCTGGTGCAAAGATGGTCTCGGTCCACGTCGAAGCAGATGCAAACCTGCACCGGACGCTCATGTCGATCAAGTCTGCCGGCGCACAAGCTGGGGTGGTACTGAATCCGGCGACGCCGGTTGGAGCCGTTGAAGAAGCCCTGCAGTTTGTTGATTACGTGTTGGTGATGTCGGTGAATCCTGGGTTCGGTGGACAGAAGTTCATTCAAGAATCGGTTTCGAAAGTCCGACGGCTCAGGCAGTTGATTACTGAAAAGCAGCTCGATGTTCGTATCGAGATTGATGGCGGAATTGATCGTTCAAATATTGAGACAGTGGTGAGGGCCGGCGCCGAGATCATAGTGGCTGGCTCGGCAATATTCGGAACGACTGACCCAAAAGCGGCAGTTGAGGATCTCCGTGAAGCCACGGTTCAGTGGGTTTAAGCGTTATATTTGCTCTGGTCAGGCGAACCGGGTGAGGGAAAATTGAATCCGATAGCAGTAGTCCTTTTCTCGCCAAAACATGTTTTTGCGGAGGTTTACCTTATGAAGTCGCGGTTTATTAGTCTGTTGGCTGTTTGTCTCCTGGTTTCAGGGGTGACGGCGGTCGCACTTGCTCAACAATCAAGCGGTGTGTCGGAGCTTTCGGTTGCCCAGCGGTTAGACGTTCTGACTTCCAAGCTTGAGAGTATGCGGCGGTCGCTTAACAACGCTATTTCTTCGATGGCACCAGCAGCTAAAAGTAACGACAAGACAGCAAAGGTGAACCCCGATGATCCGGTGGTGCGGCTCAAGGGGCTTGAAAAGGAGGCCTCCTCATTGACCTCCGAAGTCAGTGACCTCCGGACAAAGAACGACAAAGCCGAGAAATTTGATTCGACAGCGATTGATCGCCTGGAAAGCTCTGTTGCAGAACTGGGTCCGCGCGTAGAGCAGGCCCTTCAACAGACGGCGAGTGCCCGTGGCACTGCCGCAGCAGCATCGGAATCAAGTGCTTCCAAGAAAAAGAAAAAGGGAAAACTGTTTGGTCTGCTCGGCGGAGGAGGTGACGACAAGTATGCAGAACTTACGGGAGCTGCGGTTGCGGGTCGTGATCGAGTGCTATTTGAAGAGGGTGCGAAGGAAGTAAGAAAAGGTCACAACGATACCGGGCGACTTCTGTTTTCTACAATCATCAACACGTATCCTGATTCTCCGTTTCTACCACTCGCGAAACTTGCCATCGCCGATTCGTTTTTTCTCGAAGGAACCACGAGTGCTCTAATCCAGGCAGCACAGGCATATCAGGACTGGCTTACCTTCTTCCCAACTGATCCGCTGGCAGACGATGCGATGCTGAAGGTTGCAGAAGCAGAAATGCGCCAGATGGGTTTGTCGGACCGAGACATTTCGCATGCTCGAAAAGCTGAGCAGAGGCTGAAAGCGTTGTTGCAGCAGTACCCGAAAACCTCCTTGCGGCCCACTGTAGAAGACAGACTGCACGAAGTTCAGGAGAATCTCGCTATGCACAATCTGACCATCGCGAGGTTCTACGGGGATAGATTCTCTCAGCAGAAAGGCGGATTGAAAGGAGAACAATCCAGACTGAAAGAGATCGTCGACAAGTATCCTTGCTTCTCATACAACGATGAGGTGCTTTATCGCCTGGCGTTTACTTACCAGGCCGAGGAAGAGCCTGATGAAGCGGCAAAGTACTATCAACAATTGGTGCAGGGTTATCCGGATAGCGAGTACCAGGACAAAGCCCGCGAACAACTCAACATTATCGGCGCACCGGTTCCGGAGAAGGGGGTTCCTAACCCGTGCGCCAAGCGTACGCAGGTTGGTTTTGTGGGAAATCTAATGCAGCAGGTTTCGGGAAGAGCCGACGTCACGACAGACAAAGATGGAGTATTGATCAGTAAGGATGGTAAAGAAGGAACTGATTTGATCGACGAAGCGATTAAATACAACGGCCAATTGCCGGAGAGACTGACTCCTGATGCCCCGACTCAACGCGGAACCCCGAGACCTCAGCTACCTCCGAAGTCGCCGAATACGAACAGTAATTCCGTTGCTCCGACGTCAACACCATCCCCAACGCCGGCGGTCATAAAGCCATAATTGCTGAATACAAGAACAAAGCATAGGCCCGGAGAATGTTCTTCGGGCCTTTCTACTTTGGACGTTTCTCTTTCTCTGCAACGCTGGTATGTTTGTCGCCAACTTTCAACAAGATCAATGGTGAGACTGTGGACTCTTCGGCAGATATTCAATCTGAACTGAACCGACGGCACCGTTCAGCGGTGACGACGGTCGCGGGTCTGGTAATCGCCACAATTCTGCTCGCGGCGGTGGCCTTCCTAACTAAGCGCTATCTTCGTCAACAGTCCAATCAGACTTTGGACATGGGCGTGAGGATCATTGTGCTGATTCTGGGTCTGGGTTCCATTGCCTGGCGGCGCACTAAGTTCTCAACTATGAGGTTGCAGGACATCGGATCGTTACAGGGCGCTTCAGGATTGTTGCAAACGCTTGAGAAGACGACATTACAGCTTGCCATATTAGGGGCTGGAATAGTGCTAATTGGATTTATCGCAACGTTGGTTACGGGCAATGATCTTTACACCTACTGGGCGGCGGCAATTGCTCTTGTGGTTCTCTTCTATGCTTATCCGACCAAGTCATCCTGGAAGCGCACTCTGAAACGCTTCGCGGATCCCAGCGAAACTGCCTCATGAATCTCTGGTTTCTGATTCGGCCAAACCTGTTGATTCAGTTTCGACACTTCTGTTAACCTGAATCTGCTCGTTTCTGCCTGTCGGCCCCGACATGGCTCGCCAATAACAGCCCTCCTCAAGGCTTGACGCTTTCTGCAAAACAAGACTTAGCCTAAATGGTTTCTCGTTCCGACCGCTTGCTACGTCGAGTTTACTCTGTGTCGCACCCTCCAGGCTTCATAATCGCTCTCGGATGCTTCATCCTGTGTGGCGTCGCGAGGGGGCAGGGTCTGGAAACTCGTCCTGTTGCGAAGCTCATCACGACAACACCCGCAATCACTCGACCGCGACGTGTCGCTTCAGTTACGACGGAGGCATCAATAGCGTTACCTCCACGGTCGCCGAGTTTTGAGGACGCGAACCCAATTGAGAAAAAGGCGTTCGAACAAACGAATGCAGAACGCGCCAAGAGTGGCTTCCCCCCGCTCGTTTGGGATCCGGATTTGTGTCGCATGGCGAGAACTAATTCCGAGAACATGGCTCGTCTCGGATACTTCTCCCACGAGACACCACATGGGGAGAGGTTAAGAGATCGCGCACGCGCCGTCGGAATTACCCGGTACACTGTGATTGGAGAAAACATCGCATATAATTTCGGCTACGACGATCCTGGATCCTTTGCCGTTTGAACGATGGATGCTTTCTCCGAGTCATCGCGCCAACATTCTTTACGCTGGATTCAAGGCGATGGCGGTTGGCAGTTTTGTAGCGGCAGATGGCTCAGTCTTTCTAACTCAGACGTTTATTACTCGATAGAGCACCGCTGGATTCTTCAATAGCGGTGGCCACCCTCAGTTGGTACCGCAGGTTGAACGAATCGACTTTAAAGCTTCCTTCCTTTGCAAAGATCAATCGCACTCTGCGAGTCCTCGGAAAACGCCCGGACGGTTTTCACGAGATCGACTCAAATCTCCAGACTGTTTCGCTTCACGACGAATTAACGTTTACTCCTCGAGACGATCAAGAGATTGTTTTGAATTGCGATACGCCTGGTATTCCAACGGACAGCTCAAACCTTATACTCCGAGCGGCTTTAGCGTTGAGGAGACTAGTGCCTGAGGCAAGCGGCGTATCGGTCCAACTAACCAAACACATTCCCGCACAGGGCGGACTGGGAGGGGCCTCGTCCAATGCCGCAGTGACTTTGCTTGCGTTGAATCAACTTTGGCGAGCTGGATTAGATCATGGGCGGCTTCAGGACCTGGCCAGCCAGCTTGGTTCTGACGTTCCTTTCTTTTTTTGGGGTGGGTCCGGTCGCGCAAAAGGAACTGGGACAGTTATCACGATGTTGCCCGACGAACCAAAGTCTTATCTAATCATCGTCACCCCCAACGCGAAAGTTTCGACCTCAATTGCGTACACAGCGCTAAAGGCTCCATCCTTGACAACTCAAGGATCGGTCTCTATTCTTTCAAGTTCCTTCGCAGACCCTCCTTTTGGCGATCACGATCAAAGGGCTCTGTACAATGATTTTGAAGGCGTGATCTTTGAGATAGAACCTGAAATTAAGCGGGCGAAATTGGCGCTGCTTGAAGCAGGTGCGCAAGGCGGTTTAATGGCTGGAAGCGGCTCGAGCGTGTTTGGAACCTTTGAAAAAGAATCCGAACGTGAACGCGCTTTGAAGGTCTTAAGGCGTGAGACTGGATGGCAGGTATTTTCGTGCAATACAATTTCACGTGCAGAGTATTGTGAGGCATTAAATTCCATAGGGTTCCCGATACTTACGCTCTCTTAACTTCCAAACAGATACTGGGGCGTAGCCAAGTGGTAAGGCACCGGTCTTTGGAACCGGCATTCGTTGGTTCGAATCCACCCGCCCCAGCCAAATTTGATGAATGTCCGATATGCTTTAGCTTGTCGTCATTCGTAAAAGCGTTTTCTTAAAGCGTCGACAAGCTGAAGCATATCGAACCCTCTGAAACTATGGGCACCACAGGCGGCATCAAGGTCTTTTCCGGAAATGCGAATCCTAAGTTGGCGGAAGAGATTTGTCGCCAACTCAGTTGTGACATGGGGAAATCGTTTCCCGAACGTTTTTCTGACGGTGAGTTCAACTTTCAGATAGACGAGAACGTTCGTGGCGGCGACGTATTCTTGGTTCAGCCAACCTCTCCACCGACGGATGCGCACGTGATGGAGTTGCTGGTGATGCTCGACGCGTTTCGTCGATCGTCGGCCGAGCGAATCACAGCTGTTCTTCCGTATTACGGTTACGGACGGTCTGATAAGAAAGATCGGCCGAGAGTTCCAATCTCGGCGAAGCTGGTCGCGAACTTGATTACTGTGGCGGGCGCCGATCGCTTGTTGACGATCGATCTACATGCTGCGCAGATTCAAGGGTTCTTTGATATTCCTGTGGACCACCTTTATGCGGCCCCAGTGTTCATCGGTTACTATCAGGAACACCCACTGCCGAATCTGACAGTGGTTGCTCCGGACACGGGTGGAGCAGAACGAGCTCGTGCTTACGCCAAGCGACTGGACGCGGAACTTGCTCTTTGCGATAAGCGCCGCGAGAAAGCCAACGTCGCCGAAGTTATGAATGTCGTTGGTGATGTGCGCGGAAGGAATTGCCTGATAGTCGATGATATGTGCGACACTGGCGGTTCGTTGACAAAGGTGGCTCGAGCGTTAAAGGATGCAGGTGCCGAAAGAATTCATGCCTGCTTCACGCACCCGGTGTTTTCCGGCAGAGCTGTTGAGCAACTGGCTCAGTCGGATATTGAAAAAGTAATCGTTACGAATACGATTCCGCTACGCGATCACGCGTGCGAACTTGATAAGATAAAAGTACTTAGTATCGCGCCACTTCTGGCGAAAGCGATCAAGTCGATCCATGAGGAGACTTCGGTTTCCTCGCTCTTCGTATGAAGGGCAAACACTGATGGCTTAAAGGAAGACCATCAGCGGGCTTCGCGTTTCAGATTTAAGACTTCAGATCTCAGATTAAAGAACTCCTTAGAGTCGGTTCAATCTGAGATCTGAAATCTTAAATCTGAAATGCGTAGCTCGCTGAAAGTTTGTGAGGAGAAATCATGGCGGACAAGAAAGAGTTTAAGATCCAGGCTAAACAACGGAATGGACGTGGTAAGAACGACGCCCGACGCGTGCGACGTGAGGGAATGGTTCCGATTACCGTTTATGGGGGCGGTGGAGAAACCCTCGCGGCCGTTGCCCCGTTAAGGGAGCTGGCTGCAATCCTGCGTTCAGAGTCGGGTCGCAACACAATCTTTACGATCGATGTTGAAGGGTTCGGCGCGAGCGAAGTCATGTTTCACGAGCGCCAGGTTGATCCTGTTCGCGGAAGACTCATACACGCTGACCTGACTCGACTCGTAAAGGGACAAAAGATCGAAGTGACTGTTCCACTTCATCTGGAAGGTGAACCGTACGGCGTAAAAGAAAAACAGGGAGTTCTCGAACAGGTTGTTCGCGAGATTGAAATCCGCTGCGAGCCACGATTAATTCCGGATTCGATTAACGTCGACGTTTCCCATCTTGATGTTCACGATGTACTGCACGTCTCCGACCTGAAGGTTGGTGAAGGAATTGAGATCCTTGAAGATCCTGATTCCGTGATCGCTACCGTTGGTATCGTGAAGGAAGAGGTTGCTCCGGTGGTGGCTGTTGAAGGTGAGGAACCTGCCGAGCCTGAAGTCATCGGTAAGGGCAAGAAGGAAGACGAGGAAGAAGGCGGCGAGTAAAGACATTGCCGATTTTCGATTGCCGATTGCCAATTGGAATAAATCGGCAACTGGCAATTGGCAATTAGCAATGACAGATGCGTCTAATTATTGGATTAGGAAATCCGGGCAGCGAATATGAGTGGTCGCGTCACAACCTGGGTTTCATGTTGATTGACAAGTTGGCGAGTGAGGCAGGCGTCAGTGTTGGACGTCGCGAATGTAGTGCTCTCGTTGCGCGCGCTGAAATCGAAGGGGTTCCAGTGAAGCTCGTTAAGCCGCAGACCTACATGAATCTTAGCGGACAAACTGTTTCATGTTTGCAAGCTAAGCATGCGGCAGACGCGAAGGGAAATCAGTTGATCGTTATCAGTGACGACCTAGCGTTACCCCTGGGAAAGATTCGAATTCGCGAAAGAGGCACTGCCGGTGGTCACAACGGTCTGAAGTCGATTATCGGCGCTATTGGCTCGACTGAATTTGTCAGACTGCGAATCGGCATTCAACCGGATCACCCGCTCGCCGACTCAAGGAAATTTGTACTGGCTTCGTTCCCGAAGAACGAACGAGCGTTAGTGGAAGAAGTGATTGACATGAGCGCAGTTGCGATAAGAACGATTCTGCGCGATGGCGTCGTAAAGGCGATGAGCGAGTTTAATTGATTGCCGAGTTGAAAATCGGCAATGTTCTAGCTGGAGGTTGAATTGGAAACTAAAAGACAATACGAAGTGGTCTTCATTGTTGACCCCACGGTCGATGACGAGGTTGCGAAACTGACTGACAACTTCAAACAAGTTGTCCTCGACCAGGGTGGTTCAGTGACAAAGGCTGAGACGATGGGTAAGCGACAGCTCGCCTACGAGATCCTTCACAAAAAAGAAGGAACCTTTGTGCTGATGGAGATCGAGGGTTCTGGTCACGAGATCGCGGAACTCGAGCGTCGTATGCGAGTAAACGATCGCGTTCTTCGCTATCTGACCGTGCGTGTCGACGAAGATCGTAGACGCGCTGAGAAGTTAAAGGGTCGTCGCGCTGGGAAGGCCGCGAAGCGTACTGCGCCTGGCGGCGGGCGTCGTGGTGGGACTGTAGAATTCGCCGAGGCAAGCGACAAATAGAGATTCAAGATTTACGAGGACAACTATGTCAACTAATTATGAAGACCGCCCGCGCGGCGGTGGCTACGACAGTGATGACGATGATAGACGCCCGATGGGGGGTCGCGGAGGCGGACGTAGGATGCATCGCAGGCGCGTCTGCCGGTTTTGCATCGATAAGGTAGATCTGATCGACTTCAAAGACGTCAGGTTATTACTGAACTATCTTCCCGAACGTGGCAAGATTTTGCCGAGACGGATCTCCGGTAATTGCGCGACGCATCAGCGCATGCTTGCCGAAGCAATCAAACGCGCTCGCAACATCGCGTTGCTTCCATACACTACCGACTAAGGGAAAGGAGAAAGCGAATGGCACACACTAAAGTACTTTTGCGCGAAGATGTGGATGACCTCGGCGCACGCGGCGAAATCGTTCGCGTGCGAGCAGGTTATGCTCGCAACTATCTGTTGCCGCGCAATCTCGCTGTGGAGGCGACAGCTGGTAACCTCAAGGGAATTGAAACGGAGCGAGCTGCACTCCTGAAGAAAGAAGCGAAAGAACGTTCTACCGCAGAGGCTCAGTCACAGCAAATGAGTTCGTTGGTGCTCGAGTTTCAGCGCAAGTCGGGCGAGCAGGGTGCTCTTTATGGTTCAGTCACGTCGATGGATCTTGCCGAGGCGCTGAAAGATAAGGGCTACGACATTGATCGTCATCGTATTCATCTTCGAGAACCACTGAAGCGTTTGGGTGATTACACTGTTCCGGTTAGATTACATCGGCAAGTTACAATTGAGTTGAAGGTAAAAGTTCAGCCGGAAGGCGAGGTGATCGTTGGTCACCTAACGCCGGAGCAGGAAGCAGAATTGGCGAAGCCTGCGACGAGCGATGAAGCTAGCGTATCTGCGGAGTAAAAATTAAAACTGACTGAAGCCTAGACAGGGTGTCAGTGATATGGAATGTTAGCGTTGCAGGATGTGATCACCCTGCAACGCTTTAGTTTTGTTTGAGAGTCTTGAAGGGTAACCAGCAGGCGGGACGCCTGCGGTCCCAGCACTTGCGACACAAATCTGAGATCTGAGATCTGAAATCTGAAATCTGAAATTTAATATGGCTTCTCCTGATCCAATTCGCGACCAACCATTCGAACGCACATTACCGAACAGCTCAGAAGCCGAGCGCGCCATTCTCGGCGCCGTCCTGCTGGATAACGGCTTAATTAGTCAGGCAATTGAACAACTTCGCCCAGAAGACTATTACGTTCCTTCGCACCGTCGAATCTTTGTCGCCATGATTGCCTTGTTCGAACGCGGCGCTGAAATCAACCCTATCCTGATCGGTGAAGAACTCAAGAAGGAAAACACCCTCGAGTCAGTTGGCGGGTTCACGTTCATTACCAATCTAACTTACGGCCTGCCTCATTCCACCAACATTGTTCACTACGCGAAAGTTGTTCGCGGCAAATCGATGCTGCGACAACTTATTAAGGCTTCTAACAAGATCACCCAGGAAGCACTTGAAGAAGAAGACGAACCTGAGATCATCCTCGACCACGCCGAGCATGCGATCTTTCAACTTGCTGACGAACGCATTCGTCAGGGATTCATGCACGTGAAGCCGATCGCCGAACAGCTGCTGGAAAAGGTCCAGGAAATGGAAGGCCGCGCCGCGGTCTTGACCGGACTAACAACCGGCTTCGCTGATCTCGACAAGATGACTTCGGGACTGCAGAGCGCCGATTTGATCATTCTTGCTGCTCGCCCTTCCATGGGGAAGACAAGTTTTGCTTTGATGCTTGCCGAAAACGCTGCCATTCACGCCGGAGCAGTAGTCGGTGTGTTTTCGTTGGAAATGTCGAAAGAGTCTCTGGTGATGCGTATGCTTTGTTCGCAAGGCAACATTGACGCACAGCGATTCCGCAACGGATTCCTTTCCCGGCTCGAGTGGGCGCAGATCGCAAAGTCACTCGGAACCCTTGCGGATACGAAGATCTTTCTCGATGACACACCGGGACTCAGTGTTCTGGAAATGCGAGCGAAGGCACGTCGGTTGGCAGCTGAACAAAAGAAGCTCGACTTAATAATCGTCGACTACTTGCAACTCATGTCTGGTTCGGCGAAGCGAGCGGAATCACGGCAGCAGGAAGTTTCACAGATTTCACGCGAGTTGAAGGGACTTGCGAAGGAATTGAATGTCCCGCTCGTTGCGCTGTCGCAGTTGTCGCGTGCACCGGAGTCACGTTCTGAGCACAGACCGCAACTGGCAGACTTGCGCGAATCCGGTGCGTTGGAACAGGACGCGGATGTCGTAGCTTTTATTTACCGCGAGGAGCAGTACAAGACGCCTGAAGAACGCGAGGCGATGCCGGACGATCAGAAGAACATTGCCGAGTTGATAATCGCGAAACAGCGCAATGGCCCGACTGGGACTGTGGACCTGCGTTTCACTCCTTCGAGTATGCGCTTTGATAGCTTGTATCGTGGTGAGTAGTTTCAGGCGAGCTCAAAACCTATCGAACACTTTGGGCTCGATACTGTTGTCTGGCTCTGACCGCAACATCCGTGGCATCAACCTTGACCTTCAGCAGATGAACGGTCCCATCTTTTTCCAATTCAGCTGGATAAAAGCCCAACCGGTATTGATGGCGTAATTCCTCGGCTATTAGTCCGAAAGTTTTTTCCAGATCCGTAATTTCGCTTTCGTAATAACGTCCTGACGTCACTTCAGATAGCTCACGTAAAAACTCTGGCCCACGATAGCGATCGTTTCTTCGCTGTCCTCGGCCAGGCCACTGCGGTGAAGTTCCGTCAGGTGGCAGAACCGGAAAAGGCCTCCCTCCCGGAAAACGACCTGGGCCAGGAAAACGGCCAGGAAACCTGTCGTGGTTAGGCCTTCCATGAAAGCCGCGAAACTCCGAGTGGTAGTAAATCGAGTAAACCATCGCGTCTGCTTCCGACTCATCTTTGAGTAAATCATCGCCGGACAGAACACTTCCATGATCGTCGCCATCGCTCAAGAGAATTATCGCTTTCCGGCCGGTGACGGACTTGAAGTCTTGATTCGTCACCTGAGAGACGCAATCGTTCAAGGTTGTGCCAACATACTTGCCAACCTTGGCTTCTTTGATTGCTTTGTCTAAAACTTTGCGATCGTCAGTTAGTCCGCTGAGCCGATGAATCTCATAATCAAAAGTAACAATCATTGCCCGATCCTGTGGACGCAGTTCCTTAATAAAACTCTTCGCACCCTTCTTAATGTCGTCCAGTACGCCTTCCGTACTGCGACTCGTGTCCAGGAGCAATGCGATATTGAGTGGTTCGTCGGCAGCGTCGAAGTATGAGATTTTCTGCGCACTGTCGTTATCAAACAGCTTGAATTTCTCGATAGTAAGATTTGGGATGTATCGCCCTTCGCGGTCGCTGACGATAACGGGCACACTGACGAGATTAGAGTCGACTCTAATGACATCAAGTGATGTTGGCTCAGGTGGAGCTGGAGTTTCGTTTGGCGATCCGGTTCGACGGCTTCTTGACTGGGCGCTTAGTTGAATAAGACCCAGGCAGAAAATGAGGAGTATTCCAAGCGGGGCTAAGAAGCCGATGACCTTTTGACTCGACAACTTCATCGCGAGCGCGTCTCAAGGCGTGATCAGTTGTGCGTTCGAGATCTATAACCTGGAACACCACTGGGTTCGGGAGATATGCTTTAGACGCAGCCGGAATCTCAAAAGTTGACGAAAGTTTGCCTTCCCAAACTGCCTCACTCAATCGTGAATTCAATATCGTCCGCACTCTCAGCTAATTTTCGATCGTCGCTGTTGTATGCCACCACCTGCCAGCGATATGTGCCTTTCTGCAGGGGTGTGTCGAGAGTGAACGACGTTCCATCGACCCTCTTGTTTATGTAAGGCGAAGTGACCATGTGGTCGTTGGGATGAACGCTAAACTTGTAGTAGGCGGCATCAGGGTAGCTTTCCCAACGCAACTCCAATCCGTTTGCGCTGATCTTTTCCGCGGCTTTCGGGTTTGTGAGTTTGAGATCACTCTTGAATAAGTGGGTGGTATTTATAAATAAGGTCTTGTCCGCAACGACCTCGTACTTTGTTGCGCTTATTCCGGCAATACCGGACGTCGCAAAGATTGAAGAGTCGGTGTCAAACACGCGCGCGAGTAAGGCTTCGTACGTTTTTGGTGGAACATTGGTAATCACATACTCGCCATCTTGGTCTGTCTTTGCTTTAAACTCCTTTCCGCTGCAACCACCAAGAAACCGATTGAACGACTCGCACAGTTTCACTTCGATACCTACCGCCGGCTTACTGTTGTAGAGGACTTTGCCTTGCACGTTCCCGGTTCCTGGTGCGGGTTTTATCTTTTCAACACCCGTCACTTCTGTTTCGTTTGTATTGGGAGTGTTTGCAGATGTCGTCTTCTTCTTTGTGAGATTGCAGCCAAACAAAATACCCGTCCATACGAGAGCTATGGCAACGAAACTCCATTTTCGCGATTGCATTATTTTTGAATCCTTTCGACTGGAGATGGAAGACTCAAAGTGCGCCGGAGAGTCTACAGAAAATTGGAAATCGAAGCATTCAGTAAATGTCCGATAAGCTTTAGCTTGTCGATCCATTCTCGATTGTCGATTGCCAATTGGCGATTGCCGATTGCAATGGATCGACAAGCTGAAGCTTATCGGACATTCTTCCGCAACAGCCACGACTTGAGTATTCCTGGCTGTTTGTTATCAATTGAGAAGTATTCCTCGATCAATTGCTTGTACAGCTTAGTTCTCTCCAGTTCATTCAGGTTCGAACCCAAAGGCATTCGTCCGCCTTCGACAAACGAACTGATAAGCACAGAGTCCATTGGCCAATTGAGCGAACCAAGACCATTTGGTTGATGACATGACACGCAGGCCGTTCCCGTGAGTTGAGCATTAGCAGTGGGTCTCAAAGACCCAAGTCCTGGGCCAAACTTTGTTGGATCGAGATACCGCCCGAAGTCAGGAGCCGAATAAGCTAGAAACCGACGGTTGACTCCGTCGACTACTGCCTTTTCATCCTTACTAACGCTGCCATCGACGGGAAAAATCGGTAGTACTCCGCTCTTATGACACTTCACACAATTGTCGTCGCCATAGCCAAGTTCCCAGCGACCTTTGACGGTGACTGAACCATCTCGGCGATAAGTCCGAAAGTAATCTTTGAAGTAGATCTTGCTGCTTTTCTCGCCCGGGACAACAGCCACGACTGACAGGTTTCGCACAGGAACTCGTTTCCCTGGATCTGTAATTCCAAACTGCACCCACTTCTCAGGTATGTTTCGATCCGGTTCTCCGGGAACGACAACCAGCAAGCGTCGATAGCTGTCGTCAGTGTCCGGTGTTCCCAGGTGCCTTGATTCAAAGCTGAGAACAAGGAGTTGTTTCTCCTTTGGGCGCGCAGCATTAATCGCGCGCAACCAAGCTTTCGCTTTGGGTAAGGTCTCGAATCGCCTGACTGCCTGGAGAAATTCCGTGTTCAAGAGAAAGTCAGGGATTCTGACGAAGGTTTCCGTCTCCGCAAAATAAACCTTGTCGGGAACTTCGAAACCCAGTTCGTGTTCGCGCTGGTGCTCAAGTGAAAGGACGCGGATGTATTCAACAAACTCCGGATAGCGCGACATGAACTCAGTGTTCTCAGCAAGTTTGCATTGCCTGATTGTGTTGGCAATCATGCGCTGTGAACGCACGTAGGCCTTTTCTGCACTTTCGTCTTCATAAGCGGCGTGTGCACGTCGAATAATGAGGTCAACAACGCGACGCACCCACGCGTCCTGTTGAGTGATTGTCTTTGCACAAGGCGAAGTTAAAGATTGTGCTGTAACTTCAGCTGCAAACACCGAAAGCGAGAGAGCGATTAGGATGGTGCGACAAACGCGTGCCATGGTTCCCGCGAATCTGCTTAGTTAATCAGGCTCACTCTGGACCGATTCGGGGGAGGATTTTGTTGCCGAAGAACTCTGTGGTAATACCAACGCGATATAGGTCACTGTATCCCACGCGTTGTGAATTCCGACGAACAACAAGAGGAGTGCGACAGTAGCTATCACGAACAACGTCCTCTGCGTATAGGAGCGAATGAGAACCGACGAGAGCAATAGTAACGTGTAGGCAATCAGTGGTAGCACGGCGTGCCAAAGCCAGTCTTCCCAAACAGGTTTGTAATTCATTTGAGCTCCAGCACGTCTCAGAACGATGATCCCGTAGATCACGCCAACAATGGCGCAGGTGCCGAGCACTAAACGGACCCAACTTAATCCCTGCCAGGGAGCGCTCATTATCGCAGAGATCAATAGAACGGCGCAGAAGTGGACGATCGTGGGAGTTCCAAAAGCATCTATTTCTCGAGTGCTGCTTCTTGCCTTTGGTGTGTTGGCAACAAGTGCCATGACGACAAACTGAAGACCGGTGAGTGCAGCACCAGACGATCCGACGATTACGTAAAAGTTTTCCCACGCGACGAGTGGCGCTCGTGCAGCTTCTTCCATGATTCCTCCATCTGTAAACTAACCAGCAACCCGATAACTAAATCGGCAAACGACAATCGGCAAATTGGCGATAACTCCTGTATCCTAACGCGAAACTTATTTTCTGGAGACTCATTTCTCAAATGGCATCATTGATCGATAAGCTTTCTGACAGCCCGCAACGTCCAACCTGGGCAGAAATAGACCTTAACAATCTTGCCTCTAACTTCAACGAAATAAGAAATCGCGTTGGCGACGTAAAAGTGATGGCTGTAGTTAAGGCCAATGCTTATGGTCATGGCGCCGTTCAGTGCGCGCGACGCCTGGTCAAAGAAGGAGCAGAGTGGTTCGGAGTTGCCTTGCCGGAGGAGGGCATTGAATTGCGCTCAGCAGGTGTTGGCCAGCCCATTCTTTCGCTCGGTGGTTTCTGGGAGGAACAAGCCGGCCTTTGCATTCAACAGCGCATTACTCCGGTCGTCTATCGTCTCGGCATGATTGCGGCACTAAACAGGGCCGCTCAAGACGCCGGAACAGTTGTAGACGTTCACCTTAAGATTGATACAGGCATGGGCCGCTTGGGAATTCGCAGCGATCAGCTGAGTCACTTCGTCAGTGGCTTGAAGGAATTTCAAAACGTTCGAATCGATGGATTGATGACTCACTTTGCTGCTGCCGACGATGCTGCTTG
>DATEXA010000309.1:0-2256 GCA_035257465.1 Pyrinomonadaceae bacterium | reverse complement strand
CCCAACAGTCTTTGCGTTTAACCATAATGGAATCACTCTTTTTGCGGAGAAGGTTGAGATCACGGACGATAATTGCCGCCTCACCGCGCCGCGGCTTCTGAACGGAGCTCAAACCGTAACTACTTTGGCGTCCTTTCGCAGAGCTAATCAGGAGAATCCGAAGTTATTGGAAGGGCATGATGCATACAACGCGATTCGAGTGTTGTGCAAGGTCATTACCAACGCTGATCAGAAGTTTGTCACGCGAGTAACGATCAATAACAATCGGCAAAACCCAGTCGAGCCATGGAATCTGCATGCTAACGACATGATTCAGCTCGAGCTGCAGGACAAGTTCAGCACTGATTTAGGTATTTACTACGAGCGGCAAGAGAATGCATTTGCCCAGCTTGGCACCGAAGACCTGGCAGAATACGGTATTCACGAGGAGTCGAAGGCAATTCAAATGCTTAAACTCACTCAGACATTCCTCCTAACCGACGGGAATATCAGTCGAGTCTCTGAGATGCGCCGCGTCTTCGAAGATGACAAGCTATATGAGCAGGTCTTCCGGTCAGCCAGACTACGAGCGGATTCGCGGCACATACTGCTGTGCTACAAGGTCCAGTTCAAGTTGCGTAAACTGGCTCAGGAAATCGAGCAAAAAGGAATCAATAAATACTCGTTCATTCATCGGTCGCGCAACTTGCTTTGGGCATTAACAGCTCAGGGTTTACTCAATCGTTCGGATCTTGAGGACATTGCTGAGGATTATACCAAGTCGATGAGCGTTCCCGTCGACTTCACGGATTTACTCGTTCAGATTGCTACAACTCGCGTGAGGATTCTGCTCTCGGGGCTCATGCAAGCACCTGAGTATCGCGACAAGGTCGCTGAGGGAAATCTTAGCTTTTTGCGAACCGACCGCGCTTTCGAGAAATCGATGGAAGCCGCTCACGCGAAATGGGGTTGGGTTCACAAAAAGCTGCCTTAAGCCGACCAACATCGGTTACACAGACGGCGGCTTATCGCCCGCGCGGAGATGTTGGCGGCAAAGTTGAATTGCGTGCCGGCGAAAATCTCGAAACGTCGGCTTCCGACCAGGAAGTAAGTCGTACCAACTCACCAGCTCGCTGTTGAACGTCTGCTCGGCAAGATCGCAAGCCGGATCAAATGGATCGATTGCATGCGCGAAGCGGTCGTAGAGAACTGCCAAACGCGGGATTTCTTCCCGCAGGAATTCCGCTAGCGGTGCATCTCCTGGAGTCTCTGGCATTTGTTACGCAGGTCCAAGACGTGATCGTAGAAAACTTCGGAGCCGCACTCAGGGTGCTGCTGAGCGAGCTTTGCAAGCTCGCGCGCGAAGTCGTCGCAGATGTTTGTCATCGCAGCCCACCACGCCGTTACTTTGTCCAGGTCGTCTTCTTTGCGAACGCACAACACCACGGTGCGATAAATACCGAGTAGCTGTTGCTCCAAGTTTGCCGCTTCCGCGTAAAACGGCGCACATAAATCTGCCGGAATCGCTTCCAATCGGCGGCTCGTTTCGTCGAGTGTCGCACGGGAAAGCTCGAGAACGTCAGAGGTATCGAAGCAGGCACTCATTGATGAGACAATCTACCATTCGGGGAGTATTCGTCGCAAGTGCTATGCCTCGAAAGGAATGTTCTTTCAGACAGGGCATTCGTGGAAGTGAACGTCGCATTATGGCCGCTTCGTCTCGGCGTCGCCCTTCGGTTTTACTGTGACTTCCTGCGCGACATCGTACTCCGGTTTGGTCGCGCCAGTAAGCCATTTGTCGAACCAGCCGACGATGTGTTCGAGACGTTCGACCCGATGCCACGGTTGCCCGGAGCGAGAGAGCTCGTGGGATTCGCCTGGAAACTTCACCATCACCGTCGGCACTTTGAGAAACTTGAGGGCGCGAAACATCTCCTCGCCACCCGCTCCGGGTGGAGTGCGCGTATCACTTTCACCGAGCACGAACATCATTGGCGTCTTCACGTTCTTAATATAAGTGATGGGCGACCGCGCCTTGAAATCGTCGGGATCATCAAAGGGGGCCGCTTTGAACCAGTTCGGTTGAAAGAGGGTAAAGTCAGCCGTGTACCACCAGTTTTCCCAGCTCGCGATGTCGCGCTGGGCCACGCCGGCGGCGAACCGCTGCGTGTGCGTGATCACCCAGTTGGTGAGCAAGCCGCCGCCGCTTCCGCCCGTGACACCGAGCTTTTTGTCATCGACGTAACCGCGCTTGATCACTTCATCGACGCCGCGCAT
>DATEXA010000308.1:0-11530 GCA_035257465.1 Pyrinomonadaceae bacterium | reverse complement strand
ATCCAGGTCGCGGTGAACTGCCACGTATGACCCGTATTCAGTGTGGCTGCGTTCAGAACTAGGATCGGAACCTTCGCGTTTCGGCGCCAGTTTTGATATTTTGGAGCAAAATCAGAATCATTGCGCGGTGGTCCACCATTGGTCTTTGTCAACGGTGAGATTGTTAGTCCATTAAGCCAGCGTGGGTCCCTTTCTTTGCCATCTTTAACTCGTGCATAGAGGCACTGTTCGTACAGCTCCGCGACTCGTGTGGTGCGCGAATAATCCTTGCTCCAAAAACCCTGTAGATTTTTAAATGGATTCAAAGCGATGCGCGTCCGAACATTCAGCTGCACACCGGCAGGGAACTCATCAATCATCTCATGAATGATTTGAATGTAGTCTTCGCGCTTAATCTCATCTTCAGTCTTACTTTCCAGTAATTTGCGAACCTTTAAGTAGTAATAAGCGCCAACGATGGAGCCACCTGAAACACAGGAGAGAACTTCAACCTTTCTCAAGACGTCGAGTTCTGCTAATCGTGCAAGAACACCCAGATGATAGAGCGAGGCCCGGAATCCCCCACCCGAAAGAGCCAGACCAATCTTGCCGACAAACGCAGAACGAACGACTGCGGCGGCGCCGAAGGCTTCCTCAAGTGCGGACCAGGCCGGTGAGGACTCAAACTCTTCACCAACTAATTGATCGTCCTGCAGTCGCGCCAACGCTGCGAGTTGACGTGCGCAAGTCTCCAGTTCCCATTCGAATATTTGTGCGGCAACAGTTTGTCCATCACGTATCCACTTCACTGCCTCTTCATATTTCCCCAAACCGAAGTGTGCCTCGGCCATAGTTGCGTAATACCACCACTGGTCCGAAACCCATTTGTGGTCTGGCTCGGCAATCAATTTGCCTACCTCCTCCACAATGTGTTCGCGAATCGCGCGCGCACGGGCCCGGCGTTCTTGAGCAGCTTTAGACTCTCGGCTGGCCTTCTCCGCCTCTCCCTCTTCCAGGCTGGCAATTTGATCGAGAATGAATGCCGCATTAATGCCGGTATAACCCTGATCGTTTGCTGGACCTTGATCGTAGCCACGCAGGTAATAGAACAATGCGCGCTCAAGATTTTGGCGCTCGTTATCGAATTCCCACTTCCGTTTAAAGATAGACCCAATCAACCCGAGGGTTTCCTGATTCGTCGTCGTATCAAAATCAGCTATTTGGTTCAGAATGCCGAGCGCTCGATTGAAACGATCGTCAGCAGGTAAGTCCTGGTCCTTGTAGGTACAAAGAGCCAACTGTTGAAAGATGGTTTCTCTTAACTTCTTTTCCCGGGAAATGCTCTCATGATTACTGGCACGCGCAAGTAAGCGGCGCGCGTAGCTAAAACGCGTTTCACCCTTCAGCTTCTTAGCCAATTCGAGCATCTCACGTGGCTCTGACTGTTTGCCTCGCAGGATCTCCAAAGCGCGTTTCATGCTTTCACTACCCTTATTAGGAATAGCAAACTCTCGAACCGGCTGTTCCGGCGATTCGGGAATCTTCGACTGTAAACTGTTTCGCCGGCTCAATTCGATAAAGTTACGCTCGGCGGGGTAGAGATCGACATAACGTTCCTTTAGCCACTTTTGTGCCTTCTGTAAATTGTCTCCATCCAGTAAGAGCTCAGATTGAGGCGGAGAATCAGCCCGGTGTGCGCTGTTTGAATTTGCCCGTTGCCACGTTTCCTGAGCGGCGCGCAGGTCCGCAAGCCATATCAGAAAGTCGCGGTCCTCGGTGGACCATTGTTTCAACTGCTGCCAGTGTGAGAGAAGATCCTCCTGAGCAATTTGGACCGTCTCCTTGCTGCTAACGCTATCGGTCTCGATCCTCAATAACCGGCTGTTGCGTAGCTCTTTAATCACGCGCCTCTCGCTCAGGGGAAAAGTATCGAGGAGCAATCGCTGACGGAAGTTTCCGTTACTGGTGGACGTGGGATCAAGTTTGATTAAACGCTCGACAATTCGGCGCCCGATCATACGATCTGCAGGAGACAATCTTGCGAAGGCGTTGTCGGCAAGATTGTTTTGTTCGATCGCCGGATCGGCAACAAATGTTTCACCGGCGTATTGGGCCAAAACTGCGGTACTGACATCCAGACCTGGCAGCGAATCACGATCGATCAGTTCTTCTTTAGTCTGCAAAAGATATCTGGTGAGATGTTCCGCCGCTGTAAAGATGGAAGCCGGACTACGTCCTTCGGCGAAGATCGCCAACACTTCCTCATAGGAATAGAAGGGCACATAGGAAACCGGAACCTCGTCCCAATATCTTTCCCAATCTCCACCGACCAGGTGGTTTGGGAAAGGGAAGAATTTCTCTTTCGCAAGGTGTCGTCGCCTTCTCAACTTCTCCGTCTCGGCGATGTCCAAGCGCATCGGCACGGGAAATATTTTCAGTCCGGATTCTTTTCGCTTCTCGAATACAGTTTTCGTAATGCGAAGGGTCCCTTCAATACCCTGATGATTAAGCGTGAAGCAAGGAACCAGAATGTCGGGCATCTGAATAGTACAAATGCCGGACGTATCACTGACTCCGGTACGACTATCAATCAGAATATAGTCGTATTCATTTCTCATCTGTTTTTTTGCTTCTTCAAGGAACAAGCCTCCGCCTAAACGATCGTAGAACCTCTGCCAGTCAAATGAGTTCACACGCGTGGGATACGAAAGCCCTTGACGGCCGGCTGGCACAAAATCGAGTCTCCCGTCCTTAGGAAATTCGTAGCCGATCGAGACTGCGTAACGAAGAATATTCGCGTGCTGTTTGTACCAATGCGGATCAGAATTGCTTTCGTTGGTTGCACTAACTGCCTCGACTGCAAAGTCGTTAACAAAGTCGATGACACCGTCTGAGGCAGTGAGGTCTTTATCGATCAGGAATGGATGAAAGTAGCGGTGCAAACCGGGTGCTTCGAGATCCCAATCTATCGTCAACACTTTCTTGCCGGTACACGCAAGAATCCAGGCCACGTTGGCGAGTGCCATAGACCGCCCGGTCCCACCTTTGTACGAGTAGAAGGTGATGATCTTATCTTGGTTGTTATCAGTCATGAGGACCGCTCCTAAGCGATGGCCAGGAAGGTTTGACTAAAAGAATGCGTCCGGGGATCTGACGAGCGCGAACTCCAGATCCTTTTTTATCCTTGCAGTTTCAACTATCTGGGCTTGAGCTTGACTGAGTGCTTTTACTAACTCAGTTTTGAACGAATTTGAGGAGTTAACCGAATCAAACAGGAAATTTCCAGGATTTTGAACTACTTTTGTTTTGAAGGCTCCCATCACCGCAGCCTTGACTGGGCCTTTAAAAACCTTGGCTTCATTGTCTTCATCATTCCAGACTATCAACGTAATACAGTTCACTGCCGAGAACTGGTCCAATGGAGCAAGGAGCTGATGATATTTCGGGAGCCGGAGAGTCCAACTATCAATCACCACCACCACAATTTTGTCTTGGCTGGTTGCCAGTCTCACTTGCTGTTCAAGGTTGTTGCCAATACTAACTTCTTCATAACGCGAATCCTTGGAGAAAGCTTCGATCGTTTCAATAGCCAGGGCGCATGCGCTCCCCTTGTAAGTATCAAGATAGGGTAACCAGTCTGAGCCTCCGTTCGCGCCGTAGAATTTAAGCTCGAGACGCTGGGCAGCTTGTAATTCAGGTGCCTTTCCTGAAACAAAAATGAACTGTACGTTTCGCGGACCGCTCTCACTAGCGGGGGGATTTACGGCTTGCATAGCGGGAGTGAACAAGCTGGTAACTTGATCCAACGCCGTTAGGGAAGAAGAGGCCGGCGGGAGATTCAATTGTGTGGCGGCAGTGTTAATGGTATCGGCTAGTGTGCTGATGAAGTCCCAGTATTGGTTGTAGTACTTACTGCTGGGTGTTACGCCAAGCTTGACCAATTGCGAAACTCCCTCGGCAGTGTACTCAGGCGGGTAACTGCCGTGTGTGTACTGAATTTTGTTCACTGCCGCTGGCAGAACACTCAACACATTTTTCTCGTGACTCCACAGGATCGGAAGGATCAGTGTGTCGTTGGCGGTTGAGCCCTCTTGGTTGAGGTGATCGTGTAAGCGTTTTCGAAAGACGGCGAGTTCTTTACCGCAGTACTCGGAGCGGAAGTAAGAGGCTGAATACAGAGGCACGAAGACTCGACAGTTCTTCAACCCATTCTCGAGCGCGGTGTCCCATGAGGCACCGTGGGCGATCTTGTCGCGATCGAAAAAGCTAATCTCAGTCGCCGGCGCTCCAGTTAATTGTCTGAGCTCCGAATCCAAATCCTTATAGAACTTGCGTAGAAACTCGTTGTCATCGGCGTGTGCATAAGAGAGGAAAAACCAGAAAGACATAGGGCTAGCTCCTGTGGGAATCGGAACTAAGATCTCAATCACTCAGTCAATTGAAATACCGGACCTGGTCTCGATGTTATAACCGCCTTAGTATTGGTAAGAACACCAGTTGGACCATTTGCTGAGTGTCCACTATCTGGACACGTGTTCTCAAAGCCCTGAGACAGTTACCTTACGTTCATCGCCATCGTGAGCGAGTAGTCACCTTGTTTGCCTGGACCAGTCACGGTCACTGATTCAGGAAGCGGGTTCGGTAAATCTTTACTTCTAACCCAGATGGAACGGGTTGCCCCATCATCTTTTCCGATAAGCTTCGTGATAAGACTCTTCTCGAGGTCGTCAACTTTCTTGCCACTGGCTTTCTCATAAGCTTGCTTCACCAGTGTCAGCGTTACGGGCATAGCGGGATTGACGAAAGTGAGAACATCAGGGGGCAGCATCATCAATGCGGATTGCATAATCTTTTCCCATTTGACTTTGATGTCCACGTCAAACAACTCAAGCTCAATTCGCTCGAAACTTTTGATGTCGAGGTCCTTGAAGAGTATCTCGCGCTTTGAAATGTCCAGGCGATCGGTGTCGACCTTCGGCGCCGTTGGGTGACGCACGTAGTCATCCTTCTTCTTATTGTCCTTTTCACATTCCCAGTAGTCGCTGGCTCCCAAGCCGGGAAGAGCTTCTCGGGCATATTGAACCTTGTCGTTTGAATCGAGATAGCGAATGCTGATCAGCGGTCTAAACTTGCAGTACTTATCTTCGAGGCTAGCGGGAAATGTGAGATCGGTAACTGTCACTTCAAGTTCTTTCATGAGTAGTTCTCCTTGTCATCTTGTGAGCGATTGGCTTGATGGGCAGTTGCGGTGTCAACGATTGAGGTCGACCACAACTACTCTTGGAAGCACCTGATTCAATACGGAATCGGGCCATACGACAACCAACTGAAATCAGCAACAAGCATTGCGGACCTCTATATCAGAGGTGAAACAAGCGAGTGAGATAAAGAACGTGGTGAACGCGACCACTTACAGTAAGTTTCGAGGACCAAAACTACCAGCGCATTTTTTGAGTCGCATGATCATAGGTCCGTTTTCCTACCGCGTCAATTACTTATTCCAGATTGATAGAACTAATGGGATACCGTTGCTGTGGCAACATTCTGAAGGTTGATGCAAGGGAACGCTTGTTCCGCAAGCTCTCGAAATCGCGCGACTAACCCTAACGTTGCTTCATCACCATCGACTTCAATCCAGTAACCTTCAGCAGAAATCGGGAGTTCGAGAAATACATGAAAACCATCATTCGGATTCAGAATTACGTAGTCCGTGACTGCTATCTTGTGGAAGTCGTTAAGAGGAATCTGTTTCACCAGCACCTGTTTAGGGTACTTATCGGAAACTTCTCTCAGGTCTTCTTCGATCGAGACAGAACCCGACGACGGGATGATAAATCTGTAAATCGTTCCGCGTTCCAGGTTAGCAACGAAGGTGTTTCTAACTCCAGGATCTCGCGAGTGTTGGTATAGGTTGGGAGTTATAACCCATATTTCCTTGCAATCCTGGCTGCCCTGAATTTGATGCAGGCGTGATGCGCTTAAAAGCCAGCGATACCCAGTGTCGTTTTCGCCCAATGGATTGTCAGTCACTTTGTCCAAGGTTGACTTGAGGTTGGGCCACCAGACGTCGAACTCAGTCTTCAGTAGTTCGTGAGATAGTTGAGTCGCGGGGTCCGCCCTTTCATTGATAGTCATCAGAAGGCGGAGAATATCTTCTTTATCGTACCTTGTAGCTTGAAATTGGGAGAGCGGGCCCTTCAGGTTTGCAGGTTCAATACGAAAAAGGAAGGGAGAGATCTGCGCTCGATCAATCGCCTTCGATATCGCGCCGGCCTCGAAGTTCATCCATGAAGAGTTAACGTTGTATGGAGTAATACAGATGATGCCGAAGGACGTGTCGTTGAGCTCCTTCGCAAGCATGTCACTCCAGCGTACCCCCTTGTCAATATCTTCATTGGAGATGAAGGGCTTAACTGATTGGATCACAAGTGGAAGCCAATCCCGCAACGCAGTTGCCACCTTTTGACTCATTTCTCCGGACCAGCTCAAGAAGACTTTCATGAGAATTACTCCAGAACGTACATTTGACTCGATGACGATGAGTTTTCACTGACCTCCAAGCGCATAAGCGGTTGGCGTTTGATCCTACATTCTCGATCTTCATTGCCATTAAGATACGGCACTGTCAACAGGCTGTTCAGGCCCGAGAAATAAGCGTCTCTGTAACCGTCTCGACAGGACATTCAATCGCGTATCGAGTGAACTAATTTGGACTTCACCGCACTGAACTAAGCCAACGGCATCATTAGAAGCACTGGCCCCAGCTTCCCTACTAGTCTGAAAATTGTAATGTCGTTATTGGCGTTGTTGTACTTTAACCAGTCTTTTGTGAGTTGCAACATTTCGATGGTTCACTGTAAAGATGTTTCAATGGCCGCCGTTCCGCCGGCTGCGACAGAAACTGCCGTCTCAGCCTGCCGAAGTTTCTCGGCTATCGCACCACTAATCTTAAGCGTATGGATTCCGGGAATTAGATCTCGCACGGCTGCCGTCTTCCCTCGGTGCGTGGTCGCACTGCCTTGGTCAATGGTCAGCGTCCACCCGTTCTCGCAAGAGTCACCGTTAGTCACTGTAACGTTGACGGCACCAAGCGTATTCGTCGCAGCCTTGGCAGAAGAAGCGTCGTCGATCTGCTTCAACGTAGTTTGAAACTCCTGAATCCAGGCATCGGTTTCCTGTCTGACGATCGTATTGACCTGGGTCACGAAGGCTTTGAATTGGACCAGCGCGCTACGCAACTGATCGGTTGACGGCTCCATTCCCATCCATGTAGCCTTGGTGGTTTCCCAATCCATTTGAAATTCCTGATTTAGCTGCCGCAGATTAAGTTCCGCTTCGATATATCTCATCCAGGCACTGGAAAATCCAAAAAAGCGATCCAGAAGGACCAGGCCAGCTGCAACTCCCAACGCAACAGCAGCCCAAGCAGGTTGTATCGCGGGCTTTCCATCTTTATTAAATATTTGCCCCAGAATCGGGATCAGTCCTGCAACAACGGCAAAGAAAATTGAACCAACCCGAAGGCGTGTGGCCCAACGACGTTTTGGAAGTTTGGATTTAAGGTACCAATTGATTGCCGACTCAGTCTCAGTAGTGATGGAGTCGAAAAGCGAATTTAGAGACTCGAGAATCTTTCCGCTCTGCCATGAGAGTTCGAACCTTCCGGTATGTCCTAAATCATCAGTGGTGACTGCCATATAGAACTCCTTTCGAACGAGGGTTCACCGGAGATCAACGAACTAAATTTGATGAGTGGGCCAAATTCAGGATTTGAATCTGACGTGAACATGATTATCGTGTCCCTTAGCATGTTTCGATAAACCTTCGCTTATTGTCAGCGGGTCATTAAAGAAAACAACCTCAATATCGAAGTTGTCTCTAACCAAAACGATCAGTTCTCTGGTGGCTTCATGGGAATAGTTAGCCGCGCCGATGTTCGTAGGCTCGTTGATACCATTATTCGTCAGTGGTCTCATATCGACGTCCAAGCCATCTTTGTGTGTCGCGTGCGGCAAAAATGGACCACCGCCCTTTCGACTGATGTCACCGATAGCTATTGGCCGCGAAGGATGTTTGACGGACCAGAGTTCGCCAAGTTCCTGGATGTGTCGAATTGTTGCTGCTCGGCCAAACTGGTCTGCACCGCCCGATTCCCGGTTATAAGTGGTGAATCCTATTCCGGATTCCGGTAGCAACGTGTCCACCGAAGTAGTTGAACTGAGTGTTTTAGGGATGGCAGTTGGCGTGGCTAATAACAACGCTTTGTAGGTTTCGTCCTTAAGGATCCCCGTTGGCGCAATACCGTGTTGAAGCTGGAACGCCTTGAGCGCCCCATCAGTTTGCGGTCCAAAGATCCCGCGTCCACTATTGACCTGAGAGACAGTCATTAGACCAACGGCTACAAGTCGATCCTGGAGTCCTTCAACTACGTTTCCGCGACTTTCCTTTCCGATTCCTTCATTAATCTGGCGAATGGATGCTTGTGATGCTGAATCAAACGAGCCGTTTGGCACTAATTGGTTGTCGGCTTGGAAATGCTTCAACGCATTCTCGGTAATTGGACCAAAACTCCCGATGCCGGTCAGTTTCTGCGCGCGCGTCATATATCCGAGGTCAACCAATTCATCCTGCAATCGCTCCACTTCAGGTCCTGATGCTCCACGCCTGAGGACGGTTCCTGTGACACCTCCACCGGCCCCAAGCTTTTTGCGTACGCGATCAGCCGCCTCTCCCACGGTGATAACGCCATCCTGATTGATGTCGAGCCCTTTGTTTTGATCGTAAGCCTTGGAAGGCTTCTTGAATAACGCGAAATCGCTACCTTTTCCGATGGCCGAAGGCATTAGAACGGCCATGTAGACATCCTCAATTGTCAGCAGTGGTCGTTTGAATTGACGAAAATACTTGGCTACAAAATCTAGCTGATCTTCGGCGCTCATGGCAGCGAGTGCAGCAGTACTTGTTCCCAGCGTCTTTGCTGTTGGTGGCATGAATTGAATGAGACCAACTGCCCCACTGCCCGCTGCGTTCTTAATGCTGGGACTGAAGGTTTCCCCTGACTCGAAACTCATAACTGCTGCTAAAAAGTTCGGGTTAACCTTTAAATCAGCCGCGATCTGAATCAACTTCTGTTTGAAGGCTTCGCTGGTCTTTCCAATCCCTGGAATGTTGATGAGGGTTACATCCATTACTCCATTTTCCGGCATGGTGATTCTCCTGAATTACAATGTGAACTAAATAGTAAGAATTTTCCGGCGAATGCGAACTACCAAAGAGACGAAACCGCTGTAATCGCACTGCTTCGTCGGCCTTCGTAGCCCTAATTTGGTCAAGGCGGGTGACGAAACAAAATCTCGTTCACCTTGCTTCCCTTTTAGCACTTCCAATAATCTGTATCTGCGAGGCCGGCATAACCTCCAACAATCCTTCAACCTCTAGATCCCTACTAATCCAGAAGACGGAAAGTCCGATACCCAGAAGAGTTCAGTCACGGTTAGCAAGACCTACTCGAATAGATTTCATCCCAGGGTCTCTATAATCGGCGCAAGGCCAACGGGAAATGTTGTAATAAGGCGTTTGCACTGCCTTTCAAGCGCCTTCACGAGGTTTGAGCAGGAAACGAAATTCGCTGAACACTGAGAAGTGCGGCTGTTTTTAAGCGAGTGTGCGAGGATGCAGGTGCTCGGGTGAATCAGCCGTTTAGGAACGGGCGAACAATATTGAAACGTGAATCGAAAGTCAATATTTTTCCTTGTTTCGGCAACCTATCTCAAGTTCGGCCAGACTTGCGTCGGGATGTTCTGGCCCCAGAGCTCTCTCGCGAATAGCCAGCGCTCGTAAGTTGAGTGGTTCAGTTCGTACATAGGACGAGAGATCGGTATAATCCGCCCATCTGACCAGGAGAGATGTTGGAAAATTGTCTTCACAACTCCTCAACGAACCAACTTCGGACCTGGATGGTGTCTGGTTACGCCTGGCGTGAGGTATCGTTAGCCAGATCCGCAAAGCTGCCTTACGCCTGAGCTAACTAAAACTGCTGTTTTTGCGACGTAATTTATAGTCGACATGACCAATCATGTGTTCATTACGCATGCGGTAGAAGATAAGAAGACCGCCGATCTCGTATGCGAAGCTCTCGAGAGCAATGGCATTCAGTGCTGGTACGCCCCGCGGGATGTGCCCTATGGTATGAATTTTGAGGATGCTATTGTCGATGCGATTTGCGCAAGCAGTCTGATGATCCTAATCCTGTCGACTCACTCGAATGATTCTCCGCACGTAAAGCGAGAGATTCAGAATGCTTGCATGGAAGACGCGCAGACTCCAATTCTTCCATTTCGCATTGAGGACATTCGACTCAATAAAGCACTGAGATACTACCTTGGCTCTACGCAATGGCTCGACGCCTCTATCCCGCCGTTGGATGCCCACCTCGAACATCTCGTCAAGCGCGTGCGAGAGTACCTTGCTCCTGCATTGAGGAAGACTCAGGAACGCACTGGACAACCAACCGAAGATGCCGCGGCAGGTAAAGGGCTAATGGATGAAAAAGGCTCGCGCCGGGAAGCTGAATCTGACGCTAGCGGAAAATCCGAGGCTGAGGACGCTCGCCAACTTGCCGAAGCTGCGGCGCTAGCTCGTCAGTTGGCAGAAGAGGAGGAAGTGCAACTACATGTCAACACCGAGCGGGCTGTCCGTAGGCTAACGGAAGAAACGCCAGCACGCATTCCTGTGGGAGTCGAACCAACAGTCAAAACAGCTGAAGAACGGGCACTTCGAATTGAGACCAAAGGACCTCATCTGCCCGCAGTGGAATCCAGCCCATTAAGAGGATTCGAGCAATTCTTAGAAAGGCCAAATCGTCGCTTCTGGTACGTAAGCGGTGGAGCTACGCTCGCGTTGCTTGGAATTATCTTTGCGGTGGTTAGTTACACTTCCCGCCAGAACGGCCCGCAGGCCTTGACAACAATACCTGCCGAAGCCAACTCACCTAGGACTGACCAAGTCTCCAGTTCTCAATCTTCCGATGATGCTAACGTCACTCGTCCGCTTGCGAATTCGACCACAGCCACAAGCAATACCGCAGATCCACGCAAGCGAGCATCGCCAGTGTCGTCGCCCACTACGGTCAAGCCGTCGCCCTCTATGTCACCCGTACGAACTGCGACCAATGAAGAACGGCCCGTAGACCGTACTCCGATTTCGGGCGGAGTCTTGAACGGCAAAGCTAGCAGTCTGCCCAAACCAACTTATCCAGCAATAGCTCGCGCAGCCCATGCGTCAGGAACTGTCACCGTTCAGGTCCTCATTGATGAGAACGGCAATGTAACTTCTGCGCACGCGGTTTCGGGCCATCCGTTATTGCAGGCGGCAGCTGTGGAGGCCGCTAGACAGGCAAAATTTGCGCGCACGACGCTTTCGGGACAACCGGTAAAGGTGACAGGTGTAATTCAATATAATTTCGTAGCTCAGTAGCCGCCTTCAGCTACACCCACTCCTTGATCAATACCCATTTCCAAAAAGTTCGGCTTCCTGGTCCACCCGATCTACT
>DATEXA010000307.1:0-20066 GCA_035257465.1 Pyrinomonadaceae bacterium | reverse complement strand
CCGCCAGTGACGCGGCGAATTTGACTAGTGCTCACTTAATCGAAGCGGTTGGTGGTCTTCCGAGTCGAAAACATCACGCGGCGTCGTTGGCTATCGAAGCACTCCGCGCTTGCTTGTCGAATGTCCCATAAACTCTAGTTTGTCAAAGAACCCGCCACAGATTCACACTGATGAAACGGATCAGAAACCGATCTCGCCTAAACGTATCCTGTATCCGTGTTATCTGCGCGTATCTGTGGCTGGGTTTACCGTTGCGGAGTGCTGGCAACGCGTGGACGAGCCGCCGATGGATCGCCTGCCCGTCCCTTGTGATACTCAGGCCCACAATATTTCTTCGGCTCAGTTCCCAGCACAAACGTTTTCGTCCTGACGACCGGACAAGACTCAACTGCAATCAGTCCAGTTGTCGGATCGATGTCGAGTGTGATTGTTCCTTCCAAATGACTCTCAGGAACAGCCGGTATTTTCTTCGGCGATGGTAATGGAGGAGGGGTTACGGTCGGTTCTTCTGCCGGCAACGACTCCGGAGTGGGCGAGACTTCTGGCTGCTCAGAAGGGCTGGCTTCACCATTCGCTTCCGGGGCGAGGTGATTTGGTCCAGTGCCGTTGATGAAGTATTCAGTTCTCTTCTCCGTGTCACCCGGTGCGGTTAATTCTCCGGTCTTTGGATTGATCTCGACAGCTTCAACTCCTGCAGGCATGTCCCAATCGCCGGCCCAATCCGGGTGCTCGGTTAAAGCGAACTGCATAAAGTCCGACCAGATTGGCAGAGCTGAGTTAGCTCCAGTCAAACCCAGTTGCGAACCGTCATCGAAACCAACCCAGACTGCACAGACAAGGTTGGGCGTGTAGCCTGCGAACCAGCCATCACGTGATGTTCCCGTCTTGCCTGCAAGAACAGCTTTTAGACCGCGGGCACGAACCTTCGCAGCAGTGCCCCGGTTAACGACGTCTTTCATGAACGACGTCATTACGAAGGCAACATCAGGTCGCAATACTTCACTACGCTGAGTGGTTGGCGACGCGATAGTTTTCCCTTCGCCTGTGGTGATGCGATTGATCGCAATCGGGGTGGTCCGCGATCCGAGATTCGCAAAGGCTGTATATGCAGATGCGACTTGCAAAGGCGTGGCTTCACTGGTTCCCAGGGCCATCGCCGGATAAGAGCGAGGCGGCTTCGGCAAACCAGCCTTTGCTGCAAGACTCATAACGCGGCCAATCGTCACTTCCATCGCCACGTCCACTGTTACAACGTTCAGACTATGTACGAGACCTTCGCGTAAAGTCACAGGCTCATGGGAATACGTATCGCCAAAATTTCCCGGAGAGTATTGCTGGTTATCAAAGGTGAAGGTCTTCGGCTCGTCCATGTACGTCGTTGCTGGCGTGATGACACGTGGAACTGGATCGTAGGCAGTGTTCAGCGCAGTAGCGTAGACGAACGGTTTGAAAACGGATCCAGGTTGTCGAAAAGCATCTGCGGCACGATTGAGTTGACTCTTGGAGTAGTCTCGCCCACCTACCATCGCGACGATCTCTCCGGTCTTTGCGTTCATGGCCACTAGCGCTGCCTGAAGAGTACCGGGTTCAAATCTTTTGCCTTCGATCTTGTCAAGGTCAGCAAGCTGCTTCGTCAATGCTGCGTAAGCGGCACGCTGCAGATCCATGTCGATGGTGGTGTAGATACGCAAGTGATCGGCGGTACCCGATCCAGCAATCATGTCGCCGAGCTGATTCTGCACATAGTCAGCGAAGTAGGGAGCATCTGAAACGTCGATGCGCCCTTTTGTAGGTGCGACCTGGAGCGGCGTGGCCTTCGCCTTGTCTGCTTCGTCCTGCGAAATCGCGCCCGTCTCGGCCATTGAGTCGAGTACTTGATTTCGGCGAGCAGTCGCAGTCTGTATATCGTGATAAGGGTTGTAACGGTTTGGACTGCGAATTATGGCTGCGAGAAAAGCGGCCTCAGGAAGGGTTACGTTGGTTATATCCTTATTAAAGTAAGCGCTCGCCGCTTCGCCAAACCCATTGATCGAAAAGCCGGCCTGCTGGCCCATGTAAACTTGATTGCAGTACAGCGCGAAGATTTGCTCCTTGGAGAGACGAGTCTCAAGGATGATCGACAAGTAGGCTTCCGAAATCTTTCGCTTTGGAGTTTGTTCAGGCGAAAGCAGCAGATTCTTTACTAGCTGCTGCGTAATGCTCGAACCACCTTGCCGCGCAAGGGGCGAATTCGGATCAGTGTCGTACCGCCTGACAAGCGCCCGCAGAATACCGCGAAAGTTCACCCCGTGATGTTCAAAGAACGATCGGTCTTCTGTAACTGTAATCGCGGAGACAAGGTGTGGAGGCAGGTCGCTAAAGCCGATTACTCTTCGCTTCGCTCGCTCACGGCCCGTCACTGAACTTATGAGTTCGGGTTCCAGCCAGGTCGTTTGAAGTGCGCCGTGACCGTCCAGGTCTGAAAGCGATGCGATTCCCTTGCCGCCTTTGGCAAATTGCACCCTCACGTGTTGGAACTGTCTTTGACCATCTACCGAGGATGAATTACTTGGTTCGACATCGACAGCAGGTCCGTTAATTGCATATCGTCCTCGAGCCGCATCGCCTTGAGTTCCCTTTTCTACGTAGCCAGCTCGTTTGAGAAAAGTAACGAGTTCGTCTACGGAAATAGATTCATTCACGCGAAGCTGTTTGGGCGCAGCGTAGATGCCTGCAGTCCGGGTGAACACTTCGCCTTTTAGGAGGTTATCGATGCGACCGGAAAAAACAGTCCAGTAGTAGACGAGTATTCCAATTACGATTGCGCTGAGAAAGACAACAGGAATAATGATTGGCGCACTGAATAGTCTGCTGATTACTCGGCGGCTGAAACTCTGTTGTGGTTCGGCGTATGCGACCATTCGATTGTTTCGAAGCTCACGACCGCTTTGTCCGGGAGTCAGCTGATTCTTCGGTGGGTAACGTACCGGCATAAGGAACTAGTAGTGGCTGTTTGATGCTACTTTCCAAACTTCAAGATGCTACTTTCAAATCCTCCTAATCCTTTCGATTATTTACGAAACATCTGCCTTACGGTTCTCTTCAAGTTGTGTTTGACAGGTATATCCTCATTCGCTAACGTGGCTGGCCTCATGATCATTGCTGATTTCGATTGCTGATTTGCATCTGGACTGATTCCAAGCTAACCATTGTTGTTCGTTCATATCAAATCAGAAATCAGCAATCTTTGCCGATAACCCGAACGACGCCTTCCTATGAGTCTAACATCCAACGCACATCCAATTCGCAAGAATCGTGCGCGTTTGCGCCTGGGGATTCTGGCTGTCGTATCTGCGGTCGTGCTTGGAACTGTTGTATTTCACCTGCTGGAAGGCTGGTCTATACTGGACAGTCTCTACGTGACTGCGCAAACGGTGACTACCGTGGGATTTGGCGATCTCGCTCCCCAGACATTCCGCGGCCGTCTCTTTGCCACGTTCTTTATGATGGTTGGAGTTGGGGTTGTTTTGTATTCCCTTACGAGTGCAGTTCAGTCGATCGTCCAATCGGAACTTGTTGCAACATTTGGTCAACGACGTCTTTCCCGCAAAATGAGCAAGCTTCGAAATCATTTTATTATTTGCGGTGCAGGCCGAGTCGGGTCGCATCTTATCCGTAGCCTTCAGGCGAGCGATGAAATGTTCATTGTCCTTGAAAACGACACGCGGAAAGTCGGCCGGTTGGTCGATTCAGGCATAGCCGTGCTCATGCGCGACGCAACACTCGAGGAAAGCTTGCATGATGCGGGAGTGGAACATGCGCGTGGTCTGGCTGCGTGCCTGCCGGACGATGCCGATAACGTTTATGTGGTGCTGACGGCTCGAGCTTTAAACCCTGACATACATATCGTAGCTCGTGCGGCCGAGGAACAAGCTGAAGCAAAACTGGTTCGAGCGGGAGCCAACCGCGTGGTGGCCCCAACGATTATCGGGGGACACCGGATGGCAATGGCTCTAACCAAACCTGCAGTCGGAGACTTCCTCGATTCAATTACTGCGAACCAACTTGATCTTGGATTTGAGCAATTGGAAGTAGAGCCCGCATCGAACTTTGTCGGCCGAAAACTTAGCGAGACCACGATTCGATCCCAACTAAACATAGTCATCGTAAGCATCCGACGAAGCACCGGCGAGATAATCTTTAATCCAAACGGTGACGCAATTCTTCAGGCAGGAGATATGCTAATTGCCATAGGCAACGCGGAGTCACTTGCCACTTTGACTGCTCTTGCGCACGGTCAGGTCGCAACCGTCGCCTGAATTTGATAAGAGACAGCTCGGTTAATTGACACATGAAGATTCTTGTGACGGGCGGAAGCGGGTACCTGGGAACACACGTACGCCGTTTCTTCTCAGCAGACGATTTCTCCCGCCGCTCAAACTCAGACATTCTCAATGCACGAGATTTGGATCGAGTTGCTGACTATGACGTCGTAATCCATCTTGCTGCGCACATGGATAAGTCTCCAGCAAGCGCAGAGTTGTGTTTTCAGACAAACGCCGAAGGAACAAAGAACTTAATTCAAAGTATGCGGCCGAACTCCGTCTTCATTTATGCGTCGACGAAGGATGTCTACGGAAGTCACGCCAATGGTTATCCGAAGGAGGTTCCTGAAAGCTGTGCGACCAGTTACGCTGGTCAGTCGTCCTTCGAATGGTCAAAACTGATCGGTGAAAGATACGTCGAATACTATTCATCGCAGAAAGGTGTTCGCGCCTGTATCTTTCGGTTGTCTGCAGTCTATGCTCGCCCAACCTCCGGGAACGAGAACGGCTTTGTCACGCATTACGTGGAATCGGTAAAACATCGCTGGCCGATCAGACTGCCTGCCAATTGTGATCCCATTCGCGACATACTTTATGTCGACGATTTTTCCCGAGCCTGCCAGGCATTCATCGATTCGCTTCGCACATTCGGGCTTTATAACCTCGGAGGCGGTCCTGCAAACGCCGCACACGTGCGTGAGATAATTCAGACTGTCGGGCGATTGATCGAATTGGAACCAACGATCGATGACGATACGAGAATACCCTGGCCGGTTCCGCTTAATTACGTTTCCGACTTAACGCGTATGCGAGATGAACTGGGTTGGCAGCCCCAGGTCGGGATCGAAGAGGGATTACGAAATCTGCTGTAGTCACAGATGTCGAAACTGAGCGCATCGAAAATAAAGCGAGTTGTGGTTCGCGGAACGAATTGGGTTGGCGACTCCGTCATGAGTGTCCCGGCCCTACGAGCGCTACGCCGAGTTTTGCCTGACGCGGAAATCACGTTGGTTGGTCGCCCGAACTCAAAAGGTTTATTTAGTGACGTCGACTTCATCGACGACGTGCTGATTTACGACAGACGGAACGTCCTTTCAGCGCTTTCACAGGTGCGTCAATGGCGAAAGAAAGACTTTGATCTCGCCATTCTTTTTCAAAATGCTTTCGAGGCAGCGTTGATTCCCTTTCTTTCCGGAATACCTGTTCGCCTTGGCTATGCAACTGAGGCTCGTCAACCAATGCTCACTCATCCGGTTGCATTGCCTGACTGGCGTTCGTCTCGACATGAGGTTTTCTATTACCTCTATCTGGTGACAGCTCTTGAGCAATTGCTCTACGAAACAAGCACTGTCTGCGAAACGGATCCTGACGCGTCGCTTGAAGTGTCCCCCTCGCGCAAAAAGGACGCAGCAAAACTCCTCGCCGATTTTGGTGTCACAGAGAATCGCTCAGTCGTCGCACTTTGTCCGGGCTCAATAAACAGTCGGGCGAAGCGCTGGCCAGCCGAATCGTTTGCGGCGCTCGCTGATCGATTACTTGAAGAACGGAGACAGGTCTTGCTTGTGGGCTCAGCGAGTGAGGCAGACGTTACTACCGAGGTCACGAGTCGCATGCGGCAAAAGCCCGTCGTCCTAACTGGAAAGACAACAATCGATCAACTTACTTCTATCCTCTCAATCGTCGATCTCCTGGTAACAAACGACACTGGACCCGCACATATTGCGGCTGCGCTGGGCCGTCCAACACTTGTGATTTTTGGACCCACAAATCCTTTGACGACCAGGCCACTTTCCGGACAGGCCGAAATTCTCCGTCATCCACCCGACTGCGCTCCCTGCATGCTTCGTGACTGTCCAATTGATCATCGATGCATGACCGCGATCACTGTCGACGAAGTTCTCGAGCGTTCTCAGGCATTACTCAAGAGAGGTAGTTTTGCAAAGACAGCGAGGAGCCTCTGCGACTCGGTCGCATAACAGCCCAATGAAGAAACCAGCCGTATTCATCGATCGGGATGGCACAATCTCCGAAGAAGTTGGTTACGTAAACCATCCCGCTCGGTTTCGCGTGTTTCCCTATTCAGCTGAGGCGATCAGAAAATTAAATGACAACAGCTGGCTCGCCATCCTTGTCACAAACCAGGCCGGCGTTGCTCGCGGTTACTTCTCCGAAGATGTCATCACTACTGTCCACGATCAACTAAACAAACAACTCGCGGCACACAACGCCCGACTCGATGCTATTTACTACTGCGCTCACCATCCGACCGTAGGGCAACCTCCTTATCGACTGGATTGTGATTGTAGAAAACCGAAAGCCGGTTTGATTAATCGGGCGAAAGCGGACTTCGAAATCGACCTGGAGTCGAGTTGGATGATTGGTGACCGGTACAGCGATATTGAGTTGGCACGAAACGCCGGACTTCGATCCGCGTTTGTTTTGAGTGGCTATGGGCGAGGAGAGTGGGAGTACCAAAGGTCAACGTGGAAACTCGAGCCGGATCTCGTTTGTGAGGACCTTTTGGAAGCCGTACAGTCGATTTTGAGTTTGAATCGCGAAGTGGGAGCCCGATTGTGACCGAACTCCAGGAACGTCTCACGAACATCGTAAGAGCCTTTTCACAGCAAAGGCTTGTCATCATAGGCGACGCCATTGCCGACAAGTTTCTTTACGGATCAATAAGTCGTGTCTCGCGCGAGGCTCCAGTTTTCATTCTACGACACGAACAGACCGAAACCGTACCCGGTGGCGCAGCTAACTGTGCGATCAATCTCGCAAGCCTCGGAGCAAACGTCTCGTTGGTTTCTGTCGTCGGCAACGATCAAGCCGGCGCAGAACTACGCGAGAGGTTGCAGCGCGCCGGCGTCGATACTAATGGCCTGCTAACCTCGGACAACGTACAGACAACAACAAAGCTAAGAATTCTTGCAGGCCAGGCTCATTCAAGCCGTCAGCAAGTTATCCGAATAGATTACGAGGATGTTCCGTTTTCAGATCCGGAAGTGCGCTCAGCGGTTGTTGAAGAACTAAAAAGAAGAACCGCCGAAGCCGGTGCAGTGATTGTCTCCGATTACAACTATGGCGTCGTCGACGAGTCAGCAGTTGAAGTGCTGAGAAAAATCTCGGCACCCGTATTGGTGGACTCACGTTTTCTACTCGAAAGCTTTATCGGGTTTACGGCGGCAACTCCTAACGAAGACGAGGTCGAAAATCTGTTCGGTCATCCGATCAGTTCAGACCAACAGCTAGCAACCGATGCGGCCGCTCTCAAGGCTCGACTCGGCTATCAAGCTTTACTCGTAACTCGCGGCGGCAACGGAATGATGCTACTCGAAGGAGACTCAGCACCACTTCACATTAGTGCTGTAGGTGCACACCAGCCAGTCGACGTAACGGGTGCAGGCGATACCGTCATCGCTACATTTGCCCTGAGCCTGGCTTCTGGCGCTTCGTTTTCCGACGCTGCACGGCTGGCGAATTACGCGGGCGGGTTGGTCGTAATGAAACGTGGAACTGCGTCAATAACTGCTGAGGAACTCGAACACTCAATAGTCAACTCCGAAGTTTGATGACTCCAACACAAAACGTTCTAAGTCGTGAAGAGGTAATTAGCGTTGTAGCTGTGGCTCGTTCCACAGGTTCCCGGATCGTACTGGCGAACGGTTGTTTCGACGTCCTCCACGTCGGCCATATAAGATATTTGCAGGGGGCACGGGAACTCGGCGATGTACTCGTCGTCGGCGTCAATTCCGACCGCCAGGTTGCAATTCAAAAAGGCGCTGGTCGCCCGATACTCCCAGCCATCGAACGCGCCGAATTGCTTGCCGCTCTCGAAAGCGTGAGTTACGTCACGATTTTCGACGAGCCAACGGTCGAAGAGTTATTGCTGGCATTGAAGCCTGACGTACACGCCAAAGGAACTGACTATACTGTTGACACGGTGCCCGAACGCGAAGTCGTGAAATCCTATGGCGGTCGCGTGGCGATCGTGGGCGATCCCAAAGATCATTCGACGTCGGAGATTCTGTTTCGGATGGGAGAAAAGCGATGACCACCATCTTCGGCAAGTCTTTCAAAGCGACTCTGTTACTTCTGCTCTTCGCCGTCGTGTCTGCCTCAATCCTCGGACAGCCAAAGAAGGGACGATTTGATCCCGACGGTGCTTTTTGGATCAACGGTAGCGCACCCGACGGTTTTTTGGATTTCGCCGGTATAAATTTGAATTCAAAAAAGCTCCGACGACTTCCGGCGGCTGGCGTTGAACTGAACACTGGCAAGGCATTTCGTTTCAAGCAGCTGAGTGTGAGTCAGCAACGCTTCACATTCACAACAATGACCGTATCCAATATTTCGTACAGCTTCGCTGGAAAGTTTCTGCGAGGCGGAGTGTTTTCGGCTGCGAACCTCGATGACCAAACTCCAGTCCTCGAAGGAGTCTTGACGAAGTATAAAGGTGGAACCAAAGTCTCGGAGGCAAAGCTAAAGTTCGTCTACTTTGGGGGGACTTAGGCTCGGTTATGCGGATTCTTATAGTCAAACTCGGCAGTATCGGCGACGTAGTTCACACTTTGCCTGCGCTGGCAGCAATCCGAGAGGGTCTCCCGCACGCTGAAATCTCCTGGGTCGTCGAACGATCATCTTCTGAAATTTTAAGAGACAACCCGCTCTTGGATCATCTCATCGAAGTCGACACGAAGGCGCTGAGGCGTGGACTGATGTCTGGGGAGACGCTGCGGGCACCGCGCCAGCAGTTACGTCGGTTACGCGCCTCGGCCTTCGATGTAGCAATAGATTTTCAAGGACTTCTAAAGTCGGCCTCAATCGCGCGCCTGTCCGGCGCGCGTCGTATTTTTGGGTACTCTCGTCAGGGCTTAAGAGAACCGGCCAGTGGGATTCTACTTTCCAAGAGGGTCCATGTCCCAAAACACACTCACGTTATCTTCAAAGCTCTTCAACTTGTGAATGGCACACTGGGTTTGTCGGTTCCGAGGAGTTCAACCGAACTCGCCTTTCCCATTTCAATACCCGACACAGCCCGCGATGAATCGATCGACGTTACCGAAGGCACGGACGGCTTCTATGCGATTCTGAATCCGGGCGGTGGTTGGTCAACCAAGCTGTGGAGCCCCGAGCGGTTCGGAAAACTGGCAGATGCGCTCTGGGGTTATTGTGGATTGCATCCGCTAGTGACGTACGGTCCCGGCGAAAAGGAACTCGCCGAAAGAGTTCTTCACGCTTCACAGTGCGGCAAGACGCGCCTTGTGAATGTGTCTCTCAAAGGCTTTTTTGCCCTCGCGCAGTCAGCGAAGGTTTACGTTGGTGGTGATACTGGCCCAACACACATCGCAGTTGCCGCAGGCGCTCCAATCGTGGGAATGTTTGGTCCGACCGAATGGTGGCGCAATGGGAGTCCCCATCCGCAAGATATCTGCGTTGAGCGTACAGACATCGACTGTCGCGTCGATTGTCACCGGCGGGCTTGCTCGAATTGGATTTGTATGGACATCGAAGTCGAGCGCGTCTTACGTGCCGTAGCAACGCGGATCGGCGCTAGCGATATAGTTTCAAGAAGCGCTCTTCCTCTGGCGGGTTAATAAACAATCGAACAAAACATGAGACGAGGTGGAACCTGGATTCAGCGTTGGAGAGTACCGCTAGGCTTTTTAAGTGCGGCGATATTCATTGTTCTCGCCCGGCCGACGCCACGAGCACTCTTGATCGGTGCGGGCGTTTCGTTAATTGGGCTCGGAATACGAGCCTGGGCTGCGGGACACATTCGCAAGAACGCCGAACTTGCTACGTCCGGCCCATATGCGTTCACCCGAAATCCGCTCTATTTAGGTAGCTTCTTTCTAGGACTTGGCTTCACAATAGCGTCCGGACGTTGGGAACTGGCTGTCATGTTCGCAGTATTGTTTCTTGGCATCTATTTCCCGGTGATGCGCGTCGAAGCCTCGACTATGGCGGAATTGTTTGGGCGGCAGTATGACGCCTATAAAAAAGCAGTTCCACTTTTCTTTCCCCGATTAACTCCCTTTAGACAATCAGACACCAGTTTGATTCATTTTGATGTAAGTCTCTATCTGCGTTACCGGGAGTATCGGGCTGCACTTGGATTAGCGTTCGCCTGGGTTCTGTTGCTTGCTAAGAGTTATTTTTTGAGATGAGTTCCAGTGGACGAAAAGTCGGTTTGTTTATTGGCCTGGGAGTTTTGGCGCTCTGCTGTATTCTCGTTTCATTACATTTTGTTGAAGCTCAACAACCGATTGCTGCCAACACGAGATCGTTTGAACCGACCGAGGAACTACTCTATGAAGCTGAATTCAACCGAGCCTTGCTTCGCGGGCTGAATGTGGCCGAGTTCAAGCTACGCTCCGCGCGAAGTTCTATGATCTCAGAAGAGGACAAGAGAGCCGGTAAACCCTACTCGTTGACCTTTACAGCAGATCTCGAGAGCAAGGGCTTCTTTACGCGACTCTTCAATCTAAAATTCCACGAACAGATTGAGTCAACCGTCGAGGGAACCAGTTTCACTCTTCAGAAAACCACAATACTCGACGAACAAGGCAAGAGAGTTCGGGCAACAGAAACTACCTACGATCGATCAACCGGAAAGATGTCGTGGAGTCAGCGAGATCCAAATAACCCGTCGTCTGAACCTCGCCGTGCTGTAGTCGACTTTTCTGGTCAATTGCAGGATGTTCTTTCCGCAGTCTATTTCATACGTACCCATCCACTTCACGTGGGGAAACCTTTTGAGGTATTCATTGGCGAAAATGGACGTGTTGTCCGTATTCCGGTTCATGTGGTCGAGAAGAAGTCAATGAAGACTATTTTGGGAAAGGTGAAAGTTGTTCGCGTGGAACCTCAACTATTCGGTGAGGACAAACTAATAAAAGATGAGGATGGTGAGTTCATCGTCTGGATAACTGACGACGACCGACACATTCCAGTTAGTGCCCGGGTAAAGACTGACTACGGCACGTTTGACATCAGGCTCAAGCGGGCTGACATCAATAAACTTTAGAGCCTCTTGCATAATCCACCTTCTCATTCTCCGTTGGCGTTAGCCTGGGGATCAGACTTCACCATCAAGTCACAATAACTAAACATGTCTCCCAAGCCACTGATCATAGGCCATCGTGGAGCTTCGGCAATTGCGCCAGAAAACACCCTGGCTGCGTTTCATCGGGCTCTCGACTCACGCGCCGACGGGATTGAATTCGATGTGCGATTGACTCGTGACGCAGTTCCGGTAGTTATCCACGACGACAATTTGAAGCGAACTGGATCCAGGCCAGACAAAGTTGCTGAGTTGTCGTACGAAGAGATTCATGAAGTCGATGTCGGTTCGTGGTTCAACCAAACACACCCGTCGAACAACTCGGATTTCTCCGGCGAGCGAATCCCCTCTCTTGAAGAAGTACTCAAACTGTTCGAATCTAACCACGCCATCCTTTACCTCGAAATGAAGAGTGATCCGCTTCAGAGAGAGCAGCTAGCGCAAGCCTGTTGCGATCACTTGAATCGTAGTCCCGTGAAGAATCGGGTCGTTGTCGAATGTTTCGACCTGCTTAGTATTGCAGCCGTGAAAGCAATTGATCCATCAATTAGAACAGCAGCGTTATTTGAACCACATCTCCTGACAACGCCACTGTTGACCTCAGGCCGTCGTTTAGTTGAACAGGCATTGACCGTTGAAGCTGAGGAGATCGCACTGCATCACCGGCTGGCTAGTAAGGGTGTTGTGGCTACTGCAAAAACTGCCGGACTAAAGGTGGTAGTTTGGACGGTGGATCGCTCGGACTGGATTCATCGAGCGACATCGATGGGAGTGTCAGCATTGATAACTAACGATCCTGGAATGATGGTCCAGCAAAGGCAGTCCTTCTTATCAACGCAAAACAGTTTTTAGGGCGGCGCTCCGTGGCCGGCCCAGCGATGCCGAGATCGTGATCATTTACGAGGGACGGTCACGGAGTGCCACGACTACGAATTCGGGCACAACCCAACATTGAAGGTGTCAACCTGATTCGCGTACAGTCTTATAGATGACCCGTCCCCAGGCTGCTACTAACAGGTTCTTCGTCACCTCAGACTTCGCGCTCTACTACCGACGGGCTAAACAGTTTCACTGGCAGAATCAGATCACCTCAAACTATCTGGTTATCAGCGTCCTCACAGGCCAGCTCGATTGCCTCATCAACGAAACCAGAACTCGAGTAGTTGAATCACAGTCGCTCATTATCGAACCGAATGTCCGCGTGGATGCGAAGGGAAAGCCCGTGGAGTGCGTCTTCCTTAACCTCGCACCGTCGCTGGTTATTGAACATGCGACAGCCATGCGATTGAGTACACCTCTTTCGACCGTAGCATTCTCGCCACAAGTCATCATAAATGACGCTAAGCTGAATGAGCTGTTGGGAGGTTTTGTCAGTGAATTGAAGGACGAAAAACCCGGCAAGGAGATTGTGATGAGCGCGCTGGCCGAACAGACGCTGGTTCACATGTTGCGCAAGTACTCGACCACTCGTCGGTCAAACGAACTCGAACTCTCGAGAGTTGGATTAGTTGATCGCCGCATTCGACGGTCAGTTGAATTGATGCACGCGCAACTCGACCAGGAGCTATCGCTCAAAGCGTTAGCAGCTGCTTCGTATCTTTCACCGTTTCATTTCTCCCGGCTATTCAAAAAACTCACAGGCTCCACGCCTCATAATTACCTGGCAGTAATGAGAGCGAACCGTGCTCAACTCCTGTTGGCCGAAACTGAAATGTCGATCACAGAAATTGGCGCACGCGTCGGCTACTTGAGCGCGAGCCACTTTACCAAGGCATTTCGATTAGCGACGGGAACCACACCTCGTGAGTTTCGCAAAGCTCTCATCCGCCGTTAGTTCATTCCAAGCGCAATCTGTCGCCAATTTTGAGCAAGATCCTGCGGTTATCCCGCAAGGACAGAGGGTATGATTCCGCTCTCAATTTCCGAAGGAGAATCGCTTAATGGCACTTAACAACAAAACAGATATCAAACCTGCTGAAGGAAAACTTGGCGTGCTGCTGGTAGGACTCGGCGCAGTCAGCACAACATTTATCGCCGGAGTCGAAGCTGTAAAGAAAGGCATTGCCAAGCCAATCGGCAGCCTTACTCAAATGGGAACGATTCGACTTGGAAAAAGAACTGACAATCGAGTTCCCCTCATAAAGGACTTCGTTCCTCTCGCGGACTTGAAGGACCTGGTCTTCGGTGCCTGGGACATTTTTCCCGAGTCTGCTTACGACGCGGCTTTGAATGCAGGAGTGCTTGAGAAGGAGCTTTTAAACCAACTCAAAGAACCCCTCCGAAAAATCAAGCCCATGAAAGCGGTTTTCGATCAGACCTACGTCAAGCGCTTGAGTGGAACCAACGTCAAAACAGGCAAGAACAAATTCGATTTAGCGCAACAGTTGATCGCAGAGATCGCCGACTGGAAAAAGAAAAACAAGTGTTCCAGGGTTGTAATGATTTGGGCAGCGTCGACCGAGATCTTTTTGAAACAGCACGCGGTCCACAAAACTCTCGATTCGTTCGAGAAGGCTATGCGCGAAAACCATAAAGCGATCGCGCCGTCGATGATCTACGCTTACGCCGCGTTGAAGTCAGGAATTCCCTTTGCCAATGGTGCGCCGAATCTGACCGTTGATCTGCCGGCGTTGGCGACACTCGCCGAGAAGAAGAAGCTTGCGATCTGCGGCAAAGACTTCAAGACCGGACAGACGTTGATGAAGACAATCATCGCACCTGGTCTGAAGTCGCGCATGCTTGGATTACATGGCTGGTATTCCACAAACATTCTGGGTAATCGCGACGGTGAGGTACTCGACGATCCGGATTCCTTTAAGACAAAAGAAGAGTCGAAGCTTTCTGTTCTTGAATACATTCTTCAGCCCGATGTGTACCCCGATCTCTACAAGGACTTTTCTCACGTAGTCCGCATTAACTACTACCCACCTCGAGGTGACAACAAAGAAGGTTGGGACAACATCGATATCTTTGGATGGCTCGGCTATCCAATGCAGATTAAGATCGACTTTCTCTGCCGCGACTCAATTCTTGCGGCGCCGATTGTTCTCGACCTTGCGCTCTTCCTTGATCTCGCGCAACGCGCCGGCATGAAGGGTGTGCAGGAGTGGCTTTCGTTTTACTTCAAGTCTCCGCAAACCGCGCCCGGACTGTATCCCGAGCACGATATCTTTATTCAACTAATGAAGCTTAAGAACACTCTGCGACATCTGCGTGGAGAAGACCTGATTACACACTTGGGACTCGAGTATTACGACTAAATCTTCTCGAAAAAAAGCAAAGGGCCAGGCAACTGTTTTGGTGTACCGCGTGCATCGGGTTGCCTGGGCTTTTCACTTGAAAACGAGGAGTTAAGCAGCATACTTTTTTTGGTGAGTTACCTGTATCAAAAGGTGTAACTAGACTCTCAGCGCACTCTTGTTGAAAACACCGGCACTGCAACTAATTGTCATCGCCTTTTGACACTTTACGTCAGGCAATCAATGACAAGGCTCGTCAACCAACCTGAGATCTTTATTTTGACCAATATTTTGTTGTGACAATTGGCGTCGAGTTGTATATATAGCATCCATCCCGGCGGAGCCTGCTGATTGAAATCGCCCGATTAGCAAACTCCCTCTATTATTAATGCATCAATTCTTAGTGCGGATCGTTCCTTGCTTGGTGGGAATGTTGGGCCAGTAGTTTTGGAGGCTCAACGTTACGGGAATTGGCCCGAGGCTCCGGCAAGGAGAACGCCGATGTTAGCTGAAATGGACATGACGAAAAACAGAGACATGGACAAAATGGGTACGGTCTTCCTCGATCCAGATCAAAAGAGCCCGCGCGCTCAGGATTTTGAAGAGCGGCTTTCTTCTCGCATTGTTGGTCAAGAACGCGCCGTCAGACAGATGAGTGGCCTCTATCAGATTTTTCTCGCTGGTATGAACCCACCAAACCGGCCGATCGGTACGATGATATTTCTTGGACCGACAGGTTCGGGCAAAACCCGAGTTATCGAGGCAGCAGCCGAAGTACTGTACGGCGACCCTAACGCTATCGTGAAGATCGACTGCGCTGAGTTTCAACACTCACATGAAATCGCGAAACTGATCGGTTCACCTCCAGGATATCTTGGACATCGTGAAACGTCTCCGATGTTGACTCAGGAGAATCTCGATCGGATGCATACCGACGATATGAAAGTTTCGCTGGTGTTGTTTGACGAGATTGAAAAGGCATCAGACAGTTTGTGGCAATTGCTGTTAGGCATTTTAGACAAGGCCACTTTGACACTCGGCGACAATCGACGCGTCGACTTCTCAAAAGCGATGGTCATCATGACCTCGAACCTCGGTGCTCGAGAGATGTCCGAGTTGATCTCAGGCGGTATTGGCTTCGCACCAGGTAAAGGTTCGAAATCACCTAACGATACTGAAGTAGATCAGAAAATCTATCGCACCGCGGTAGAGGCAGCACGGCGTAAGTTCTCTCCGGAGTTCATGAACAGGATCGATAAAGTCGTGGTGTTCCGTTCACTGAAAGAACATCACCTACGACAGATTCTCGACCTTGAACTGCAGGCAGTTCAGGATCGGATCATGCAATCGGCCGGAACCAAGTTTGTCTTCCAGTGCTCGGACACTGCGAAGGACTTGTTGATGAAAGAAGGTATCGACTATAAGTACGGTGCTCGTCATTTGAAGAGAGCGGTCGAACGATTCCTCGTCTACCCACTTTCGAACCTGGTCGCTACGGGACAAATCGGACTTGGTGATCTGGTGCACGTCGACGTCGACAAAAGTCGCAACCGTTTAGTGTTCTCGAAGAGTTCGGGTGGTGCCTTGATTCACGAAATTGCGAACAAGGGCGATCAACCAGACAGTTCAAGTGAGACGCTCTCAGGCGGAGTCGGACTGCCGATACCACAAGCAACAAAGGCTGCGAAGAAAGGTCAGGGGCGCGGCGAGAAATCAGAGAGCTAAACGATCTTAGCCACTCACATTAACGACGAAGCGCCGGTTACTATCGGGTAACCGGCGCTTTTACTTTGCAGTGCAGATTTTAAAAACCCCTCAAGGCGCGATCTTACGAAGGGATTCGTAGGCTACGTGCGAAAGGTATGGATCCTCGGAATTCGCCGCTGAGCGAAGTGCGGGAACAGCGGCTGGATCTCCTATTTGTCCCAAGGCACTCGCGGCCTCTCGCCTCACATCATCAACGTATTTTTCATTAGCGAGCGCCGCAATCAATGCAGGCACACCTGCTTTGCTTCTTATTTGTCCCAGCGACCTCGCCGCGGCACGAAGTACAAAGACGTTCTTCTCTATCTTCTTAGTTTTTATGGCGGTACTTGATCCCGGGGAAAGAACATTTGCAAGCGCAACGACAGCATTCTCGTGACCAACATCACCAAGAGCTACCGCTGCCGCCGCACGAACACCGTCTTCTTTATCATTCACCAGAAGACTAGTGAGTGGCTCAGTCGCCTGCCGACTATGAGTGAGTCCGAGAGAGTAAGCGACTTCACGTCGCACAAATTCATCCTTATCGCTAACGAGAGGCAGCAGAGCAGTAACACTCTCTTCCGCGGGCATCGCCAGAATTGCCTTTGTCGCAACAGCGCGAACTATTGGCGAAGCGTCGGTTAACCCAACAACAGCCTGACGCGAAGCGGAAGCACGCCGCATTGCGCCGAGTTTCATCAGCGCGTCGCGTCGCTCTTCCGGATCGGCTGCAGACAATCGTTGACGCTGTCGTTGGATCTCAGCTTCAACAGGAGTTTGAGTTGCAGTTTGTATTGATAATCCGAAGTTTCGAGAGGGGAGAGCAAGAGGCAGAAAAACAGCTGCCAAGGTTAAGGTTAAGAATTTCATGCTAGGAAAAAGGTGCATTCAGATTTGTGTGCTGGGCTTGGCGACCGCGCGTCTTTCCGCTTTTCGGCGAACGGACTCCCATTCAAAGGCCTGTCGCGCGCGTCGATTCTCACGGGCATCGGCAAGTACCGAGAGTACCTCATCTTCCCAGATTGAAGGGACCGTCCGCGAACGCCGCATAGACTCCATGATCGCGATGTAATCCAAAACTTCCTGCACTTCTGACTCAGTCAGAGCGTCGAGCTTTAGCGCTAAAAACTGGCGTTGGCTTACGGTGCTGGCCATCTCCGTTCTCCTTTCAAAACCGACCCGCAGTGCTGCGGGCCTCACGTCGAGGAAGAGGTTGGCGGTTAGGAGTCCAATTTTGAGGCGAAAATTGTCCGAGTTAAAGGAATTCCTTCTTCCCGTTAGAACAAACCCGCTCGAACTTACTATGGGGAGGCAGAACTATACACGACCAAAAAGCGGACAGGCAAGAATTTGCCGTCGTGTAAACCGTTTCTTTGTTACCAAAGGGGACTAATCAATGCGGGAGGCTAAGCCGTGCATGGTATCGATGATCAAAACAGCGATCGGAGGGTAGAAGACCAAGTCTGGAATGAGTAGCGCTGCGGATGTGTAGGCTATGACGCTTCCGTGAGTCTGTGGACGTATCAACATAGTCAAATCGTCAAAAAAATCCCGTGTATGCCAGCCAATGTAAAGTCCGATTCCTACACAAAGAGCATAACCAACCAAGAGAAAAGTGTACGCGGAAAAGCGGGTAAACGGCTGTTCCGGTTCTTCAATGTCGCGGATCGATCCTTGAATTGCCTTTGGCTTGTAGGTGTAGTGGGCCAGGTACTCGCGCAACCGAGTGGCCAAATGCCAGACGCCTATTACAAAGAGCGTAAGCACAATTGCACGCCCAAATGGATCGAAGACCTGCCAAAGCTGCGGGCGGATCATAGCCAGAAAAAAAGTCGAAAGAAAGAGAGAGACTGTCGTAAACACTGCTCGTTGACGTTCACGATTTTCCCGTCGATCGCGCTCCAGAACTTCATCGACCAGCCGATCCCATTTTGCCTGAACGGCGAGATTCTTAGCTCGCTTCGCATGCGGATTGTTTGAATCGAGAATCGAGTAACTGCGGTTCTTGTTGGCGTGCCACTGCTGGTCGTAGTAAGCGCGTTCGTGAGGGTCGGAAAGGACGTGGTAAGCCTTGGAAAGTAAAGCAAACTCGCGGGCAGCGCGGGTATCAGGATTTAAGTCGGGGTGACTCTTGCGCGCAAGTTTGCGATAGGCCGACTTGATCTCGGCTGACGAAGCAGTTGATTTAACGCCTAGTAGTTTGTAGTAGTCGATCACTGCGCTTCAAACTCCTAAAAAGCCAGCGATGGAATCACGAGTATCTGAGGAAAAGCGTCCCAACTCGCCTAAAAGTATACCACCCGTTGCAAGCATTTAAGCTCGTTGATGATAGGTTTTTGATGAGAGTCTGGAGAAAGGGGGTGCCAAAGGGTCGGCCGGGAAAATACCTCGAGCGGCAATCGAGGGGGCGAGGACATGTAATAAGGAAGCTCGCCCTTTGGCTGATGACATGAAGACGCTACAAGCTTCGTGCCATCTGCCCGATCGCCCAAAACGCGCGCAAAACCTCAGTTCAAAGAAATTAACTGTAAACAGGTGGGGACAGTCCCTGTCTACCGCTCGGTACACTCCATCATTTATTGGCGGTCTGACTTGTCCGATCCACTATCTTTAGGAGCGTTCGAACTGCAATCCCCGTTGGGCCCTTGGATCGATACGGTTTCGCGTCGTCACCCCAGGCTGTACCCGCGATGTCTAAGTGAGCCCAGGCGACACCATCAGCGAATTCCTTCAAAAAGGCTGCTGCCGTGATCGTGCCGGCTTTGCGCCCGCCAACGTTTTTGATATCGGCGATGTCTGATTTGATCTGTTTGGAGTATTCCTTGTCCAGCGGTAGCTGCCAGAACTTTTCACCGACTTCATGTCCGGCTGAGATAATCTCGTCGATAAGCTGCTGATCCGTTCCCAAAACCGCTGCATTGACATCGCCTAAAGCAATGGAAACGGCGCCAGTGAGTGTGGCCATGTCGATAATCTTCGTGGCGCCTAGCTTCTTTGCATAAGCTATTGCGTCTGCGAGTATCAGTCGTCCCTCAGCGTCTGTGTTGATGACCTCAATGGTCTTGCCGGTCATGGCTCGAACTACGTCACCTGGCTTAGTCGCTTTTCCGGACGGTAGGTTTTCGGTGCATGGTGCAATACCCAGGACAGGAATTGGCGGCTTGAGCTGAGCAATTGCTCGCATCGCTCCCATTACTGTCGCCCCGCCTGTCATGTCATATTTCATCAACTCCATGTTCTCGCCAGGTTTCAGCGAAATCCCACCCGAATCGAAGGTCACACCTTTACCGACAAACGTCAGCAGTTCCTTTTCACTATCATCGAAATTGGCTGGCACGTATTTCAGCACTATCAACTTTGCAGGCTGATCCGAACCGCGCGACACGCTCAACAAGGAACCCATGCCTTCCTGTTCCATTCTGGCTTCATCAAGCACATCGATACTCAAGCCGAATTCGTTTGCGATGTCTCGAGCACGTTCTGCCATGTCTGTCGGTGTCATGTAGGCACCTGGCTCATTTGCCAAGTCTCTTGTGAAGTTAATTGACTCGCCAATAATCTTTCCTGTTTCAACTCCCCGCTTCAGCAGTTCAACCTTTTCGTCCTCGATTACTACAACGACTTTCTCTACAGTTTTCTGTTCCTTATCAACAGTTCGATATTTGTCGGGGTCGAATATTGATATGAAAGCGCCTTGAACAGCGGCGGCAGCTG
>DATEXA010000306.1:0-5817 GCA_035257465.1 Pyrinomonadaceae bacterium | reverse complement strand
CTGCCACAACCACAAGCAACACCACCAAACGGATCGACACACATGTGACCGATCTCTGCTGCAGCTCCATTTGCACCACGCCACAATTCACCGTTGAGAATTATTCCGCCACCGACACCGGTTCCCAACGTCACACAAACGATACTGCTTCGACCCTGGCCCGCACCCCGCCACATCTCGCCGACTGCCGCGGCATTAGCATCATTCTCTAAAAGAGCCGGCAGATGTAGCTGGTCACTCAGGGGCGTTGTTAGATTGAAATTGTCGAGCGACGGCAGGTTTGGAGCTTTCACAACTGTGCCTTGCTCTACATTAACGGTGCCTGGCACTACAACTGAAACAGCTGAGATCCGACCCTGTGCTTTGCCTTCACATTCACGAACTGCGGCAACGAGTGCGTCGACAATCGCAGCGGGCGTCTCCTCCTTTGGCGTGTTGTGCTTGATTCGGAACTGTATTCGACCATCTCGATCAACCAACGCGGCACGAAGATGTGTTCCACCGAGATCGGCTGCAAAGACTGAAGCGATCTCCGATTGCCCGAGCAAAGCCGTGCTCGTTGACTCAGTGATTTCTGCTATCGAAAGTTCTGGCATAGCGTGCTGCCACTATCTCAGGCGTTTCAAGATTTCGGCCGCTTTGGATGTTTACTGCAAGTCGTATGAACTGGGCCATTGACCATGCAAGAGGTGTCGCGGAACCGGTACCGGATCCGATTGAAAACTTTGCCGCGCTTCCGTCACTTCGATCCCAGACTTGCTCAGGAATCATTCTGCCGGCATTGGCAAATCCAGCCATCGCATCAAGCATCTGCTGAGCTTTGTCATTTCGACCTGAGGCAAGTTCGTATTCACCACGTTCGCCAGTAAGCAAAGTCCAGAGACGACCAATGCCACTCTTCCCGTCGTAAGACGTGCCGTCTGCTCGCTCCCCGTAAGCGTCGTTGTTGTAGCGGTACCACGCCGGACCGAAAGGAGTGTCTCGCCCAATGAGTGAGTCGATAAATTCGAGCGAGTTGACTATAAGAGAATCGTTCGCTGGTTTGATTCCAAGTCGCACCAACTCGAGGAATCCTGGATCGACGATGGAACGTTGATCGAATTTGCCACCGCCACTGTTGATGTCCATGACATCTCCATCATTTGGATTACCTTTTTCCGTCAAACGCAGGAAGTACTTCCGATCGCCCTGTGGTCCGTTCGACGTTACGGTCCACGTTGTTAACGCGCTCTTCCATCCATCAGCAGTCTTGAGATAACGCACAGCCGACGCGTTGTCCCGGTTCCTTCTGGCGATCTCTGCAGCACAGACAAGACCTGCAATCTCTGCTGCGATAGTGGCGGGTGAGTAACCTGACTTCTCTTCCCAGCGATCTTGATTGGTGACCGGTCCGTGCGCGACGATGAAATCCGCCGCCGGTTTTACGTTCTTCACCCATACTTGCGCGTCCGTTCGTCGTAACTGAAGCGCTAGAACGATGGGTAGAGCCACTTGATCCAACTGCAAGCCGCCCCCAATCGGCTTTCCATCAACCCGACTGTTTTGCGGAAAACTTCCATCGGGTCGCTGTTGGATCTTGAAGAGATAATTAAGAGCACGATTCGCGGCAGCTTGATCTCCAATTGCCACAAGTGCAGTCGCGATGTGGTAGAGATCGCGGGCCCAAACTGCGTGATAGCCGCTAACGGACGGCTCATTTGCGTTTGGCCCACCACCCCATGGTATTGACGGCGAGGCTATGAAAGCGCCGCGGTAGGTCTTGTCTTCGAGGGCTTTCAGAACCATCGCTGCCATCTTCAGTTGTGCGGTGTGTTTGGTTCTGACCTGAAGAAGCGAGGAGACGTAAGCGTGCCAACCGCGATCGTATTGCGACCGACAGAGTGCGAAACCCTTACTCAGCGATCGTCGCGCGGTGTCTAAAGCACCAGCGGGGCTGGAGCCAAAAGCGAGAGCGACAGTGAAGCGGTTGGCGGGTCGGAGCTTCGCAACCTGGACAACATTGCCATTCTCCGCGCGATCGTAATGTCGCCACTTTCCCGGCCTGTCGACACCGGCAAAACCATTGCTTACTTCTTCAAAACCCGAACTCGAAAGCAGCGCCGAGGAAATATCCGCGTCGGAGGCGAGTAAGGAATCGCGATCATTCCAAGCTGTGTCATGCATGCCGCTATTTTTTAGTGAAGGATCGTAATAGAGATACACCGAGGTGTTCGCGGCGTTTGACGACTGGATGTTAACGTCGATCAAAACAGTCGCGCGATCTACATCAGTCGTGTAGGTCTTGGTGATACTGATCTGTTGAGTTGTGTTGATCTGTTGGAAAGTCAACGAACGACTATCGAGAACTCGCAGTGCATGCTTCATGTCGTTCGCTTCGTCAATACACGTTTGGTCCGTGCAGAAGATAAAACGGAGCGATTGGGTGTTCGGCGTGTCGAGGGTTGGATAATAGACTTCAGACATCACGCCGTTCGTAAGCGTAAACCAGAGCTTCGATCGCAGTGAAGTAGCAGTGCCAAATCCGTCTTTTGCAGCATCGGGCCAGTGCGCATCAATACCCGGGCCACCCGGTGCCAACTGTAAAGTTGGTTGAGCGAACGCAGAGGGAAGTGCGTAAACGGCAGTCATACAGATGACGAAGAAGAATACATTTCGGATTTTGGATTTCGGATTTCGGATTGTTTTAGCCGTGTAGGTTCTCAAATTCGCAATTCGAAATTCGAAATCCGCAATCGACTTTTTAGTCCTCAAATCCGCATGCCGCATTTTCGAAATCCGCAATTCAGAGAGCTCTTTTGAAAAACCTGTATCCCCAGGCATCTAATGACAACGAAGGTAATTGGATTGATTGCTTGTTCGACGAACGCTGCTGAGCCGGTGCGTCCGGCGGCAAAGGCGAACCAATGTCAAAACTAATTTCCTGATATCCGGAGCTACCGCCGATTTCCACGGTGCCTGAGAAAGGACGACTCGACAGGTTAATAGCGACCACAATCTCTTCACGCGGCGTCCGGCGTATGTAAGTCACCACACGTGATTCATCAGAGTTGTGTAGCCACTTAAACGAACCTCTTCTCAGTGCGTCGGCATTCCGCCGTAACAAAATAATCTGTTTGTAAAAGCGGGCGAACTCGGGGCGTCGTTCGCCTATGGGCCAAAAAACAGGCAATCGTTCGAACAATGCGGGAGCACCAGACTCGGTGGTATCACCTACCTCCATTCCGTTGTACAGCATTGGGACCCCGTCGAGAGTGAAGACCAGTGCTGATGCCGCCAGGGCAGCTGGCTCACCAAAGCGAGCGATTGCCCGGCGCTCGTCGTGATTGTCAGAGAACCGCATGTGGAGGGCATTTCGCGGTGACTCATTGACCTCTTTATCCCACTCGACACGTAACTGAGACGCGGCCACACGACCCTGAAGAACATCCGTCAATACACTATGCAAAGGCCACGAGTAGTCGAGGTCAAAAGCACGAACTAGCAAATCCGGTTTGTGAGCCTCGGCCAGCATCACGATATCTGGCCTGATCTTTTCAAGTTCAACCCGGGCATTCTCCCAAAAGTCAGTCGGCACTTCGCCGGCAACGTCACAACGAAAGCCGTCAAGATCAAACTCGCGCAGCCAATACCTGAGCATATCGGTCATGTACGCGCGCAGTTCCTGATTGGTGTAATTCAGAGCAGCGATATCGAACCAGTCGTGTGGATAGGTGATGTTGCCTTTCGCGTCGTGTTTGTAGAACTCGGGATGTTTCATGAGGACGCTGTCCCACGAAGTGTGATTGGCAACGATGTCGATGATTACCTTCATGCCGCGACTGTGGGCTTGTTTAATCAGTAGTTGCAGATCTTGTTTGGTCCCGTAGTCAGGATTGATGCCGTAGTAATCACGAACTGCGTAGGGGCTGCCGATAGTTCCCTTCTTCTTCTCCTGTCCGATTGGATGGATCGGCATGAGCCAGAGGATCGTGACGCCGAGGTCTTTAAGATTGTCGAGACGAGCGGTTATGCCGTTGAAGTTTCCCTGTGACGAGAAAGCACGGGGATAGATTTCGTAGATGACTCCGTCGCGCACCCAGTCGCGAGTTTGTCGCGCTGGTTCTTTGGAGACGTCGCGAGCCGGAGGTTGAGCCGAGAGCTGAAAAGAACTGCCGGCAAGAATCGCTGCTATGGCGATGTGAACGAGCCAAAAATGTTTTCTAGTTAGCATCTCGCAATACCCGGTTTTAAGCCACGGATAAACACAGATAGCGCGGATCAGAATCTTCAGTTTTGCTTAATCCGTGTTCATCTGCGTTCATCTGTGGCCGACTATTCTTCATCGATCAAACCCGTACTTGGAACTGGTTGCGCCGACTCCTGCAACGTCAATTGCTCTCATACATCAGCTTGCAACACCGCCCCCACAGGCACACTCGCGTGCACATCTCTCACCACCAAAACAGAGACCGCAGCAATCAGTAAGCTAATCCCTCCCAGCACAACAACATTACGTGGATCACCGCCAAGCACTGAATTGAAAATGCTGGGCACGATTAATGACATCACGATCTGCGGAATCACGATGAACAGATTGAAGACTCCCATGTACACGCCCATTCGAGCCGGAGGCACTGCTGTAGATAAGATCACGTAGGGCATTGAAAGAATTGACGCCCAGGCAATGCCTACCCCGGCCATACTGAGAAACAAACCCCACTTGCTTGTGATGAAGTACACGAGAATCAAACCGACTCCACCACAAATGAGCGAGATGATGTGAACACCTTTTCGACTGGTCAGTTTCGCAAGCCCCGGCAATAGGAAGGCGATTACAAAACAGACTATGTTGTAGACAGCGAAACACAACCCGCCCCACTCCGTTCCTTGCGCAAACAGTGGAGACTTCTCGTCCGGCGCGAGGAAAACATGGCGAGCAACCGCGAGACCGAAGAACTGCCACATGCAAGGCAGCGCGAACCACGTGAAGAACTGCACGATTGCGAGTCGCTTCATCGTTGTTGGCATCTCCGAGACTGAAGCAAAGATTTCGGCAAAGCCGGCAACGATCCCTTTTCGTTCCCGCTTCATTCGTTCGAAAGCTTCCATGTCTTCCGGTGGATACTCTTTGGAAGTAACTACAGTCCAGACGACTGCCAAAAGAAACACGACCGCACCAATCTTGAATGAGTACTCGACGGACAGAGGAATGCCACTGGCCATCACTCCAACGACGCCGAGCATGGTGAAAAGATATGGAAGCGCGTTTGCCAGGGTCTGTCCGATACCAATAAAGAAACTCTGCATGACAAACCCGAGCGTTCGTTGTTCCTCAGGCAACTTATCCGCAACGAACGCTCGGAAAGGCTCCATTGTGATATTGATACTCGCGTCGAGAATCCAGAGCATGCCTGCGGCCATCCAAACAGCTGACGAGTTAGGCATAAGAAATAGTGCGGTGCTTGCGAGTACAGCGCCCGTTAAAAAATATGGACGTCGACGTCCGAGTCGATTCCATGTGCGGTCACTCATGGATCCGATGATTGGTTGAATCAACAAACCCGTTATTGGTCCGGCCAACCACAGGTAAGGCAGTGAACTTTCTTCGGCATGAAGGTATTTGTAGATTGGACTCATGTTGGCGAGTTGCAGTCCCCAGCCAAACTGGATGCCAAGAAAACCGAAGCTCATGTTCCAGATCTGCCAAAACCTCAACCGCGGTTTGCTCATTCAATCCTCCTGAGTGCACCGAGCCGCATCGCTCATAGTAGTGATCAGATAGTCACTACCACTTCGCGGTAGCGGGTGGGTCACCGATACATATTCAATCCATTAGTA
>DATEXA010000305.1:0-5793 GCA_035257465.1 Pyrinomonadaceae bacterium | reverse complement strand
ATCATAAGCGACTCGCCAACGAGATACTGGAACGTGGCGGCGCTCTCGTTAGCCAGTTTCCATTGGGCACGCCACCTGTCTCGGAAAACTTTCCTTACCGCAATCGCATCATTAGCGGTTTGACCCTCGGAGTACTCGTGGTGGAAGCTGCTGAAAATTCGGGATCTTTGATAACGGCTCGTTTGGCGATGGAACAAAATCGGGAAGTCTTTGCAGTACCCGGAAACATTACGTCCCGGAATTCTTTCGGCACCAACTATCTGATCAAAGGAGCGGGTGCGAAGTTGGTTCAGCAGTGGCAAGACATCGCTACTGAGTTACCACCTCAGATCGCAGCGAAATTGCTGCCACCGCCATTTGGTGAGAAGAAAGAGAAGTCGCTGCCGGACAAGTTATCTTTTGTTCCAGGAGGACTTTCTCGAGTGGAGACGTCGGTATTCCGACTCCTAACACCCGACAGTCCAACGCACATCGATTCGTTGATAGATAAGAGCAAACTTGAAATGTCAGATTTGACTTCTGCGTTACTGTCGTTAGAGATGAGAGAGCTTATCAGAGCTTTACCTGGCAGATGTTTTGTGAGAAGGCTTTGAATATTGGCAATCGGAAATGATCTTATGGCTAAGAATCTAGTAATCGTCGAATCGCCGGCAAAGGCGAAAACAATAAATAAGTATCTGGGAAAGGACTATCTGGTTAAGGCCTCGATAGGTCATATCAAGGATCTCCCTGCTAAAGGTCTCGGTGTCGACGTCGAACACAACTTCGAACCTACTTACGAGCTCATTCCGGATTCCAAGAAACGCAATAACAAGAAGATCGTTGCGGAACTCAAGAAGGCCGCCAAAGAAGCAGAAGCAATCTATCTTGCCGCTGACCCTGACCGTGAAGGGGAAGCAATTTGCCAGCATCTCGCCGAAGAAATAGTCCCGAAGAAACCAGCTAAGCCCACGTTTCGCGTGATGTTCAATGAGATCACGAAGCGTGCGGTTAATGAGGCGTTCGACCATCCGCGACAGATTGACGAAAATCTCGTAGACGCTCAGCAGGCACGTCGAGTGCTCGACCGTCTGGTTGGTTACAAAGTTTCTCCACTCCTATGTCGCACTATTGGCGGTCGTCTCAGTGCAGGACGCGTTCAGTCAGTCGCGCTCAGAATGGTGGTCGAGCGTGAGCGCGAAATCGAACAGTTCATTAAGACGGAGTACTGGACGATTGGCGCAAACCTCAGTTCAAAACTTCCTCCAGCTTTCGATTCTCGACTTTTCAAGATTGAAGAACAAACGGTCAAAACAAGCGGCTTTGATCAGGACCTCAAGAAGAACGAAGTCTTAATTAAGGACCAGTCAAACGCTGACGCAATTGTTTCAGAAGCTGAGAAACAAACCTTCGTTGTCAGCGATGTCACAACGAAAGAGCGAAAACGAAACCCTGTTCCACCCTTTATTACCTCAAAGCTACAACAAGAAGCATCTCGCAAACTTGGCTTCGCAGTTAAGCGGACCATGATGATCGCGCAGAAACTCTATGAAGGTGTCGAACTTGGCGATGAAGGTTCCGTAGGTTTGATTACGTACATGCGCACAGACTCGACGCGAGTTTCGGATGCTGCGCTCGGAGAAGTTCGCGATTTCATTGGCAGGCAGTACGGCGATAAGTATCTTCCCGAAAAGGCCGTTCACTATCGATCAAAGAAGGATGCGCAGGACGCGCACGAAGCAATTCGCCCGACTGAGGTAGCGCGAACACCAGATTCGCTCGCGAGGTTTCTCAAGCCGGAAGAGTTGAAACTCTACCGACTGATCTGGCAGCGCTTCGTAGCATCGCAGATGACGTCGGCGATCTTCGATCAAACAACCATCGATATCCTGGCTGGCCGATTTGTCTTTCGTGCCACTGGCTCCGTGCAAAAGTTCGACGGCTTTCTGAAGATCTACCAGGAAGGACGTGACGAGAAGCCGGAAGATGACGAGGAAGCAGAGCTACGTCTACCGCTGGTCGAAAAGGGCGAAACGCTAAAACTCAATTCGATCATCCCGGAACAACACTTCACCGAACCACCGCCGCGTTACACGGAAGCCACTCTGGTCAAGGCTCTTGAAGAGAAGGGAATTGGTCGACCGTCTACTTACGCGGCGATCATGTCGACGATTCAAGAGCGTGAGTACGTCGAAAAGATACAAAGCAGGTTTCATCCAACCGCACTTGGCAAGACAGTCAACGATTTGCTTATCGACGGCGGCTTCAGCGATCTTTTCAATGAGAGTTACACAGCTCGGATGGAAGAGGAGTTAGACGAGATCGAAGAAGGAAAGATCGAGTGGACAACGGCGCTGCGCGATTTCTACAAGAAGTTTGAAGGCGAGCTCGACAAGTTCAAAGATTACATAAAGGACATCAAGGAAAAGAACATTCCAACTGAAGAAGTGTGTCTGAAGTGCAGCACACCTGGAATGGTTCAGAAGTGGGGACGATTCGGACCGTATCTCAAATGTTTGAATTGCGAAGCTACGCGAGACGCTGAACCACCTGCGGGTTCAAATGGAGCGAATTCAACGGAAACAGCAGCGACAGCTGAAGAGACTGAGCCTGAAGCTTGTGAGTTATGCGGAAAACCGATGCAAATGAAGCGCGGTCGCTTTGGTCCCTTCCTGGGTTGCACGGGTTATCCCGACTGTCGAAACATCCGCAAGATCGGAAAGAGTGGAGTTGCAGCACCAGCCCCTGTTCCTCTTGATGAAAAGTGTCCCGTCGATGGCGCGCAACTGGTGAAAAGGTTTGGACGGTTTGGCGAGTTTGTCTCCTGTTCGAATTATCCGAAGTGCAAATACATCAAGCAGGAAACAGTCGGCGTATCGTGTCCGCGGCCGGGTTGTAAAGGCGAGATTGTCATTAAGAAATCGAAGCGCGGAAAGGCCTTCTACGGTTGTTCAGAGTATCCAAACTGCAACATCGTCTACTGGGATAAGCCTGTGCTTGAGACGTGTCCGCAGTGCAATGCTCCGTTTCTCCTTGAGAAGACGACCAAGAAAACGGGAACATTTAGATACTGTGCGAACGAAGACTGCGGTTATAAGTCTAACGAACCAGCCGAAGTGATCGCGAAGCCGAAGACCAATCTGCGAGACGAAGCTCGGTAAGAATTTCGGATTTCGGAATTCGGATTTCGAAATTGCGGATTTACCGACTACTCGAAACAGAGCTTCGAAAAAAATCCGAAATCGCGCAATCCGAAATCCGAATTCCTCCTTTCTCCACTTGCAAGCTGCGATACTCGGTCGCATTATTAGCAGTCCTATCCATTCCGTCGGATGTTTATCCGCGGCCAAAGATAAAATTTTGAGGAGAACCACCATGCTTTTACGGCGATGTTCAGCAGTCGTACTACTTCTTATTTTCATTGCGTCGCCCGGGACACTGCTTGCGCAGACGCCAGCAGCACCGGCACAACAACAACCTCAGGGTCCGGCACGTGATCCGAACGATCCCATGGAGAAAATCAAAGACGAGGGAATGAATCGTTCTCAGGTGATGCAAACCCTCGGCTATCTCAGTGATGTGATTGGTCCTCGGCTCACCGCGTCGCCAAACATGAAGCGAGCAAACGAGTGGACCCGCGATCAGCTCACGAAGTGGGGTTTACAGAATGCTCACCTTGAACCGTGGGGACCGTTTGGCAGAGGCTGGAGTCTAAAGCGATTCTCCGCTCAGGTAGTTGAGCCGCAGGCGATCCCATTGATTGCCTATCCGAAGGCATGGTCGCCAGGTTTCGCGGCGCCGATCACAGCGGACGTTGTATATGTTGATGCTAAGACAGAAGCCGACCTTGAAAAGTACAAAGGACAGCTGAATGGCAAGATTGTGTTGAATGGCGCAATGAGAGAAGTGCAGGCGCACTTCGACGCACAGGGACGACGCCTTGACGAGAAGGGCCTGCTCGCCCTGGCCGATGCGCCAGAGCCGCGTGCGGGCGGCGGCAATCGTGGAAATTTTCAGGGCAATGCAGGACAAGCATTCAGAACAGCACAACAGTTCAACGGCGCGAAGCTTCGTTTCTTCCAACAGGAAGGAGCTGCTCTATTAGTCGATCCAAGTCGTGGCGATGGCGGAACGATCTTCGTTCAATCAGCTTCAGTGCCTCCGCCGGTAACCGACCCGAATGCGACAACCCAAGCACGTCCTACACCTCCTTACGACAAGAGCACACCAAAAGTGACTCCACAGTTGGTGCTCGCGATCGAACACTACAATCGCATCGCCCGCATGTTGCAGGCCGGTGAGCCTGTAAAGATGACGGTCGATCTTGCCGTGGCTTTTCAGGATGCAGATTTGATGGGCTACAACACTGTAGCTGAAATTCCTGGGACCGATCTTAAAGACGAGATCGTTATGCTCGGCGGTCACATGGATTCATGGCACTCGGGTACTGGAGCAACTGATAATGGCGCGGGCGTGTCTGTCGCGCTGGAAGCTGTACGAATAATTCAAGCACTGGGTCTAAAGCCGCGTCGCACTATTCGAATAGCTCTTTGGAGTGGTGAAGAAGAGGGACTTCTTGGTTCGCGCGCATACGTTGCTGAACACTTTGGCAGCATGCAGGCTGCACCGACTTCTACTGCCTCGGGAAGTGGTGGTGGTAACGGCGCAGGAATGGGAAGTGGCAATGGCGCTGGAAATGGAAACGCTCCTCAAGGTCAGCCCGCTGCGCCGATGATGCTGGTCAAAAAACCTGAATGGGAACGATTGAGTGGCTACTTCAATCTTGATAACGGCACTGGAAAAATTCGCGGCGTGTACCTGCAAGGCAACGAATCAATTCGACCGTTATTCCGTCAATGGTTAGCTCCGTTTAAAGACATGGGAGCGAACACGCTTTCAATTTCAAACACGGGAGGCACCGATCACCTTTCATTCGACGGCGTCGGCTTACCCGGGTTCCAGTTCATCCAGGATGAAATTGAATACGATACGCGTACACATCACTCAAATCAGGACGTATTCGATCGGATTCAGGGTGACGATATGAAGCAGGCGGCGACGATTATGGCCGCGTTTGTTTACAACACAGCCATGCGAGACGAGAAGCTGCCACGCAAACCAGCACCAAGTAACAGATAATTGATGTTCGACAAGCTATGTCCGATATGCTTTAGCTTGTCGCTGCGTTAACAAGGAAGTCGGCCACAGATAAACGCGAATACTACGGGTCAGAATCTTTTCTGATCTGTCAGATCAGTGAGTATTTGTGGCCGACTTCTTTTTACTCCCGAAGCCATCAGTCATTACATCTAGGCGAGTTAATGAAAAAGGTACGCCATACCGCGACTTAGTATGCCGTACCTTAAAAGCTTGAAGATCGCTACAGAAGTTTTGCCGTTCAGCTGTGTCCGCGATCCAATGTTGGCTGATAGTTCGAACCCGTGCTCTCACGAACTGAGTCATTCTTCATACTAGCTGAGCGAGCAGCGTCAGTGGTCGAGCTCGTCGGCAAGTAACCGCCGATGAAGTTTTTTATCGAAGTCATCAACGCCGGTAGAACAATCTGGGTGGCTGTTTTGCCGAGTTCCTTTACAAACGCGTCGCCAATGTTGCTTGCTTCATCCTTCACTCTGCCGAAAGCAGGTGTGTGACTCAGCTTTTCCAGAAAGCCAGGACCATCATCTCGCCCGTTTTTTTGCTTGCTTGAAGGAGCTCCAACGCGCTGTGTGCCGCTGCTAATGACTGGTCGCGCTGCGTAGTCTCTCGACTCGGGCGAGTATAAATCGAGCACCTCATCCTCTGCGTCGCCTTTTA
>DATEXA010000304.1:0-1663 GCA_035257465.1 Pyrinomonadaceae bacterium | reverse complement strand
CCTTGATGGCATCCGTGTGCGTTCCCTGCAGTTAGGCAAAGAGTGGCGACCCGTGCAGTGGCTCCTTTCCAAATGTGTTGCGCGCCAGAGACTGGCGGCGTTGGGCGTGCGCTTGTATGAAATGCAAGCCGTTCACTCGGCACGAGAGGCATGTCAGGACGTTCACATAGTTCATCATATTGGACAGGCGACCGCCTTGATGGGTTTTGCTGTGGAAAGAGCCGCTCGCTTCCAACATATCCCCTTCTTGGTTCAGCCGACGTGTCACCCCTTTCAGGCCGGAGATGATCCTTTGGATCATCGTTTGTTTCGTCGAGCTAACCGGTTGCTGGTCTACACTCAGTTTGAGTTCAAGCACTTCCGGTCGCTGCATTATCAGATGCCCATAGACGTTGTCGGCAGTGGGATCGAAGATCGGGCTGACGGTGATGGGGAGAGATTTCGCCAACAAATGGGTATTTCTGGTAAAATCATTCTTTATGTCGGCCGCAAGGATCCCGACAAGGGGTATCCACTGGTAATCGAGGCATTTCGTCACCTACGATCGAAGATGCTTGACGTGAATCTGATTTGCATGGGCCCGTCGGAAGCGAATAACATCACAGCTGGTGAAGAAGGTTTCCTTGATTTGGGATTTGTCTCGGAACAAACAAAGCATGACGCGCTAGCTGCGTGTACATGCCTGTGTGTTCCATCTGTCGGAGAGTCTTTCGGACTGATCTATATGGAGGCTGGTCGATATGCCAAGCCAGTGGTAGCTCGGAGGTTGCCGGTGCTTGAGGAGCTACTTGAGAACGGACGTGCAGGCTTGTTGGTCGGGACACAGGAGGCAACAAGGAATGCTGTCAATGTAACAGCAGGGGAGCTCGCGTCGAGTCTTTATCAATTACTCAATTCACCCGAAGAATGTGTCCGATTGGGGCAAAATTGTCGCAGAGTTTCGGAAAAATTCGTGTGGCCGGAAGTCGTGAAACGATTTGAATATGCCTACGAAGCAGCGCTGGCCAGCGGTACGAAAAAGATTTCAATGCCAGAAGGGATCTAGAACTCATTTTCGCTTGCGCAAGCTATGACAGTGCTTCGACGAATAGATGTCCAATGTGTTTGTCATCAGCTCATACCTTTACGAAGTACGCCTGCGCGCGTCGCGTTGGCCTGCTAAGGAGACTCTGATGCAACCAGTTGTCCTTGCCCTGGCTGCTAACGAGCGGTACTTCTCCGGACTGTACTGCACGATAGCGAGCTCTTTGAGTTATTTGGATCCCTCGAGAGAAGTGGATGTGAAGGTGCTTGATGGAGGGATTTCGGAAGAGTCCCGAAAAGTGCTTTCACGTTTGACGGCGAGATTTGGCAGGAGCACCCAATTGGAGTTTGTCCCCGTCGATGAATCCACTTTTCGCGGCGCGACCCTTGGTCCAGCCCGCTCACACATGACTTATTGCCGGATACTGCTGCCACACGTGCTCGATGCGCACCGGTTGGTTTATCTGGACTGCGACGTGTTGGTATTCCGCGATCTCTCTCAGCTTTTCGATCTCGAATTGTCGCCGGGCAAAGTCGTCGCCGCTGTTCCCGACTCTGAAACGTTGTCGCTGGCAGAAGATTCGCAGAGCATACTCGCTGCAATGGGACTTCCCGGTGACAACATCTACTTTAACTGTGG
>DATEXA010000303.1:0-7341 GCA_035257465.1 Pyrinomonadaceae bacterium | reverse complement strand
GGCAGGGTTGGACTTGAACCATGGAATGTTCTCGTTACCGCAGGTTATGGCTTGCTTCAGCCAATAGATCGCATTGTCGGCTTCTCCTTCCATCGCATAGGCGCAAGCAAGCCAGTAAGAAATATCGTGATCCAGGAGCGCTACCTCTTTTACACGTTCGGATAACTGCGCTCGCGCAGCCGCATGTTCGCCCAACCCACTTAAGACTTGAGCGTAAAGCGGACGAACGCCGTCCATATTTGGATGTTGCCGAAGAACTTCCTCCAATAACTTACACGCAACTTCCGCATCGCCTCGGAAAAACAGAACCTCAGCACGAATCGCCTTTAGCAGTAGATGGTCAGGCTCAATCGCCGCAGCTTTATCAAGGTCAAGTAATGCTTCATCGTATCGTCCTTGATACATGAGGATTCGGGCGCGTCCCCAGCCAGTCTTAACGCTCTCCGCCGGATTGAGCCGCAACGCACGATCATAACTCTCTAACGCTTTGTCGTATTCACCACTGAGCCGGTAAAGCACGCCGGATACATAGTGCACCCAGGCGTTGTTGGGTGATTCACGACGAATGACGTCGATTTCAGCTAGTGCATGTTCCTTGGCACCCTCCATCAAGTAGACAAAAAGCATATAGACTCGCGCTTCAACGATTTCCGGATCAATAGCCAATCCTTTGTCGAACGCTTCTCGAGCCAAAAGTAGATCGCGACGCTTGCCGAAACCCGTAAGAATGGTTTGTACGTAGCATGCACCCAAGCCGCAGTAAGCAAGAGCAAATTTCGAATCAAGCTCAGTGGCGCGGTTGAAATGTCTGACCGCAGCCTCGATGTCTTTGCCTCTAACCGTGTGATAAGCATATTGGCCCAAACGATCGCGACCACGTAGGTACTCTTCATACGCGGCGGCGTTACGTGTAGCGTGACCAGCCAGGTCAATGTCTTCGCCCACGGCAAGATTCAGTTGTAAACCTTCGACTATGCGCTGTGTGATGATGTCTTGCACCGTGATTATGTCGCCGGTCTCCGAATCGATCCGATCGGCCCAGAGGACTGTACCCTTCTCAGCATCAAGCAACTGTGCCGTCACACGAATTCGAGAGTTTGAGTGCAGAAAACTTGCAGACAGAACAGCATTCACCTGCAATTCCCGGCCTGCGCTCATGGGATCGTTTTCGTGTCCGACGTATTTGGCAATGGCAGAGGAAGGACGAACAACCAATGAGCGCAATCGCAGCAGCTCCGTAATCACTGCATCGGCGAGCGAAAACTCGTAGAAGCTGACTGAAGGATCGTTTGTAATATTCCTGAAAGGTAAGATCGCAATGCTACTGGCTTCCTGCTCGACCGCGCGCTCACTGTCCTCAAGATTGCGCAGTAGATTCATTAGATCTACTGCAAATTCCTTCGCGTTGACATAACGATCCACTCGGTTTTTGTGAAGTGCTTTTTTAACTATTCGCTGAAGTTCGGCAGGAGCATTCGGCGAGAAGTGCTTCAGGGGTGAGGGTTCTGTTTGTAGAATCGATGCGAGTACATCGCTCTGGGTGGGGGCAGCAAATGGGTGTTCGCCCGCAACGATTTCATAGATGACAACGCCAAGACTCCAAACGTCACTCCGCTCATCCACCTCGAGTCCACGTACTTGCTCCGGCGACATGTACATCACTGTTCCGACGATCATTCCCGGCTCAGTATTGACCTGTGCCATAGTCTCGGCCTCAGGATCAGGGGAGATCTGATAGTCGGTTAACTTGGCTAAACCAAAGTCCACCAATTTTGCGTATCCATCACGCCGGATCATAATGTTTTCGGGCTTGATGTCTCGGTGAACAATTCTGGCTTCATGTGCGCACGCGAGGCCAGACGCCAGCTGGACCATCGTCTCGAGCATCTCCCGCAGATCGATTGGACTAGACATCCGTTCGCGAAGTGTGATGCCTTCAATCAGTTCAGCAGCGATGTAATGGATATCATCTGCCCCGCAAATCTCATAGATGGATTCTGCCTGTCCAATCTCATAAATCGTGAGGATGTTCGGATGATTGAGAGCCGAAGCCGCTCGGGCCTCCTGCTTAAAACGCCGCAACCGGTCACTGTTCGCCGTCAGTTCCGCTGGCAGCAGCTTGAGCGCCACTCGCCGTTTCAACCGCGTGTCTTCAGCCAGGTAGACTTCACCCATTCCACCGACACCCAGCAGCTCAAGGATCGTGTAGTGATTGAGCGACTGTCCCGCAACCAAACTTCGCCCGTTTGCCATCAACTCCCCAGCAATCTGCAAGGCCGGAGTCTCGATGAAATCTTTCGCCCTGTCCTGATAAGCAAGCAGCGATTCCACTTCGCTGCGTAATTCCTCATCGCCGCCGCAAGCTTCAGACAGAAAGGCGGCACGCTCCTCTGCCGCGCGCTCCAGGGCGGCGTCGTAGAGCCGTTCAACTGCGGCCCAGTGTTCAGTTTTCATCGCCTCTCTTCTCTAATTCTCTCAGCAACCATACCTTCGCCAGTCGCCAGTCTCTCAGTACAGTCTCGGATGAAACTTTCAAAACCTCAGCCGTCTCCTCAACGCTCAGGCCACCAAAAAACCGCAACTCCACTACCTTGCTCTTTCTTTGATCCCCGGCGGCCAGTGAGTTGAGCGCGTCATCGAGAGCGACAAGATCTCTACCTCGACTCAAAGACATGCCCTCGGCCTCAGCCAGCGATACCTGAAGCGCGTCGCCGCCTCTCTTCAAGGAGTGCCGGTTGCGAGCGAAATCGACAAGGATGCGCCGCATCATCTGCGCGGAAACTGCAAAGAAGTGCGCCCGGTTCTGCCATTCGATATTCTTCCAGTCGACCAAGCGGAGGTAGGCCTCGTTGACCAGGGCAGAGGTCTGGAGGGTGTGCCCCTTACGCTCCCGCCCCATGTGGCGCCGGGCGATCCGGTGCAATTCTTCATAGACGATTGGAATTAACGTCTGCAGTGCCAATTCATCTCCACTGCTCCACGCTCGCAGGAGTTGCGAAACTTCATGTGGTGAGGTTTGAGGCATCCTTGGTCTTCCTCCTTCGTGAAGGTCTTCCGGTTGGACGCGGGCCAATTATCGCACTCTAACCAGCCGGCAGCTACAAAACCTGGGCCGAAAATATTTTTCATTCCACTTAAAGTTTTCACATGCGCCTTGCGCCTTCAAAAATGGAGGGCAAGATCTTCTTTTCTAAGCTCGTAAGCCAACAGCAGCGGCTCTGGTCCAAATAGGAATACCCACGATTCAAGTCGGACAAAGAGAGAGCCGTCTCGGAAAAGTAATCCGGCCCACCAGCTAGACAGTTCAAACCCCAAACCAACCAGGTGGTCAGCATCGCCAGGCCGCAACAAAGCGGACCCACCGGTAGACGTGTGTCTGTTTTGAAGCTTCGGCCGGTTGGACAGAAGAGGAGAAACAGGATCATGTCACGCAAGCTCGCTTTGATAACCGTCCTCTCGCTTTTGGTGACACACACCACGACAGCGGCGCCCGACATTGTAGATCTCGCGCTTCAGAGCATCGGCACCGGATCAGTTATAGAGATGAAGAGCCGCATCCTTGGCCTACCTTTCAGCGTCTGCGGCGCGGAGGATCATCGTCAGGCCATCGCGTCGCTGTCTCCGTTGATTCGTGAGAGCAGGGTTTCGGGAGGCAAGCTTTTGCGCAGGGTCGAAAACATCATAAGGCCAGTCCTCGAGTTGCACGGTCGCAGCGATGATATTGAGTTGTTCCTCTACCAGGATAAATTTCCACAAGCAATGGTTCGGCGGGGCTGCGTACTGGTTATCTCCGACGCGCTCGCCGCCCCACTGCACGACGACGAGTTGGCTGGTATCGTCGCTCACGAGATGGGGCACGCCTACTTCATGATCGAGACCATTAACGCAAGGAAACATGGTGACAGGCAGACAACGAGAATAGTAGAGCTGAAATGCGACGCTGTCGCGATGCTAAGCCTGAAGTTGCTGGGCCATGATCCTGCTGATCACTTGAGAGGTTTGCGCCGGGTTGACGACCTCACCAGGACAAACGGCTATAACACTCTCGACAGGGATCACCCCTCAATCGGGGAACGCGCACGATTCGCCCAGAGTTTCATTAAGTTGCTATAAGGAAACTCGCTCTCTGAAAAACTCAGCTCATTGGCAACTGCGGTGCAAGCGCTTATAGGTTGACGCGGTTCCTTTTTCACTTTTGTTGGATCAGCTTTTTGGTAGGGGGCTCTACTCAACACAAGCTTGGCGAAAATGTAACTCTTGGTGGGATTGCTAGTCGTAGCCGGTATCAATTCTCATGCGTGCGTCCGTAACACTGTCATTGACGCCTACCAGCGCGATTGTGAAGTGGTAGTCGCAAAGGAGTGCATTGCGTCATATGATGAAGCGCGCCACAACATAACCACGCACTATCTGGATGGGGGAATTGCCCGGCTGTCGCCCAACCGCGAGATCATTAAAATGCTGGCATCATGAAAGTGTGATCTCAAAGAGCCGCACGATTGGATTCGCGAGAGGGCCTTAACGCGTCGGGGAGGGTTTGAAGCGCAACTTTGGACCATCAGAAACTGAACAGAAAACCAAAGTGCATCATCGTCACAGGCAGGCCGGGATCGGGAAAATCCACTCTTGCCAGGAAACTTGGGGAACGCCTGTGGATGCCTGTGTTAAGCCGTGATGAGATCAAGGAGGGCTACGTAAACACTTACGGCGTCAAACACACTCAACTTCCACCCAACACCAATGGTCTAGTCACCGACGTTTTCTTCAGTCTAGTGAATCAATATCTTGCTGGTAATGTATCTGTTGTTATAGAGGCGGCGTTTCAGCACGAGGTGGAAGCAAAGGATGCCTGAGATCCTTGAGTTGGCATACGCCACGATTATCTTATGTTTCGTTGATGATGGAGTGGCCGCAATGCGTCATCTCCAACGCGGGTTAGAAAATCCAATCCGCGAGTTTTATCACGGCGATAAACGTGTCGCCCATTACAGGCAAACAGGCGAAATTTTATGTCCCGAAAGTTATGCAGCGCCGAAATTCAATGTACCTCCAATCCAAGTCTCGACAGATGGAGAATACGAACCTTCTATTGATGAGATTGTGAAGCAGATCCAATCATCAGATGCCTATGGTCTGTGAACACCTCTCAACTCTCGAACAAATGTTGATTACCCGCGGCGTCGCGATAACGTACCGCGGTCAGGCATGGTCAATGAATTGCCGTGAATGGGTTTACTTCGACTGCTTCCTCGACATCAGCGCCATTCGCAAGCACATAACGTTTCCAAACTTTGTTCATGACCACTCGCACCGCGGCACGCGTGATGGCCAGGAGTCTGGTCTTGTTTGCACTTGTTGCCATGATGCGATTATTGGGTACTACGAACCAGTAGCTGGAAAGCCCGTGTTTCAGGGATAACAAAATGCGTCGAAATAGATTTATGGTCTATCTACCATTCCATGGGCGAGGCGATGAGGCGCAACCTTAGGCGGTGAACGCATGGCGAGTTCTCTCTCTCCCACAATGACGGTTCGCGAGTTCGAGAATGGCTATTGGTATGTCGACGAACTGCGAGACTTTGCCAGCCGAATTGGCATTCCCGAAACTGCAAAGCTGAGAAAGGACGAACTCGAACGAGCCATCGTGGCATTCTTGCAAACCGGTGCGATTAAGCTGCCAACGAAGCGTGCCTTGCGGAAGACGGGCATGAAAGATCTTAAACGTGGACTGACCCTGAACCTACGGATCGAGCACTACACGAGTAATCGCGAGACAAAGGACTTCATTGTGCAGCAAGCCAGAAAGGCTTCCCCGGAAGTTCGGGAGAAATCTGGTGTTTGGTATCGCCTTAACCGCTGGCGAGAAGAGCAAATCACAAAGGGCAATCACCCTACCTATGGCGACCTCGTTTGCCAGTACATCGCGCTGAACAAAATGGAACGATTCGAGAAGGTGCCTCACGGGCGCTACATCAACTTCGTCGCCGAGTTTCTGGCGGCGGAGAAAAGCACGCGTGCAGATGCGATTGCCGCATGGACGGAACTCAAATCCATGGAGGTACCCAAGAACTATGCCTCATGGGTGAAAGCGCGTACGAAACGCAAGGATACAGCCAGATGACATCGCAAATCGGCAGAATGGTACCGTGGTTCTAAGTGATGGGTTCTAAGTGATTGGTTGAGCCGAGGGGGGATCGAACCCCAGACCTCATGACTGCCAGTTCTAGCCAGGCGATTTTCTTAAACTTAAACAATCAAATGGGTTGCAGCCAGCACGGATTTATTAGGGTTTCCCGTTTCGTTACCTTTCCTCACTCAATCGTGTCGGTAGTTTGTTGTCGCATCCGGCCCCAATTTGGCCACAAGAACACGAGTTGAAAACCGCGGAGCCGCGGAGTGGGACGCGCGTCTCTTGACGAAGCGTTCGAGGCTAAATCTTGAGGCACCGTAAATGGTTTCAGGATGGGTCAGCGGGACTTGATCCAGTGTTTCTAGTTCGATTAAGTGCGACGACCGATTGAACCCATTGCTCTTAATCCATTCAAATATTCACCAGAGAATGAAAAAAATCGGAGAGACTCATATTCTCCTCTCAAAAAAGTGCCGGAGCTCGCCACAACGCTGCAGATGTTAGGCGAAGAGCGTAAATACTTGACGTACACTATCCTGTCTCAATTCACCCACTGCACTCTGGCGTCGGGAACTTACCGCAAGCACCCTCGGCACGTTGAACCAGATGACCAAATCTGTACCCCAATAGGTTATTCCACCCTAGGGTCGTACGCTGCCAATAAAAATAATGCTGGTGGGTGGGCCAAGCTGCTGGAGACGCGTCCGGGACTGGAGCTGATCCAATTCCAATCGTTGTTGTCCCCGGGCGTCCCACCCGCCGATAGACCGTCTCCGCCCAGATGATTTCCGGAGCCGGCGACTGGGCTGAAGTCGGCTACGGAGTTGGCCCAGCAGTCGGCTGGAAGAACAAACCGCTGACCACAGCATTTGTGGGACCGGTGTTTGTGATTCTCAGCTTTACATGTCCAGAGATGTTCCACAGCAAATACTGACCGTTGGAAAACCCGGTAACATTACGCGTATCGAGTAGAGCATTCGTCACTGCGTCGAATACATCGATCCGCTGCGATCGAGTGGTGGTGTCCCAATCCAGACAGTAGATACCGACCTGGTGAGGCAGTCCATCCGTCAGATTGATATCGATGTCGAAGAATGTCTCTGCAAACCACGTAGCCGCGATGCGATCGCTGGTCAAAGCCTTTTGTAGTGCACGCACATCAGTCGTTGAGGGCGCCCAGGTAAAGAAGTTTTGGTTACTGACTGTCACCT
>DATEXA010000302.1:0-7013 GCA_035257465.1 Pyrinomonadaceae bacterium | reverse complement strand
CAAGGGTCCCGACGTTTGGACCACTCGGCGACAAAACAATCGCTCCCGGACTGTTGAGAACGGAACCGAAGAATAGCTGCGAATTTGGCAGGTAAAAGCTGGATAGGTTTTGCGGGTTATTTACCTTTATCCCGCGGTACCCATTAGTCTTGAAGAAGAGCTCTATGTGATCATTCAACCCCACATTGAAGCTAAGGGGCCAATCAGTAATGTCCACGTTACCCGGGTCACGATCATAATTGCTATAGGCAATACTGAAAGTGAACTCACCGCGGCGCAGAGCAGAGCCGTCGTATATCGTAAACAGCCCGGTAGGACCACCCACAGGACCGCCCGTGCCAACAGTCGGAGACTGGTTACGCGGATCGTCTGGGGATCTCAAAGTCTGTGCTGATACTGCGGCACACAGCACCAACGAAGCGAGCGCAGCTATAAGCGCCCTAGTTGCGAGTCTCATCGCATTCCTCCTGCGAAATGAGTAAAAGAATCTGTGTAATAGCGCCGCCGTATCCAAACGAGCCCGGTAACAGAAAGACTCAACCTTGCATGCGGAGGCACCCTACAGTTTGTCAAAAAGTTCGAACCGCTTGGACCATGGAAGTCCACGATGACGCCCGGACTGCAATGAAACAGAATACTTCGGCCTTACATGCAGTATTCCATCTTCATTAAGATGCTGTTCCGAGTTGTTCGAAGCTTGAGTTCACTTCTAAGGGAAGCGAAACTCCCGTGTCAATAATTTCGTCACTCAAAACCACCCACAGATCTAAAAATGTTTTCGCTGGTCCGAGTGCTAAATCATGCCAGACCATACTCTACCTTAAAAGGGAAATCAAGCCCTTTTCACGACTTAGCGCCCATTTTGTTTATGTTTTTTCGGTCACGCATAGATACCTCTCATGCGTGTATCGTAGGCCACACGGTCTATCGCCAACATGTATGCCGCGGTCCTAGTATCGACCGAGTGAGCATCCGCATAACGGCAAAGATCGTTGAAGCTGGCTACCATTTTATCTTGGAGACGTTCGTTCACGACGTCCTCACGCCAGAAGTATCCCATCCTATCTTGAACCCATTCAAAGTAAGACACAGTGACCCCTCCGGCGTTCGCCAAGATGTCAGGAATTACAAATATCCCTTTTTCGTGAAGAATTTCATCGGCGGCAGCCGTCGTGGGACCATTGGCCCCTTCGGCAAGAACTTTGCACTTAATCCGGTCCGCGTTCTGAGAGGTAATTTGGTTTTCCGTGGCGGCCGGAACCAAAACATCGCATTCCAGCTCAAGGAGTTCATGGTTCGCAACGAACTCCACTTCCTTGTAACCCTCAAAGGATCGAGTTGTCGCTAAATAATCCAGCGCCTCGGGTATATTTATTCCATCCTTGTTGTAAATCCCGCCGTGTATGTCAGAGACTGCGACTACTTTGTATCCAGCTTCGTAGTGAAGACGTGCCGCAATGCCACCGACATTTCCAGAACCCTGGACAACTACGCGCGTATCAGCCGGCTTCATCTTGAAACGCTTGATGGCTTCGTTGATGACGAAGAGCAATCCCCTTCCGGTCGCCTCACGCCGACCTGAGGATCCGCCCAAATCTATAGGCTTCCCGGTGACCACCGCAGTGACAGTATGCCTGGCATGCATGGAATAGGTATCCATAATCCAGGCCATCGTCTGCTCATTGGTGTTCATGTCGGGGGCCGGAACATCTTTTTCGGGACCAATGAAATCGAGCAGTTCCGCCGCATACCGTCGCGTCATTCTCTCCAACTCGCCGATCGACATTTGCTGAGGGTCACAAATAATCCCTCCTTTGGCACCCCCAAATGGAACGTTCACCACAGCACATTTCCATGTCATCCATGCCGCCAGTGCGCGCACCTCATCCAGACTCACATCCGGTGCGTAACGAATCCCACCCTTGGCCGGTCCTCTGGCAAAGTTATGCTGAACGCGATATCCCTCAAATACTTGAATACGGCCCGAATCCATCCGAGTCGGGATGTATACTTTTAATTCGCGATTGGGAACTCTCAGCACCGCGTACAAATCGGGATCAAGTTCGAGCAACTGCGCCGCTCGATCGAACCGCGACATCATCGACTCGAAAGGATTCTGCTCTTTTATCTCACGAATATCATCGACATAAATGGTGCTGTACATACTTGCCATTGGGTATCTCCACAATGCGGAATGAAGGACTCCGCAGAATAACTAATTCGAGAAGACTAATTTTGTAATGGAAATCGAATCAGCCCTGACGAGGTAACGTTTCGTTCATCGAACCAGAACGAAACCCTTGTAGATCTAAGGTTACATATTTGAAACCAAGCTCACGGAAACGAGCAGCAAGCTCTTCAACCAAAATTCTATTAAGCACACGGTCCATCTCAGCCGGCGCAATCTCTAAACGCACAAGGCTATCGTGGTGGCGAACTCGAAATTCGCGAAAGCCAAATTCGCGCAGAATCTCTTCACCGCGATCGACTTTAGCCAACCGCTCGATTGTGACCGGCGTACCGTAGGCGATACGAGACGAGAGACAGGGGCTTGCAGGTTTGTCCCAGGTGGGTACGTTCGCTAAGTGACTCAACTCACGAACTTCCGCCTTATTCATTCCCACTTCGATCAAAGGACTTCTCACCATATGCTCTTTCGCAGCTTTTCGCCCAGGGCGATAATCATCAAGGTCGTCCATTGTTGAACCGTCAACAATGAACTGAATCCCGCGTCCGCTCGCTAATGACTCAAGCTTGCTATACAGCTCATCCTTGCAGAAGTAACAACGATTACCTTCATTTGCGCTATAACCCGGATTATTGAGTTCTTCAGTTTGAATCGTTTCATGACGAAAGCCGAACTGACTAACAATGCGATCAATCTCAATGCGTTGATGCCCGGCTAAACTTGCAGACTCTCCAGTGACACAAACGGCTTTGTCTCCCAACTCAGCGTTCGCCACATAAGCGAGATAACTACTATCAACGCCGCCAGAGAAAGCCACAATAACCGAACCGAGCTCCCGAAATAGAGATCTCAAGCGCATTTCTTTTGCAAAGGCATCTGGGCTAACTTCACCATGCCTGTCGACGGTTGATTTATTCATGAGACCACCGGACTGTGAGCAGAGCGACACTTGGATTGTTCTCTATCGTTGAATTTATTCTTTCGGTGACGGCATGGTAGCTCATGCATCAACGCACGTGCAACAAGCATCTCAGCTATCGTTTAAGTGAATTCACGAAGCGTTTTTGGAGGCCATAACTAGCGCGTGCTAACATTCAAAGCATCCCCGGATTCTTTTCCAAACACACAGTCGATCGTTGGTTTTCTTAAGTATCGTGTCTAAATCTCGCTTGTCGTTCCAGGTTAAATCTTTGCTGCGAATCGCGATATTCACTCTCGCAGTAACCGTCCTGTGCTTACCAATCTCTGCGCAAACTGATGACTTCGGCGATGCCGATCCAGTTAGATTGTTCGAGCACGGACAGAGTGCGCACGCCCGTGGTGAGTTTGAAAAAGCATTGGAATTTTACGAGCAAGCGATAAAGGTTCGACCCGAATTTCCCGAAGCAGAATTTCAACGAGGTAACGCGTTGGTGTCTCTCGCTCGTTTCGACGAAGCTGACGCAGCGTTTCGTCGCGCGATATCTCTTAAGAAGAACTGGTCGCTTCCTTATTCGGCCCTGGGAGCTCTGCTCATGAGGCGTGAGCGAGACAGTGAAGCTACCACTTTCCTTCGCCAGGCTCTGACAGTCGATCCTCATGACAATATTGCGTTGCGGCTGCTTTCGGAGTTGCGTCTTCGCGCCGGTGATCCAAGAGAATCCTTAGAACTGGCCACACGAGCAACACAAAACCCGGATGCACCGACTTCCGCCTGGGTAGGTCTCGCAAGTGCTCAGCGAGCAAACGGCAACAAGGACGCAGCCAGGAAGACCCTCGATAATGTGCTGTCTGACTCACCAGACAATGTCGCGGCGCTATTAGAACGTTCTGATCTCTCAATAGATGAAAAGGCATACGATTCCGCTATTGCGGATCTCAAGACTGTTACAAAGCTTCGACCAGGCGACAAGGTCATCTTCTCCCGCCTGGCCTTCGCCTATCAACAAGCCGGTCGAGCTGATGAGGCAGCAACCGTCGCAAAAGAAGCGGGACTTGAAATTCAACAAAGCGTCGGTGACGACAAGGTTCGCGTTATTGGCACAACGGAAGAGATTGAAGCTGCTAACAGTGAAGATCAGAAAACATCACGCAAGGCGATTGAAAAGCTCATCGAAAAGAATCCGCGTAACCCGATGCTCATAGCGCGACTGGGCGCTTCGTATCGTGTCGATGATCCAGCAAAGTCCCTGGAGCTATACCGGCGGGCCTCAGAGCTCGCACCGACCGTTGCTGAATATGCTGTGGGTTATGCAGCAGCGTTGGTCCAGGCACGACGATTTGCCGAAGCGGCAGGCATACTTCGTCAAGTGCTGAAAGATAACCCCACGAACTATTCGGCCCACGCCAATCTGGCAACGGCTCTCTACGAGTTGAAACAGTACGCTCAAGCCGTTTCCGAATTTGAATGGGTTGTCGCAAACAAACCGGAAGTAATCGTTGCGCACTATTTTATTGCCACGTCGCACGATTATCTCGGAGAATACCCGGAAGCCCTCGCGGCCTATCAGAAATTTCTGGCGAGCGCTGACGCAAGAACAAATCAACTCGAAATAGAGAAGGTCAAACTCCGTCTCCCCACTCTTCAACGGCAAATCCAGCTCGGAGAGGGTGTGAAGAAGAAGCCCTGATATTCGTCCGAATGTTCGCTGAGTGTTCATGCAAACTCCTGTTGTTGCCCATATTGTTGGCGTCTTTCACTGTGATCACAGTTGCCCAGGACCAGAAACCAACGCCTCAACCAACGCCGCTCACCGCGCCCCCACCGCTTCACACAATCACTAAAGAAGAGCGGGCACAAATGTCTGACAGTACCGATCCCAAACAACGCGTACGAGTGACTATTGAGTTTGCCCAGACACACTTAACAACCGCAGAGCGGTACACCTCCGAATCTAACTTTGAAGCGGCTTCACATCAGATAGGTTCCTATCACGCACTCATCCAGGACGTTCTAACTTTCCTGGCTACCTTGAAACGAGATAGCAACAAGACTCGCGACTTGTACAAACGACTCGAGCTTGCACTTCGGGCGGACGGTCCGCGCCTAACAGCGATGCGTCGTACGACGCCCCTGGAATTTGCTGTGTGGATCAAACAGGTAGAGGATTTTGCTCGTGAAGGAAGAACCGAGGCACTCAATTCATTTTATGGACACAACGTGGTGCATGATGACGAGTCGAAACCGGAAGAAAAGCCGACGGAAAAACCGATGGAAAGCCCGACGCCGAAGAGCAAACAACCATGACTACCCGAACGATTTCCAGCACTCTCCTCATTCTCTGCTTAGCCTCGTGGGTGTTTGCAAAAGCTGCCACGCCACAACGCGATCACCTGACGCCTCAAGAAGTGGATCTCGTAAAAGAAGCACAGATAATCGACCAGCGTATCGAGGTATTTATAAAAGCAGCAGAGCGCAGATTGATGGTTTTAAGCGGCACACAAGCACCCGTTACCAAGCAATCGAAGAAGGAATCCGAGTTGTGGGGTGACTTGCCGACGGGTACACACGCAGAACTAATTGGTGACATCGCCGGCATACTCGACGAGGCTATAACAAATATCGATGATGTCAGTTCGCGTGACGAAAGAAATCCTTTGTTAGCAAAAGCACTCCGCCGCCTGGCTCAAGGTGTGAACAATATTATGACGCAAGTCGAGCCACTTCGTACTCAAGCAAAGTCCGAGGCTGAGGTGGCGAGTCTTGAGATGCTCAACGAGAACGCGCATCAGATACTCGAGGCCGCAAAGAAGTTACCCCCGGAAGTCGAAACTAAGAAAAAGAAAAACTAGCCGATTGCTAATCACTGATCCTTCGGCGTGACGTCAAGCAATCGGCAATCACTTTTAACCTCGCTTCTTTTTCACTTCAGTCACGACTGCTTTCGCTTCAGAGTCTAAAGCGGTGCCGGCGCTGTTTTCATCACCCTCCTCTTTCGCAGAAGCACTCGACGAGAGTCGCGGGGCTTGCTCACCAACGGCAAATAGTTTGAACTCTAACTTCGCCTCTGTCTTCACAGCGTTTTGAACTCCTGCGATGCTGCCGAACATGCCACCGAGTTTGTTCATCTTCAAGGCAGCGATGTCCGTATACAAGATGAAGTCACACTGTTTCACTTTTGCTTCAGCATCCGCTTCCATCTGCGAAGATGCGTTGAGCGGTATGGCGTCGATTCCCGATTCGGTAATGGTCCCTATAAGGCGTTGCCTGAGGGAATCCAAAGGTACAGATCGTCCGGCCTTGTTGTTGAACTGCACGACGCCAACCAATAGCACGCCTGAACGCTTTGTCGATCCAACGCCTGATGGCGACGCTGGTACGTTAGCTTGAGAGGTTGCGGCCTGATTCATGCCCGACATCATCGAAGTCATTGAAGGGGCGCCATAAAGCTCCGAAGTGTTGGTCGCTTCGGTGTAGCCATTAGGAATATCAAACAAAGCACTCTCCAAAGTCGCGCGCGACAACTCGATCACTTCTTTGGTCTGTGCAAACGTCAGCTGTCCATCGCTGCCGTAGTACTTCATTGTCTCAATCAAAGGGTAGCCAGTCTTCGCTGTACCTTCACGTCGAGTCTTGACCTGATCTTTACAACCTGCGTTAGGCATCCGACTCGTCGGCATAGTTGGTGGTCGGTTCATTTCACAGTTGAATTCAACGTTCAGATCGATATACCAACCGTCTAACTCCGTTCGCATTTTTCCGGGATTGCAAGCGTTGGGTGAAGAATTGATTGACGTCGAACTCTTCACGTGACGAGCGGTGAACCCAAACATCTCCTTGCGTTCACCAGTATCGACTGAACTGGTCACGTACTCGACCACGCCTCCAGAACGGGCTGGTGTAATC
>DATEXA010000301.1:0-27232 GCA_035257465.1 Pyrinomonadaceae bacterium | reverse complement strand
TGCCGTCGAGCAGAACAGTACACGCGCCGCACGTTCCCGCATCACAGACGAGCTTGGGTCCGGTCACTGCCGGTTCGACATGATTACGCAGCGTGTTTAATAGCGTCGTGCGTGGTTCGACCTGGGCGGTCCGCTTAGTGTCGTTGATGTCAAGAGTGACTTTGACACTGCCACTCATTGGCTGCGAGGCGTTCGCTTGTGTTTCTTTGGCCTCGACATCACTCCAAAGCTTGTCGACAACTGCCGCACCAGCACCTGCGATACCGACACCCTTAAGAAACTTACGTCGGCTGGGGTCGTGCGACGTTTGCTTGTCGTCTTTATCGTCACGAGACTTGGTCATTGCTTCACTCCTGAAGTCGATGGGTTATGTAACGCTCTTGGTCGTGAAAAGCGTTGACAAGAAAAACTGCGTCGCCCTATTGTTCGCGCTCGACCTGTTACCGGTAACACATTTTTTTGATTTGATTGGAAGCCGCCCAATAAATTAGCACAGGCAGTCAGCAACGTCACAAGTTTTTAAGGTTCTTCAGTAGTTCTTTCTTCACTCCGGAGGAGTGCGATGTTTATAGCTCGACGCGACTCTGCAACTCTGCTCTGTTCGGAAGAGCGGCATTCGTTCGAACCTAGTTGGGATCGCTGCGCCGCTCTTCCGAACAGAGCCGGAGGAGGACGGCTTGCTGGCTATAAACATTGCACTCCTCCGGAGTGGAAGCCCTGACTGCTTTGTTCGCGTTCTAAATAAGTTCACGAGGACCTTCTATGAAAAAGCCCATCAGCATTGTTTTAGCGGTATTGACGTTTTCCGTGGCTTTCCAGCCTTCCTTTGCAGTGGCCACCACAAAGACAAAGTCACCCACTGATTGGTCGGTTGCAATTGTCGAATCGACAATGAAGCGTTACCCCACGCCAAAAGATCTTGGTAACTGGGCCTATCCAAAGGGACTCTATTTGTACGGGCAGTATCTCGTTTACAAGCGAACTCACAATCCTCGGTATCTGCAATACATCAAGGATTGGGTTGATACGTACGTTGATGCAAATGGCGTAATTAGGAATACGAACGCTCAGGGTGTCGTCAGCGAGGTCAAATTTGACAATCTCGACAGCATGAATTCCGGAAACTTGCTCTTGTTCCTTTTCCAGGAAACCAAAGAAGCGAAATACAAACTCGCCGCCGATCGAATTCGACTGCGATTCAATACTTATCCACGAACAAAGGACGGCGGGTTCTGGCACGGTGCAAGTAAGAGTCGAGAGTGGCAGCTCTGGGGCGACGGTGTGTTCATGTCAATGCCGTTTCTGATTCGGTACGGAAACTTGTTCGGTGATAGCAGCTACACGAACGACGAGGCTGCCAAGCAATTACTGATCTATGCGAGTCACTTGAACGACCCGAAAACAGGTTTGATGTTTCATGCCTACGATGAGAGTGGCCAAGCGACATGGGCTGACAAAGAAACAAAACACTCGTCGGAGATTTGGTGTCGTGCGATGGGATGGTTTGGCATGACGCTCATCGAGGTGCTCGAGCTGTTACCTAAGGATCATCCAGCCCGGCCAAAATTGATTGCGCAACTACAGCAACTCGTAAAGGCGTGGGCGAATTACCAGGACAGTAAGACAGGACTTTGGTACCAGGTCGTGAACAAAGGTCAGGATCCTGCGAATTGGTTGGAGACATCGAGCTCGAGTATGTACACCTTTGTGATCGCCAGAGCTAGTGAGCAAGGTTATGTCGACAAGAGCTACAGCAGCGTTGCCAAGCGCGGGTATGCCGGGGTCTTAACAAAGATTTCGTTTGATAAAGATGAGATGACAAACCTCACGGACGTCTGCGAGGGAACAAATGTTGCCGACCTCGCTTATTACTACGGTCGCAAGCGACTGACTAATGATCTCCATGGGCTGGGAGCATTCTTAATCATGAACGAAAAATTCATGAACAAGACGTTGAAGGGAAGGACTCGTGGATTCTGGCAACCGGAGAAGTGAGACGGGGTGAGGCGGAGACGGGAGAAGCTGAGAACGGAGAGACGCGGGTACACGGCGACGCACGGCCCATCAGCTCTTGCTTCAACACTCCGCTACATCACTTCAATCACCACCGTCCCCATCTCACCGCGTCTCCCCGTCTCCGCGTCGCCCCTATCTCCCCTCACCCCGTCTCCCTCTTCCGCCGCCCTTTGGTCTGAGCAATCCCACTCCACTTTCCAGATTGGTCTCCGACTTTTGACGGGGACTACTCGTAAGTTTACACACCGTTACCGGTAAAAACTCTTGACGGCCTCGTCTAATTGGTATTATAAGTGGCCCTCGAAGGCTCAAATTGTTATGACCAATTCTCGAGTGACTCATCTTCAAATAATTCAACCGGTTCGTTCGTCTCAGCACACTGAGCAAGTGGTTGCCAGAGTCTATGAGCTCATCAAGAGAGATGAACTCAAGCCGGGCGATAGGCTGCCGCCTGAACGAGAACTCGCCAAACAGCTGGGCATCAGTCGTCCGTCGTTACGCGCGGGGTTGAGCTCTTTGATATCGATGGGCGTGCTGCAATCCCGACAGGGAGCGGGCACATTCATTGTTGATGGACCTCCGGCACTCGATAGCGAACCGTTACGACTCCTGGCAGAGCTGCATGGCTTTAGCTATGAGCACATGTTTGAAACGCGGTCTGTGTTGGAAGTTGGCGCGGCAGGACTCGCAGCTGAGCGTGCAACCGGCGATCATCTGGCAACGATGTCCGAAGAGATCGCCGAAATGTATGCCGCGCTTAAAGACCCGCAGCAATTTCTGGTTCATGACGTCGCTTTCCACCGAGCTGTTGCTGCGGGATCAGGGAACCCAACTCTGGCGACATTGGTTGAAATGGTTTCAGCGATTCTCTATCAACGCCGTCGGGACACGATCGAGCGCGCTCACGACTTCAACGAAGCATTAGAACTCCATCGAAGGATTTATCGCGCGATTCGATCTCACAAACCAAACGAGGCTCGTGAGGCAATGAGCGAACACATCGTGCGGGCCCAGAGAGCTTTCGCACTCGAAGAACAGCAGCAGCAAGCAAGAAAGCAAAAAGAATCGGTCTGAAGTACTGCGTTCGCGAGGCGAGTCGAGCGCCTCAGTCCGCTCCCAGCGGATCGTTCAACTCGATTCTAAACAAGGAAAATTAGGACGCTTAAAAACAAGGCCGGGTCATACGCAAATTGTCCTAACTAAAGACAATTTGAGTCCTAAATAACGGAATAATTCTCTGGTTAAGCACACAATCGCAGCCTGAAGCATCGGCCAAATTCGAAGGAGGAGTCCCATGTTTAGTTTTAAGTTTCAGAGGCTGGAAATCTTGTTTGTGATATTCGCGATGCTGGTATTCAGTGCAGCCGCCAGCGGACAAACAATTACCGGCTCCATATCGGGTATCGTTACTGACAGTAGCGGCGGCGTAGTTCCCGGTGCAGCCATTACACTCACTGGAGAAAAAACCGGTCAGGCGAGATCTGGGAACACTGATAGTGAGGGTCGATTTACCTTCGCCGCGTTGCAGCCAGGGACCTTCATCCTGAAAGTCGAGCGACAGGGATTTCAAACTTACGAACAGAGAGAAGTGGTCCTGAGCGCGAATGAAAAACTCGCGCTGTCTGACATCAAGCTTCAGCCCGGACAAGTATCTGAAACGGTCAGCGTTATCAGTGAGGGAGCGATAGTCGAACGCGAAAGTAGCGATCTGACAGCGCGCCTAACGGCAGACCAGATCAATCTGATTTCGACCAAGGGCCGCGATGTGACCTCGCTGTTGCGTCTTCTGCCAGGCACTTCAAACAACGATGACATTGAAGGCGCCGGCGACGGTTTTGGAACCGACCTGCCAAATGTTTCCGGTCAACGTGGCCGCTCGACAGTTCCCACCATCGATGGCTTGTTTGCAGGTGAGCCCAGTGGTTCGAACAAATTGAGTTTCACGATCAATCAGGACGCGGTCGCCGAGGTGAAGGTTCTGCGCAATAACTACGGCGCTGAGTATGGCAACAACGGCGGCGCGATTATCAACATCGTTTCCAAGGGCGGCGGCAAGGACTACCACGGTACTGCTTATTACTTCCTACGCAATGAGTCGCTCAATGGCTCTCCCTTTTTCAACAACAAGGCGGGAATAAAACGACCTCTCTATCGTCACTTGTATCCGGGCGGAAATGTGAGTGGGCCATTGCCACTGCCGAGGTTTGGTGAAGGCGGAAACCTCTGGCTAAGAAACAAGGCGTTCTTCTTTTTCTCCTATGAAAAGCCACACCAGATCACTCCAAATGATCCACGATTCGTGACTATGCCTACAGCTTTGGAAAGAGTTGGTGATTTCTCTCAGTCGATAAACTCCAGCAACGCAAAGGTATTCGTTAGAGACCCGTTGAATCCGGGAACTGGATGCAGTGCCAGCGATACGAGTGGGTGCTTCAAAGATCCTTCGAAGGCAACGGCTTCAAATCCACTCGGTCTGAACATAATCCCGCAAGCTCGTTGGAACGCGAGCGGTGTCGCATTGCTAAACTATTTTCCACTGCCTAACACTCAGGGTGGAACCGGCGGCTCTGCATTCAACTACGTAGCTCAGAGTCCGACAGATGTTCCAAAAAGGAGCAAGGTCATTCGCTTCGACTTCAGACCCACCAATGCAGACACGATTTACTGGAAATATCAATGGTGGACTTCCGACAATCTCGGGACAGGAACGTCAGGCTGGCCCGGCAATGACAACAATCGCTGGGGAATCAATTCACACTACCTTTACAAAGATGATGGCTGGTCAGCGAACTGGGTTCGCGTGGTGAATGCTAGCCTTGTCAATGAGTTCAACTTCGGAATGCGTCACGACTCGGAAGGTTTTGTCCCCGGTGACGGCGAGATTGAGCGGCTGCAAAGAAGCGCGTTGCATTACACGGCCCCCCAGCTCTTCCCTGAGAACAACCACCTCGGAACGATTCCCCGCGCAACGAATTGGGGTGGTGTTCGTGGGCCATCAAATGGCGTGGCGAATATCAATTGGTTGGATAGGTGGGGTGAAATCGGAAACGACTACATCAAACCATCGTTTGCGGATAACCTTTCGCTTACACATGGAGACCACGCGCTGAAATTTGGTGTTTATTACGAGCGTTTGAAGAACGGTGAAGCACCAGGTGGCCAATGGTCAGGTGTCTTTAACTTTGCCGGCAACGACAACAACTTCACCAACCCTCTTGGTAACACTGGCTATGCATATGCGAACGCTCTGGTCGGCAACTTCAGAAACTACCAGGAAACAACCAAGCGCCCGTTTACAAACCTTAGGCTTACTCAGGTTCAGTGGTATGGGCAGGATCAGTGGAAAATGACCAAGCGGTTTACGCTGAACTACGGTGTCCGTTTCGGCTATCACTCGCCTTTCGAGCAAATTGACGGTCAAGGATCGAACTTTGATCCGACTCTCTTTGATCCGACCAAAGCTGTAGCACTCTACGAGAGTGCATGTGCGGTTGCTTTCACGCCGCCTGCTACCTGTCCGACTGCCAGTCGCAGGGCAAAAGATCCAACCACCGGCCAGTTGTTTGTCCTGGCTGGTCCAACAGCGGGGCTGGTTGGTGCGATCGTTCCGAACACTGGAAATGCAAACAATGGGTTGGCGTTGGGCACTGATCCCAATACACCTCCGGGATATCGGGTCACCAGATCGATTGATGTTGAGCCGCGCGTTGGTCTCGCATGGGATATCTGGGGAGACGGCAAAACCGTCCTGCGTTTTCAGGGCGGTATCTATCACTCACCACGGGTTGGCGGCGGGACGACCGGCGGCAATCTCGTGAACAATCAACCGGCCAATCGCACGTTCAGTATCGACTTCGGCAATATCGATCAGTTGGCCGCTCTAACAGGGACGGCACTCACGAGGCCCTCGTCGCTAAACGCGGTTGAGGTCAATTCACATACGCCGACTGTATACAACTTCTCAGTCGGGGTTCAGAGGGAGCTCGGCTTTAAGACCGTCTTGGAAGTAAGTTACGTTGGCTCACTCGCCCGACACCTTGGCCAACGAATCAACATCAACGACATTCCAGACGGCGCAAAACTGGGAACAAACAACATCGATCCAGTCACCGGAAACCGACTTGGTGATGATTTCTTGAGACCTTATCGAGGCTACGGCGACATCAACATGGTGACATGGGGTGGGACGTCGAATTACAACTCGTTGCAGATCCAGGCGAATCGACGCTACACACGCGGCTTCCAGGCTGGTTTGGCTTACACCTATTCGAAGTCGTTTGACTACGCCAATGACGATTCATCAGATATCTCGTTTGGTCGACCCTACAAGACGTTTAACTATGCGCCCTCTGATTTCGATCAGACGCATATTTTCACGATCAACTACATCTACGATATTCCGAGCGCGAGCCGGCATATGAATGACAACAAGTTCGTTGCCGCAATTCTCGACAACTGGCAGATTTCAGGTACCACATCGTATGCGAGTGGTAAACCAAAGAACATAACGGTCGCGTCGGGGGGGTACAGCAGCACTGCTGCGACGATTTCACTTGGCCAGCCTTGTCCAGTTGGATCTAGCGTGACTTCGACGACAGCAACTTCTCAAGTATGTACGCCAATCACTGATTTCACTGGTGGTGGCAACAATGCTCGACAATTTGTGGTATGCGATCCGATGAAGGGTGATTTCGGCAGCGATCCAACCGGCACACCACGCTTTTTCAATGTTGGGTGCATCGCCAAGCCTTTCGCAACGGGCCAAATCGGTAACCTGCCAAGGAATGCTGCCCGCCTGCCCAGCATCTTCAACAACGACTTGGCATTCTTCAAGAACATCCCGTTTGGAGAGAAGCATGCCCTCCAGCTTCGCTGGGAGATTTATAACATTTTCAATCACACAAATTTCCGCGACATAGACGCCGCCGCGACTTACGGTCTTGTCGTTACCAACCCCGCTGGAAGCTCTACTCCTTGTTCACTATCGAACGTGTGCACCGCTGCTTTCCAGCAAACAAATACTCGTTTTGGTGCCGCTACCGCTGCTCGAACACCTCGTGTCATGCAGGCATCGATAAGGTTCAACTTTTAGATTTCGTTTTTGAAGGGGGGATCTCTTCGCAATAACGGAGATCCCCTGATTTCTGTTTTCGCCGGTTCAGAACCCTGCGTCTCCCCAAGTTCAAAAGAGCAAAGTCAAACTCGCAAGGAGGTGGCCAGATGTATTTACTTAGGACTCTTGCCGCTGCGCTGTTCGTAATTGTGTCGGCAGTCGCGGTGTTTCCTCAGGCCAACGCTAAGGTAAGTGGTACGGTGACAGATCCTAATGGCGCGGGCGTTCCGTCAGCCACGGTCAAACTGCAAAATCAGGCAACAAAGATTGAGACTGAAACCGTTACGAATGAAAGTGGCTATTTCAATTTTGTGAATCTCAATCCTGCGATGTACACGCTGAGAGTCGAAGTCCAGGGATTCAGGGGTGTGCAGACGCCTCCGTTCGACGTCGGTGTGAGCGAAGCGGTTACCCAAAACATTTCGCTCACGGTTGGCCAGGTATCAGAGACTGTGGAAGTAACCACTAGCGCTGAACTCATCCAACAGTCATCCTCCGATCTAGGTACCGTCATTCCCGAGAAGGTCGTTCAGGATTTGCCACTGAATGGCAGAAACTTCACGCAGCTTTTGACACTCACTCCTGGCGTCACTCCAGTTTCAACTTCTCAAAATAGAAGTGTTGGAGGCGTCGAGGGAAATGTTGGTATACCTGGTTCAGGGTTTGCGGACCCGTCGTTCCATGGACAGGAAAATCGATCGAAGCTCTATTTCTTTGACGGGATCATCAATACCAACGTTCGTGGGCCCACGTACATCGTCATTCCGAATGTCGATCTGATCCAGGAGTTCAAGGTTGTCGGCCACGACGCAAGAGTTGACTACGGCGGCGCGGCAGGTGGCGTCGTAAACATGGTGTCGAAGTCAGGTGGAAATTCGTTTCACGGATCGGCTTTCGAATACGTGCGAAACGATGCTTTTGATGCTCGCAATCCTTTCGACGTTTGCACCACGGCGCGGTGCAAACCAGGTCAAGGAGTTCCCGATAGTCCATTGCCTTTCAGGCAAAATCAATTTGGCGCGACAGTCACAGGACCAATTTTTAAGAATCGAACTTTCTTTTCAGTTGGCTATGACGGCTGGCGCTACAGTCAGCCCACTCTCGCTCTGGCGTATGTTCCAACCGCGGCTGAGATAAACGGAGACTTCACAAACACACCGTTTAGAAGGCAGATCTACAACCCGTTTTCCACCCGGCAAGTTGGCGCGAACTTTGTCAGAGATCCGTTTCGTTGCGACGCGTCTGGCAACCCGCTCCCGGTCAATGCTCAAAAGCTGCAGGATCAATCGATAGGATCTCCATGTTTCAAGATTCCGCAGGCGCTGATCTATGCGCCCATGCAGAACTTCTTCAAGACCTATTCGCCCACTCCAAATCTTACTGGCGATGCCGCAAACAACTTCGCGCAAGGGCGTGCGAGTACAAATGACTCGAACAGCTTTCAGGTGCGAATTGATCATCATTTCAGTGACAACGACACTATCTTCTTCCGCTACACACAACAGAACGTCTCGGTGTTCAATCCCATCGGCGACCGTGGCTCCACTGGCGGCAGCGGCAAAGGTCGCAACTATGGCGGTGCGTGGACTCACACTCTTAGTCCCAATCTGATCTTTGATTTTCGAGCGGGGTATGCAGGTCGGCCGGGTGTAGATTCGAGTCAACAAAATCAACACGAAGCTGGTGTTGATCCACTGAAGCAGTTTGGATTTCTTGATGTTGACAAATATAGCGGCCTGCTCGTCACGCTGCAAAACTGGGCTGCAGGTGGGAGCGGTAACTTTGGTATTCGAGGTGAGGCCCTGCGTGAGAACCCCAACTGGAGTCTGACTCCAAGCTTGACCTGGGTCAGGGGTAATCACAGTATCAAGACCGGCGGTTGGTACCTTGAGGCAAAGCGCGTTCAGTTGAACACGTTCCAAACGTATGTCTTCAACGACGAACAGACTCGACTTCCTACGGCCTCAACAGGGACTTCAGGATTGTCACTGGCATCAGCCTTGTTGGGTTTTCCAAACAACTTCAACGCGCAACTGCCAATTCTCCACGGAGGGCCGGTGCAGTTTAAGTACGGTTCGTGGGCAGCATATATACAAGACGAATGGCGGGTGAGAAGGAACCTCTCCTTAACGCTTGGTCTTCGTTACGATTATTTGACGCAGCCAAAAACAACAGATGGCAGACTGTGGAACTCGCTCGATCTTGCCAATCAAAAGTGGACGATCGGCGCCACTGAAATGCCGCCGTTCTGCAGCGCTGCACAGTCAGCACCATGTATCCCTGATGCATTTAAAACCGATCCGCATTTTGGGAACGTAGTGGTAGCAGGAACTAAATTCTTTGCTCCTCCACCCATCAAAGATAACTGGGGACCTCGGATCGGTGTGGCTTGGACGTTGAATCCAAAGACCGTAATCCGCGCGGGTTATGGTCTGTATTGGGATCCACTGCCGGCTCGCAGCCAATACGCTCAGAATGATCTTGAAGCGACTGTTTGGCCAGATGCTACGGCGTTTTCAGGAAATGCTAACGCGAGCGCCAATTTCACAAACGGCACTGCCTTCAACATCATTCAGATTCAAGGGCAAGGTTTCGCAACTCCCTTGCCGACCACCAATCCATGGAGCGTAAGTGGTTTCCCGAATGATCCGAATTACAAAGATCCGTACTCGCAGCAATGGCACGTTGAGGTGCAAAGAGAAGTCTCTTCATCCTCTATGGTTTCAGTTGCGTATGTCGGTAGCAAGAACGGTCGGCTCCCATATGCGGGCTTTGCAAACGCTGCCCGACAGGCTTCGCCGAACGGCACTCCGAACTCTGTTATCGATGCGCTTCGCTTAATGCCGTGGGCCGGTTCAGGGTTCACCTACACAACGAACATTGGCAACTCGAATTACAACGCCCTCGAGACGAAGTTTCAACGACGCTTTACAAAAGGTCTCAGCACCTTGATCTCCTACACATGGAGCAAGTCCATCGACGTGAGCAGCGGCTATTTCAACGTTGAGAACGGACCTGGCGGCGGTTCGGCGATTCAGAATTACTATGATCAAAGTACCGCGCGCGGTGTGTCGTCCTACGACATTCCTCATTTCCTGTCCTGGGCAACCATTTATGAACTACCGACCGGTAAAGGTAAGCGTTGGTTTACCACTGGACCAGCATCCTGGATTTTGGGTAACTGGCAGACGAACTTCATCATGCAAGCTCGTTCAGGAGCTCCTTACAATCTTCAGGCTACCGGAGATCTTGCGAATCTACGTGGCAGCGCACCAACAGCGCCTGGCACGTATGAGAGACCAAATCTGATCGCCGATCCATTTGTGGCTGGTCCCGTAACAGCGAATCCAGATCCGCTATGTCAGAAGACGATTTCTCAAGGCGGAAAAGCAGCTGACTCAGTGCACACGATCGCCAGTTGGTTTAATCCTTGCGCTTTCGGAATACCTTCTGGTTCGTTCGGCAATCTCGGACGCAATGTGTTTCGAGGAAAGTCCGTCTTCAACACGGACCTCTCCTTATTTAAAGGATTTCCAATTCGTGAGAGCTGGGAACTGCAACTGCGGATGGAAGTCTTCAACGTGTTCAATATTCAAAACTGGGACACACCGGCAAATGGCAATCTGACCATCAACACGAACGCAACGACGATTGCGACTAATGTGGGACGCATTTCCAATTTGGCTGCCGGCACAAACCCGCGCCAGATCCAGTTTGGAATTCGTTTTATGTTCTGAATAGCTGGCTCGTTGTGATTGTTGTTTTGATCAAAGGCGGTGATTGAAGGTTTCAGTCACCGCCGCTTGATGTCCGACACGATCCTCGGCTCCAAAGGAGCGAAATGTTTATAGCCTAAGTAACATTCTTTCTCTACGCCGAAGCAGCGCGCTCAATATCCATCGTACACGCTATGAACATGTTGCTCCGCTGGAGTGAGGCATTGATGAAGGATGAAGTCCATAAGCTTCTGGCTCTTTAGGAAATAATCACCTAATGGATCACGTAAACCGCTCTGTAATACTCATGCTTGCGTTATTGCTAGTAATCTTATTTCTGCCGCGAGAACCATTAGCTGCGAGCAAAACAGAGAATTTACCTCGCGTCTTTCTGCTCAATGCAAAGAAACTCGAAGCTACCAAACAACAAATTCGCAACGGCGACCCGAAGCTTGTTCCAGCGTTAGCAAAACTCGAACGCGAGGCTCAAAAGGCACTAACCGCCGGACCCTTTTCCGTAACCAGCAAAGAAGTCACACCTCCAAGTGGAGACAAGCACGACTACATGAGTCAGGCGCCATATTTCTGGGCTGATCCATCGAAACCAGGTGGCCTTCCATACATACGTCGTGATGGTGAACGGAATCCGGAAATCAACAAAATCAACAACCATAGTGTGAAGGATCAGATGGAAGCTGCCGTGGAAACGCTGGCACTGGCTTACTACTTCAGAGGTGATGAAAAGTATGCGGCGAAGGCCACTCAACTGCTCCGCATATTCTTTCTCGATCCCGAAACGCGAATGAATCCAAACCTCCAGTTTGGCCAGGGTATCCCGGGAATCACGACTGGACGTGGGATCGGCTTAATAGAAACGCGTGGCCTTACACGCGTGGTCGATGCGATCGGGCTACTGGCAGGTTCTAAAGAGTGGACGCGTGCGGACCAGCGTGGTCTCGAAGACTGGTATGCAAAGTTTCTCCAGTGGATGCTCGAGAGTAAGAATGGGCGAGATGAGTCAGCTGCGAAGAACAATCACGGAACTTATTACGACGTTCAGGTTGTTTCGTTTGCACTGTTCCTGGGAAAGACCGATCTTGCGCGCGAGGTTTTGCTGACTGCTCGCACAAAGCGAATCGCCAGCCAGATTGAGCCGGATGGCCGACAACCACTCGAACTTGCGCGCACGCGCGGCTGGGGCTATAGCGTTGGAAATCTGGATGGTCTAATGTTGCTCGCCCGGCTTGGTGAAAATCTTGGTGTTGACCTGTGGCACTACACCACAACAGACGGTCGCAGTATCCGAAAAGCTCTGGACTTTCTTATTCCATTTGCACAGGGGCAGAAGTGGCCATACCAACAACTTGGTCAATGGCCACCGGAACAGTTGTATCCGTTGATTCGAACAGCGGCAGCCAAATATGACGATCCGGCGATTAGAACAGCTTTGGAAAAGTTACCCGCACTCAATGAATCTGATCGAGGCAAGTTGCTCTGAAGCCGAACTTACCTAACAACAGGCAAAGGAAAAAGTTGATTAAGCTTACAGCTTCTTGCAAGAGTCAGAATTCGAACAAAACAATGTCAGCGGCCTCCGGAGGAGTGCAATGTTTATAGTCAGGAAGCCATCCTCCTCCGGCTCTGTTCGGAAGAGCGGCATGGCGATCCCACGTAGGTTCGAACGAATGCCGCTCTTCCGAACAGAGCAGAGTTGATGAGCGCGGCGAGCTATAAACATCGCACTCCTCCGGAGTGAAGAAAGAACAGCTGGAAGCCAAAAGCTTGAGTAGATCCCACTCGCGAGCAACTCGTGCGCTTTTACAAGAGGCTCCTTAGATAATTTTCAGGTCGGAAGGGACGCTATCCCGCACACATCAAAGCCAACGGCTAAGCCCAAGGAAATGATGATCAAAATCTCCGAATCAATCCTTACCCTGTTCATTGCATGCGTATGTTCCACTGTTTCAGCCCAACAGCTTCCTCGAGAGCAATGGGGTGCGATGCCGGTAGCTGTGTCGCACAACGCCGGCAAATGGGTCATCAAAGGAAAGCACAATCAAGTAACTTTGACTGAATCGAGCCTGGCGCTGGCTATTCAGGCTGGGCCGACGCAATGGAACCTGAAGCCGTCGATCGCGGGCGACATGCTTGCGAAATCAAAAGGCGAAGACATTTCGCTACGAATTGCAGATGCGAAAAAGATAACCATCGTTCCATACGACATCGGCTTTAAAACAGGCTTGAAGATCTCAGCTTCCGGTTGGCAACAAAAAGGGATAAATATCGATCTCGATCTGTTCCTCACCATCTGTCTCGAAGGACAGTCTGAAGAATTAGTGTTCGATATTGTCGCCAATGAACGCGAAGCGACACTTCGACAACTCGATTGGCCCGCTGCTCTCGATGCAAGTGATGTTGACTACACGCTCCTGCCGAATGGTCGAGGGACGCTACTGCCGCGAACCTGGCCAAAAGAGTACTACCCGATTCGCACGATTACACCGGACGGAAAGATTGCTGGGACAGATCACAGCTTGTTGCAGAGCCATGTGGTTGAGTCGTGGTCAATGTCCTGGTGGGGTTTTCAAAAGGGCAGCTCAGGAATGATGGTGATTGTCGAAACTCCCGACGACGCCAGCTATCAGTTTTCACATCCTGCTGGAGGCCCAACGGTCATCGGTCCGCGCTGGCGTTCACAGCTGGCCCGTTTCGGTTATCTCCGAAGCGCCAGAATGTCATTCATCGCAGCCGGCAACTACGTCGACATGGCAAAACGTTATCGCCGTTATGTTATGGACACCGGTTTGTTCGTCTCGCTTAGGGAGAAAATTGCGCGAACCCCCGCAGTTGGAGATCTCTTCGGTATTGCCCAAACGCGAGTCAGTATCCTTCGCAACCTGACACCAGCAAGCGATCGTTACGACACGAAGGACGCCTCGAAGAATTACAGTCTTACTACATTCGACGAACGAGCAAAACAACTTCGCGATTTGAAGTCGAAGGGAATCGATCAGTTGCTGGTATACGTGTCGGGTTGGCCGCAGCTTGGCTATGACCGACAACATCCGGATCCGCTGCCACCACCGGAAAAGGCTGGAGGGTGGGAAGGCATGAAGCGCCTCCTCGATACATGTCGCGAGCTCGGTTATAAAGTGATCTTCCACGATCAGTATCGCGACTATTATCTCGACGCTCCTTCATACAACGAACAGTTTGCGGTGCATGAAGAAGACAACAGTAAGCCCCCGCTGCAGTTTCCCGGTTCGCGTTTTGGAGATTCAAAACAGGGTCAGATTCCATTGATGCGACACTGGGACGGTGGACCGCAGGCGTACCTCAACGCCCGGTTTCAACTTGGTCACCTATTGAAGAATTATCAATTGCTATTTGATCACGGAATCACGACTCAGGGCATTTACATCGACGTCATTGGCTACGTCCCACCAGATCAGGACTTCAACCCCGAACATCCGACGACACATACTGACGCGATGCGTGGCCAAATCGCGATGATGAATTGGTCGCGTCGAAATCTGGGAATCGTCGCAACAGAGGCGGGTGCGGATTGGGTCATTCCGTATGTTGACGTAATCAATCAGTCGGGTGGAGGTAGCAAGGCGATCCTTGTACCGCTTTATCAACTCGTCTACCACGACGCGGTTATCACATCGTTTGGCGCTCGTGATCAGAAAACTCTGTTGCAGGGAATATTGTTTGGCGGTCAACCTGAGTTACCGTTCGCAGCCGCAGACGAAAAGAGCATGGCGCTGATCAGAACGATGATGGCGTTACACAAGCGAGTTGGAATGCTTGAGATGACGAAACACGAGTTTCTAGATTCGAACTACCGTAAGGAACGAACAACGTTTGCGGATGGGACAACAGTGACAGTGGATTGGGATGCTAGTAATTACACCATTTCTCCTGAGCTGAAGTGATGCGCAGCAAGCGGGGACAGGGTCCCCTTCCCAACCTGAAAATTAGGGAGCGTTTCGATTAGTCACCAGGCCACAAGAAAATTGCAGGTCGGGAAGGGGACCCTGTCCCCGCTTGTTGAGTGATCCTCTTGGTTATCAAATGAGCTTCCGCCTAACTATTCTGTTTTTGCTGCTGCTCCCTGGAACGGCGTCAGCACAGCAATCAAATTTTGACGTAGCCCGCATTGACCGTGCGCGAGTTCTCCAAGCCGCGAACCAGTATCTAAAAGAGCAACCCATTACCATTACTGCATCAACTTCACCTCGCAGTGCCGGCGGAGTTCACGATTTTTTCTCGGAAGGCGATTACTGGTGGGCAGATCCAGCGAATCCCGACGGTCCATACATTCAGCGCGATGGCATGACGAATCCGAATAACTTCGTCGATCATCGTCGCTATTTAATGCGGTTGAGCGTGCAAGTGCCGGCATTGGCGGCAGCGTGGAGATTGACCAAAGATGAGCGCTACGCAAAGCACGCAGTCAAACATCTGCGCGCATGGTTCATCGATGAAAAGACGCGAATGAACCCGAGCCTGCAGTTTGCGCAAGCAATCCATGGCCGTTTCACCGGTCGGGGAATCGGCGTCATCGATACGATTCACCTGGTTGAAGTGTCACGCGCTGTCGAGATACTGAAGGACTCTTCGTCGCTGAATACAAATGATCTTGGTGGCGTGATTCAGTGGTTTATCGACTACCTACAATGGATGACCACGAGCAAGAATGGAATCGACGAACGTGAAGCAAAGAACAATCACGGCACTTGTTGGGTGATGCAGGTCGCAGCCTTCGCTGAACTAGTTGGCAATCAGGAGTTGATTGCTTATTGCCGAAATCGTTTTAAGACTGTTCTCGTTCCGAATCAGATCGCAGTCAATGGAAGCTTCCCCGAAGAGCTTCGACGTACGAAGCCTTACGGTTATTCGTTGTTCAACCTGGACGCGATGGCTACGATCTGCGAGATACTCTCAACTCCCAACGACAACTTATGGACATTTACAACCAGCGACGGTCGCGGCATAAGTAGGGCCGTTGAGTATATGTATCCGTTCATAAAAAATAAGAAGAGTTGGCCCCTGAATCCTGATGTGATGTACGACTCCGAGTGGCCGATGCGACACGCCAGTTTGTTGTTTGCGGGGCGTGAGCTGCGTCGACCTGAATACATTGAATTGTGGAAGACGTTACCGGCGGATTCGAAGGTGGAAGAAGTGATCCGGAACTTCTTTATCCGGCAGCCGGTGTTATGGCAATTCCACTAGTCAGGAAGAAGTTTTCTCTGCGCAAACTCTGCGTTCTCAGCGGTAATCTCCGGCGAAACCAGATTAAACGCAGAGACGCGGAGAACGCAGAGACGCTGAGAACGCAGAGACGCTGAGAAGAGGAATTTTCGGAGGACCTTGATGAAACGAATACTGGCTATAGCTTTTCTCTTTGCCTTTTGTTTCGCGGTAAGCGCCCAACAAAATTTCTCAGCCGCGAACGCTGAAACCAAGGCCCAACATGATCAGCGCATGCGTTGGTGGCGTGAAGCTCGCTTCGGAATGTTCATTCACTGGGGTCTCTACGCAGTACCGGCGGGTGAGTACAACGGCAAGCGCTCCGATCGGATCGGCGAGTGGATTATGGAGTGGGCCAACATCCCGCGAGCGGACTACGAGAAATTTGCTTTGCAGTTCAATCCGGTAAGCTTCAACGCCAAAGAGTGGGTACGCATCGCCAAAGAAGCCGGGATGAAGTACATCGTTATCACGTCCAAACATCACGATGGCTTTGCAATGTATGGCAGCAGAGTCAGCAAGTACGACATAGTCGACGCAACTCCATATCACCGAGATCCAATCAAGGAGTTGGCTGCGGAAGCGAAGAAGCAGGGTCTTGTGTTTTGTTTCTATTACTCAATACTCGACTGGCATTACCCCGCTGCTTATGTTGATGCGCCTGGAAAGGATCCGACGGCCGGCAACCGGACCACGAAGCTTAAGCCAGGTGGCAAAGAAGAATATTTGAAGTACATGAAGGAGCAGCTTCGTGAACTGGTTAAGGGTTACGATCCGGGCGTTCTCTGGTTCGATGGTGAATGGCAGGATTGGTGGACGGAAGAAGATGGCAAAGCACTCTATGCATACGTTCGCAGTTTGAAACCAAGCATCATCATCAATAACCGTGTGGGCCGTGGCCGCGAGGGAATGAAAGGACTGAGTAAGACCGATCAGACCTACGCGGGTGACTTCGGAACACCCGAACAACAGATTCCCCCCAGTGGCTTACCCGGCGTCGACTGGGAAAGCTGCATGACAATGAACACGACCTGGGGTTTTAAGTTCTACGACGACAAATGGAAGTCGGCTGAAGTCATCACACGGAATTTAATCGACATAGCCTCGAAAGGTGGCAACTATCTTTTGAATGTCGGACCAACAGCTCAGGGGTTGATTCCTGCTCCGAGTGTTGAGCGTTTGGCAGCGGTGGGCGCATGGATGAAGATGAACGGCGAATCGATCTACGGCACGACAGCAAGTCCTTTTGCTTCGCAGTTGGCGTTTGGCAGGGCGACGAGCAAACCCGGGAAAGTTTATCTGCATGTCTTCGATTGGCCGGGAGATGGGAAGTTGAATGTTCCGGCGTTTGGTAAGGATGTGAAGCGCGCGTATTTTCTGACGCATCCAAAGACGGCGCTTACTTTTCATCAAGTCGATCCGGGAGGAAGTTTGACTCTCGGGCTCCCATCGCAGGCTTTGGATCCGATCGCAACTGTTGTTGTGCTTGAAACGAAATGAGATTGTCTTCTCGGCGTAACCTCTGCGTTCTCTGCGTTCTCTGCGTCTCTGCGGTATAGGATTCGGCACATTTTCAAACGCTGAGACGCAGAGGTTACGCAGAGAAGCTGGAATAGATCGGATATGATGCCAGTCCAATGAATCGCACTCCTCTATTACCAGACCAACTACGTGGCGTGTTTGCTGTTCCATCACTTGCCCGACGAAACGACTCGGCTCGTTCAATCGACTTTGAGCAGAACGATCTAATCGTCAAACACATCCACGATGGCGGAATCAGCCGTCTGATCTACGGTGGGAATGCCTTCCTCTATCACGTCACGCTCACAGAGTTCGAAGCATTGCTGGAGTGGTTGAGTCGTATTGCAAACGATCTCTGGTTGATTCCGAGTGTCGGTCCTTCGTTCGGCAGGGCGATGGATCAGGCGCCGCTGTTACAAAGACACGGCTTTAATGTCGCGATGATGTTGCCCTGTGCTGATCCACGAGACGCTGGAGGATTGGAGCGTGGCTATCGTGAATTTGTTTCGGCGAGCAGTTGTAAACTCATCGTCTATCTCAAGGATGAATCGAATTTTGGCTCTGACAAGAACGCCGGACTCGATGCCGTCGCTCGCCTTGTCGATGATGGAGCTTGCATTGGCATTAAGTATGCGGTCGTACGCGACGATCCGACGCATGATCCCTATCTCGAATCCTTGCTCACACGCGTTGATCGAAAATACATCATCAGTGGAATAGGTGAACGACCGGCGATTGTGCATTTGCGCGATTGGCGATTGACCGGATTTACCACAGGGTCGGGGTGTATCGCGCCGAGCTTGAGTCAACAGTTGTTTGAGAGATTGACAGTCGCGGATTACGAAACGGCCGCGCAAGTCCGAGCGAAGTTTATCCCGCTGGAAGATCTTCGCGACGAGTGGGGACCCGCAAGAGTTCTACACCATGCGACTGAGCTTGCGGGCATTGCGAAGACCGGACCGATCGCCCCATATGTATCGGCATTGTCGAGTGAACAGGTTGAGATACTCAGGACGGTGGCGCGAGAATTATGTGCAGAAGCATGATTAGGAACATTGATGATTAAAGTGACCGTTGTTTTCCGACGCGTAGCGTCGGTTGAGTTTAACCCGGCGTTTCAACGCCGGGAACCGGTTGCGGATTTGATCCCGTCGCGTAGCGACGGTTAAATCCGGGATTCTTTCAGGCGTCGCTACGCGACGCACAATAACTTGCTATCCTTCCCGGCGTTGAAACGCCGGGCCTAAATTCAATCGTTGCCACGCGACAAAAACAAGTTCACCATCGCCTCGTTGCGCAGAATCAAGAAACGAGATTCCGGAAATTTAATTCATGCACCCGTCTGAACTAAGATCCCGCCTGTCAGGTGTCATTGCTTTCCCCATCACCCCATTCAAGGATGACTTGTCTCTTGATTTGCCCGGCCTGCACCAGAATCTGACAAAACTGATCGAGCATCCGATCTCCGCAGTCGTAGCTGCGGGTGGCACCGGCGAAATGTATTCGTTGACACCGGCGGAGTACGCGCGCGTGATCGAATTGACGGAACATGCGATCGATGGACGTGTGCCTGTGATCGCTGGAGTTGGCTTTGGACAGCGCCTCGGCATTGAAATGGCACAAGCTGCGGAAAAGGCCGGCGCCGATGGCTTGCTCGCATTCCCTCCGTACTATCCGCAAGCGGATGAGGAGGGACTGTTTGAATATTACCGGGGCATCGCTGCTGCAACCGATCTCGGCATACTGATTTACAGTCGTGATTGGGCGACATTCACTCCAGCCATGGTTCAACGACTAGCTGCGGAGATCCCGTCGCTCATTGCCTGGAAAGATGGGCATGGTGACATCCGGCGACTCCAGGCGATCATGAATCGTGTTGGTGACCGTTTGCATTGGATTGGGGGCGCGGGTGACGACATGGTTGCCGCTTACTACAGCACTGGCATTCGAACCTTCACATCGAGCATCGCTACAGTCGCCCCAAAACTTTCTTTGCGGTTGCACGAATTGGGTTCAATGGGCGACGGCGATTCACTCGCAGAACTTCTCGATCGTTGTGTCATACCGCTCTATTCCATTCGCGCACGTCGCAAGGGTTACGAAGTTTCCACCATGAAGGCCATGATGGACATGGTTGGAATGAGTGGGGGTCCAGTGCGACCGCCGTTAGTTGACGTTACTCCAGCGGAACAGGATGAGTTGCGTGTGATACTCAGTGAGTGGGAAAAGTTTTTGTAATCGCTAGACAGAAGAAGTCATGAATGTAGTTCCGTTTGGTCTCATTGGCTGTGGCGACATCGCACAGAAACGAGTTGCGCCCGCGCTGCGCGATTCGGAGTATTGTGAACTCGTCGCCGTGAATCGTGCTCGAGCGAATCTTGCCGAAGCGTTCGCGAAACAGTTTGGCGCCAGGCGATGGCACGCGAACTGGCAGGAACTTCTAAAGGACGATGAAGTCAAAGCGGTCTACATCGCTACTCCTGTCAACTTGCACGCTGAACAGACGATCGCTGCCGCCGAGTCCGGCAAACATGTGTTGTGTGAAAAGCCGATGGCGTTGAATGAGGACGAGTGCGATCGGATGATTGCAGCTTGCCGCGCCAACGACGTGAAGTTAGGGATTGCTTACTATCGTCATTTCTATCCAGTGGTTCACCGCATCAAAGAGATCCTTCGATCAGGTGAAATAGGAAAGCCAGTCGTGGCCCAGGTGAATGCATTCGAATGGTTTGATCCGCCTGCTTCACATCCGAGAGCATGGTTGCTGAGGAAGGAACAATCAGGCGGCGGGCCTATGTTTGATTTTGGCTGCCACAGGATCGAGGTGCTGCTCGATTTGTTTGGAGAAGCCAGTGAAGTGAAATCCATCAGCTCGAACAGTTATTTCCGACGCGACGTTGAGGATGTGGCGGTTGCTCTGTTTCGATTTGATCAGGGAACATGTGCGACGCTTTCAGTTGCCCACTCTGCTTCTGAACCAATAGACACGCTTGATATCTTTGGATCACGAGGATCACTTCATATGCCTGTGCTCAATGAGGGAACTCTGCGTGTGATGTCTGAATCAGGAGCGCGCACTGAATCGCACCCGGCAGCAGCAAACATCCATCGACCACTGATTGAGGATTTTGCTACAGCAATAATCGAAAACCGCGAGCCGCTGGTTACAGGCGAAATTGGTCGCGACGTGGCGAGGATCGAAGCGCAGATAGATGCTGGGTGCGCAGGCGTCTTCGCTCGCTAGTTACCCAAGAGGTCCAATGGAACCAGAGTCAGCAGGCGAGGACGCCTGCGCTCGCAGCATGCAGTCCCAGCAAAAGTAGATGTTAATGAAGAAGAAGCCTGAAGAATTACGTAGCCATCGGTGGTTCGGTGTGAACGACATGCGTTCCTTTGCTCATCGTTCACGAACGAAGCAGATGGGCTATGCGATCGATGACTTTCAGGGCAAACCTGTTATCGCGATCATTAACACCTGGAGCGATCTCGCTACATGTCATAGTCACTTCCGTACGCGCGCTGATGAAGTGAAGCGCGGAGTTTGGCAAGCGGGTGGTTTTCCCGTTGAGTTGCCGGCCATGTCCGTAAGCGAAACCTACATGAAGCCGAGCCCGATGATGTATCGCAACTTCCTTGCGATGGAGACCGAAGAGTTACTTCGTAGTCAGCCGATCGATGGTGTTGTGTTGATGGGCGGTTGCGACAAGACAACTCCCGGGTTGTTGATGGGCGCGATCAGCATGAATTTACCCGCCATCTACTTTCCTGCTGGGCCGATGTTGCGTGGAAACTGGAACGGGAAAGTTCTCGGGAGTGGAAGCGATGTTTGGAAATACTGGGCCGAGAAAAAGGCCGGCAACATCAGTGACTGCGAGTGGTCAGAAATGGAAGACGGTATCGCGCGCAGTCCCGGTCACTGCATGACGATGGGCACAGCTTCAACCATGACCGCGATTGCGGAAACGTTGGGATTGACCTTACCAGGTGCCTCTTCGATTCCCGCCGTTGATGCAAACCATCCGCGCATGGCAAGTCACTGCGGCAGACGCATCGTCGAGATGGTTTGGGAGGATCTCAGACCGCGCGACATTCTTACTGAAGCTTCGTTTGAGAATGCAATCATAGCCGACATGGCCATCGGGGGATCGACTAACGCAATCATTCACCTGGTCGCGATCGCCGGGCGCGCGGGAATTAAACTCGATCTGAAAAAGTTTGATGAGATCTCGCAACGTACGCCGATGATTGCCAACCTGCGACCTTCGGGCGAGTACCTGATGGAGGATTTTTATTACGCCGGCGGGTTGCGCGCGCTGCTCAAGCAGCTGGGCTCTTTGCTGCATCTCGATTGTCAAACGGTGACAGGACAATCGCTCGGAAGCAGCATTGATAATGCACAGGTAACAAACGAGCACGTCATCCGTTCGGTTGATAATCCAGTTTCAGCCTCAGGCGGTACTGCAATTCTTTATGGCAATCTCGCGCCCGACGGAGCTGTTATCAAACCAACTGCGGCTGAGTCACGCTTGCTGAAACATCGAGGTCCGGCGCTTGTCTTCAAAGATTACAACGACCTGGCTGCGGGTATTGATAATGATGAGTTGGCGGTTGATGAGAACTCGGTACTAGTTTTGCAGAATGCCGGACCATTGGGTGGACCAGGAATGCCTGAATGGGGCATGCTCCCGATACCGCGTAAGCTTTTGCAAAAAGGCGTGCGCGACATGGTGCGAATTTCGGACGCGCGCATGAGTGGTACGGCATATGGTGCGTGCGTTTTGCATGTCTCGCCGGAGTCGTACATTGGCGGACCGCTGGCACTTGTCGAGGATGGTGATTTGATCGAGTTGGATGTCAACGCGAGAAAGCTGGAGCTTCTTGTTGATGAGAAGGAACTGCAGCTACGTCGCGCAAACTGGAGACCCGCCCCGCCGCGATACGAACGAGGGTTTGGCGCGTTGTATGCGGCGCACGTAACTCAGGCAAACAAGGGTTGCGACTTTGACGTGCTTGAAGCTGGGGCGGAAACGCCGGAGCCGGAGATTCATTGATAGTTCGGCAATTTGCTTACACCGAAGGTGTTGGCAAATTCCAGCCCAGGGTTGGCTTTGAAACCCTGGGGAATTAGGGTGCGGTTTTGTCTATTCGCAACTCTGAAAGAGTTGAGACGGTTTGAGATCGATGGCATGTCGTCGCAACCCTTTCAGGGTTGCTAATTTCACCAAGGTGTCTGACATGTCCCCAGGGTTTCAAAGCAAACCCAGGGCTCGAATTGGCGAACACCTTCGGCGTATACCTTCTGACAAAACCAGCACGTGGAACTCGGTGAGCAGAGGTTACGCAGAGAACTTAGGAAACCCCATGAAAAAATACTTGTCTATCCTAGCGATACTGCTCTTGTTCCCACTGATGGCCCAAGCGAAGGAGCGAACACTCGACATCTATTTCATCGACGTCGAGGGCGGCGCGGCGACTTTGATTGTCACCCCATTCGGCGAATCGTTACTTATCGATTCCGGCTTTCCAGAAGATCGCGACGCCCAACGAATCCTCCATGTCGCCAGAGATGTCGCGGGCTTAAGTCAAATCGATCACTACATCACTACGCACTGGCATCGCGATCATGTTGGGGGTGTGACGTTGTTGTCGAAGCTGATACCGGTCAAGAACTATTACGATCATGGGTTACCGACGGCATCCGCAGCCGATATCGATCCGCAGTTGATTGACGCATATCGGACGGTTTCAGCAGGTAAGTCCATCGCGTTGAATGCGGGTGATGAGATCAAGTTCCTTGGTGATAGCTCAGCGCCGCGTCTTCGCTTCCGCATCCTGGCCGCCAATGCCACCGTGGTTGGTGAAGAGAAGGGAGCACCACAGATCAAGCAATGTGGCGCCGACTTCAAGCCGATTGCGGAAGACAAGACTGACAACGCGCAGAGCTTGAGCATGATGCTGACATATGGCCCCTTTCGATTCTTCAACGGTGGCGACCTGACGTGGAATGTCGAAAACAAACTCGTGTGTCCGAAAGATCTGGTTGGTCCGGTGGACCTCTTTCAGGTTAATCATCACGGATCCTTCAGCAGCAACAATCCCGCGTTAGTGCGTGTGTTGAAACCGCGAGTCGCGGTTATCGACAACGGTCCGCGCAAGGGCGGCGATCCAAAGACCTATGCAACCTTGAAGAGTGTGCCTGGGATTGAGGCGATATATCAGTTGCACAAGAATGTGCTCAGCAGTTGGAACAACAACACTGCGTCGACTTACATTGCGAACGATGATGAAAAGTGTCAGGGCGAGTTTATTAAAGTTTCGGTGAGTCCTAACGGACGGTCATATCACGTTGAGATTCCGAGCAAGAAGATAGGAACTAATTATCTCGTTAGATGATTTCATAACTTATGAAGAGCCTACAACTGATCATCGCTCTACTGCTGCTCCTGAATCTTTCTTTTCCTCTCCAGTCAACCAAGAAAGATATCTACCACTCAGGCTGGATTGATTTGAATAAGAACGGCCGGATGGATGTTTACGAAGATCCAAAGTCTGACATCGAGCAACGCATAACAGATCTCCTGTCGCAGATGACGCTCGAAGAGAAGACATGTCAGACGGCAACTCTCTACGGCTATAACCGCGTCCTCAAGGACGAGTTGCCCACGCCAGAGTGGAAGAACCAGATCTGGAAAGACGGAATCGCCAACATCGACGAACATCTGAATGGTTGGGGAGCAGGATCTAAGAGCATCTACGCGACTGATCTCGAGAAGCATGTTTGGGCGATGAATGAAGTCCAGCGTTTCTTCATCGAAGAAACAAGACTCGGTATTCCTGCCGATTTCACCAACGAGGGTCTGCGCGGTGTCGCAGCTCCGATCGCTACAAGTTTTCCTTCAGAGTCTGGTCTTGGTCATACATGGGATACTGAACTCATTCGCGAAGTCGGACGGATCACTGGTAGTGAGGCTCGCGCGATGGGTTACACAAACATCTATGCGCCAACGCTCGACGTCACGCGCGATCAACGTTGGGGTCGTGTCGAAGATACATACGGCGAAGATCCATATCTCGCTTCACGACTCGGCGTTGAGATGGTGAAGGGTCTCCAGGAAAACTACACAGTTGCCGCGACGGCAAAGCACTTCGCTGTCTACAGTGTTGGAAAAGGGGCAAGAGAAGGTCAGGCGCGCACCGATCCGCAAGTTTCGCCGCGCGAAGTTGAAAATATTTTACTGCCACCGTTCAGAGCGGTAATCAAAGAAGCGGGATTACTCGGCGTGATGAGCTCCTACAACGACTTCGACAGCATTCCCATAACCGGCAGCGAGTATTGGCTCACTGATAGGTTGCGAAAGGAATTTGGTTTCAGGGGTTATGTCGTTTCCGACAGCGCAGCGGTTGAGTATCTCTACAACAAACATGCTGTGGCTACCGACATGAAGGACGCTGTTAGACAGTCCATCCTGGCAGGGTTAAATGTGAAGACAAACTTCACCAGGCCCGAGGATTTCATTCTGCCACTCAGAGAACTCGTCAAAGAGGGCAAGGTCCCGATCAAAACGTTAGACGACCGAGTGCGAGATGTACTTCGTGTGAAGTTCACGATCGGCTTGTTTGATCACCCATACGTTGAAGACGCAAAGAAAACGAAAGCGATCGTAAATTCGGAAGAACATCGTACAGTTGCTCTGCGTGCGGCGCGCGAAAGTCTCGTGTTACTCAAGAATGATAAGAACGTTCTCCCGCTCAGCAAACAGATCAAGTCAATTGCAGTAATCGGACCAAACGCTGATGACCAGACATTGAGTCATTACCGCTACGGTCCTTCAGCTGTCGAGGCCGTCACAGTAAAGCAGGGACTTCAGACTCTGTTGGGCAGTTCTGTGAAAGTTAATTACGCGAAGGGATGCGAAGTTGTTAACGAGCATTGGCCCGAGACTGAGGTGTTGCCTGAACCTTTGACCACTGAAGAACAACGTCAAATCAACGAAGCTGTTGAAGCTGTAAAGAACTCGGAAGTTGCGATAGTTGTTTTGGGCGACTCCTCTAAAACAGTTGGCGAAAGCGCGAGTCGTACGAGTTTGGATCTTCCGGGTAGACAGTTGGAACTTGTTCAAGCTGTCTTTGCGGTGGGCAAGCCAGTCATCGTGGTGTTGTTGAATGGAAGACCGATGAGTATCAACTGGGTAAACAAGTATGTTCCCGGAATCATTGAAGGTTGGTTTCCCGGAGCGCAGGGAGGCACGGCCATCGCCGAAGTGTTGTTTGGCGATTACAACCCGAGCGGAAAGTTGACAATGACATTTCCAAAAACCGCCGGGCAGATCCCCTACAACTTTCCGACGAAACCAGATGCTCAGTGGGAAGGTGAGAAAACACGAGTCAACGGCGCGCTCTACTACTTCGGTTATGGCCTGAGCTACACGACATTCAAGTACAGTAACCTGAAGATCACACCGGCGAAGCAAAGCCTGAACGGTGAGGTGAAAGTTTCGCTTGACGTTCAGAATACCGGCCCACGTGAAGGGGTTGAGATTGTCCAGTTGTACACTCGAGACTTAGTTAGCAGCGTGACGACTTATGAGAAAAACCTGCGAGGTTTTCAGCGCGTGTCTTTAAAACCAGGCGAGACTAAATCGATTACGTTCACGTTGACTCCCGAGGACTTGAGTTTATGGAATCGAAGTATGAAGTTTGTGGTCGAGCCAGGAATGTTTCGCGTAATGGTCGGGGCCGCGTCAGAGGACATCAGGCTGCAGTCTGACTTTGAGATGGTTGATGTCCGATAAGCATTAGCTTGTCGCTCCCAAGTTCTACATAACATATCAAGTAGTTTTTCCGACAAATTAAAGCATATCGGACATTGGTAAAAATCTTGACACAAACGCGCTATCCGTTTAGGATTCGTTACCGCTAACGAAATCAGTCGGCCGAACGATGATTGCCGTCCGACCTTTGAAATGTTTTCGGCCAAAAATGGTGCCGACTGGAGGCTGGAGTTGATGTTGGGGAACTCGCTTCAGCCTCAACCGTTACGAGCCAAATTCCATACTACAGCAAGTTTTATTTTTGTCGTGACTACCTCGAAGTGTGCTCGGTCGTCACCGAATAAGCCGATAAGGAGATGCTTAGATGAATCGACGAGATTACCTTGCGCTCATGGGTGTAGCGGCTGGAGGTATCGCAACTACAGCGAACCTTGACCTGGTTTCAGCTCAGGACCCTCGCCCCGCCGATCCGGGCGCGCCTACTACATCAACGGTTGAAGATCGTGCGCGCCGCATGAAATGGTGGCACGAAGCCAAGTTCGGAATGTTTATTCACTGGGGACTCTACAGCACGCTCGGCCGCCATGAATGGGTAATGGAGAACGAAGGTATTCCGACGAAAGAGTATGAGCCTTACGCCGATAAGTTTAAGCCAAAGCCAAACGCAGCCCGAGATTGGGCCCGCCTCGCGCGCCGCGCCGGAATGAAGTACATGGTCATGACCACCAAACACCATGAAGGCTTTTGTAATTTTGATTCAAAGCTGACTTCATACTGTGCAGCCAAACGTGGTCCGGGCAGAGATCTTGTCCACGAGTATGTTGAAGCCGCGCGAG
>DATEXA010000300.1:0-20399 GCA_035257465.1 Pyrinomonadaceae bacterium | reverse complement strand
GTCTTATGGACTGGTGCGCGTCGTTTTGCGCGTCCGTTGCCACTGGTGCAAGTCGATCGAAGATCCAGTCTTGAGTTTGTTGCATCAATGTCGGAACTACAGGAAAGGTCGCGCGCGTTTGATCTTGCAGTGGAAAATATCTATTCACGTACTCGCAGAGTGTTGGCCAGATATGCCGGAGTTGATTACAACAGTCCGCGATCGGAAGTCGCAGCACGTGTTGCAATGCGGTCTACGCTTAATGCACATAGCCTCGAGACTCTGATGCGGCAATGTGAGGAAACGATCAATGGGGCCCCGACTACCTGGCGTCAGGCGATCGATCTGGTCGGGCGCCTGAGGGAGGTTGAAAGGTCACTGGGTCTCCGCATGCGGTCACGTGAGATCCGGCAAGCTGCGGAAAAGATTTGAAGGAAGTGGTCAGTAGTCAGTGGTCAGTAGTCAGTAGTTAGTGGGCTTCGGACTTTGGACTTTGGTCTTAGATCTTTAGTTGACGTTTGGCCCGCGCGTTCTGGACTTGATTGTTGCAGGTGTTAGAAACCAAAGACCTAAGTCCCAAGACCTAAGTCCCAAGACCACTGATCACTGACCACTTTGCACTTTAACCAGAAACCAAGTACAAAGCACCAAGTACAAAGCTCTAACCCAATCCTGTCACTACTCGTCGCGAACACATGTCAGAATACGTCTCCTCAACTGTTGCCCACATAAGGAACGAACTGCACAAAGTCATCGTTGGTCAGGACGACGCGATTGAACAGATCCTGATCGCGCTTCTCGCCGAGGGCCATGCTTTGATTGAAGGAGTGCCCGGTACGGCGAAGACCCTGACCGTCAAAACACTCTCTCGAATAATCAATGCGACCTTCAGCCGGATACAATTCACTCCGGATCTGATGCCTTCCGACATCACGGGTACGAACGTCTTCAATATCGCGACGTCAAACTTCAACCTGCGACGTGGCCCAATCTTTACGGACATTCTGCTGGCGGATGAGATTAATAGAACGCCACCAAAAACCCAGGCTGCTTTGCTTGAAGCGATGGAGGAGAGGCAGGTAACGATCGACGGTGAGCGCCATTCGCTTCCGCCAATCTTTACGGTTCTCGCGACTGAGAATCCAATTGAGTACGAAGGAACGTACCCGCTTCCAGAAGCACAACTTGATCGTTTCCAGTTGAAGATTCTGCTTGATTATCCCGCTGAAGCTGAAGAACGAGAGGTTCTGGCAAGGTGGGACGCAGGATTTAACTCGAAGCGATTGGACCAGGTAGACATTAAGCCCTTACAGGACCCGACAGCAATCATTGAGTGCCGTGCTGAAGTAAGTCGCGCGACGATGGAAGTAGGCGTGCAACACTACGCGGTGGATATCGTCCGTAGAACTCGCGTACATCCGTTTGTTCATTACGGCGCCAGTCCACGAGCTTCCGTCGCATTGCTGCTTTGTTCGAAAGCACTGTCAGCAATTCGAGGCCGCGCATTTGTCACTCCTGATGATGTTCGTGACGTTGCGCTTCCCGTGCTCCGACATCGGCTAACGTTGCGTGCTGAAGCTGAACTCGACGGCGTCACCCAAGACGCAGTGATAACAGATATCCTCAAGCTCACCGAAGTGCCACGCTGACGTTTGTTAACTGAACACACAATCAACACAAATCGCATGCGAAAAAATGTAACTCCGTTCGTAATTGTGGAGAGCTTTATTTCGTCGATATAAGAATTTGGACGAAGTTTTTCTTTTTGGATTGAAGACGTCTTCCTACTCTTTCCTGCCACTAGGCATCTTTCCAATAATTTCCACCTTTGTCCGATGCGACGGACCATCGGAACATTCCTTGCTTAGTCAAGAGCGGTCGGTGTCTCTCCAGTTTTAACGTTTCTCTCACGACTACAGCGAAAGTGAGAGCCAAGTGGCAGGCATGGGCGAAGCTCTGCCTTGATGAATCGCTTCCACTTGTGTTTTCCGGTCCGACGGTAGTGAGTTGAAATCTTCCGACCGAGAGCCAGTGCTCGCCTATAGGTGACGCATTGGGTCTTTGTTTCAGAACAAGTTGATGGAAGGAGTCCAAATGAAGAAGTACCTATTTACCTTAATCCTCGCATCGCTGACCCTTTGCTTCTCAGCCGCATTAGCATCAGCGCAAAACACCTCAGGCGTTACTGGTGTGGTCAAAGATAGCACTGGCGCGGTTGTGGCTGGTGCAGACGTGAAGCTGACTGACACCAAGACAGGCACAGAACAGACGACTAAAACAAATGACCAGGGAGTCTACTCGTTTAATAAAGTAGCTCCAGGCCAGGGTTACACTCTTACTATTACGGCACCGGGATTTCAAACCTTAGTCATCAACGAGGTTGCTCTTGGCGTAGGTAATGTCGAAACGCATAACGCTGAGCTGACTATCGGTGAAGTATCAGGCACCGTAGTCGTCACCGCCTCAAATGAAGTTACGTTGAATACGACAGATGCCAGCATCGGTAATGTCATCAGTGAACGACGTTTGAAAGAACTGCCAATTCAGATTCGTAACTCGCCGGCGGCTCTGATCAGTCTTCAGCCGGGCGTTGTTGGAAACAACGTCGGCACCACAACCGCAAATCGCGTGGGTTCAGTTACGGGGTCCCGCGCCGATCAGGGGAACATCACAGTTGACGGAATTGATGCTAACGACCAGGCGACTGGCCAGTTTGCCGCTACTGTTGGCAATGCTCCTATCGATGCGATCCAGGAGTTCCGTGCTATCTCCACCAATCCCAACGCATCAGAAGGACGAAGCAGTGGTGGTCAGGTGGAACTGGTTACCAAGAGCGGAACGAATGACTTTCACGGAAATGTTCGTGAGTACAATCGTACCGCCGCTACTGCAGCGAATAGCTTTTTCAATAATCGCTCTGGTATCGCAAAGCCACAGCTGACTCGCAATCAGTTTGGCGGCAGCATCGGCGGTCCAATCATGAAGGATGCATTGTTCTTCTTTTTTGACTACGAAGGACGACGCGATGCTCAGGGCGTTTCCTACCTGCGCGTGGTTCCTTTGGATCACTGGCGGAACGGCAGTCTTGGTTTCTTGAACAACACTGCTGGATGCGCAACCAGTGCGCGTTTAAATACTGCTCCCCAGTGCATTTCTATTTTGACCCCGGCCCAGGTTGCCGCGCTCGATCCTAAAGGCGTCGGTCCTAGTGCATCACTGTTAAGCTTCATCAACAGTCGTTATCCACACGCGAACGACTTGACCGCAGGCGACGGAATTAACACTGGTGGCTTCCGTTTCAATGCTCCGTCGAGTAGATCTGACAACACATACACAAGTCGTGTGGATTGGAACGCGACGTCCAAGCAGAAGATATTCGGTCGATTCAACATCGCTCGTCGTTTACAAACGGATACGGTCAATTCAGTCGCAGCTCAGTTCCCAGGCGACCCGGAAACTGCTCAGATCGTGGTCCGGGACTACGCGTGGGTTGTCGGTCATACCTGGACTATCAGCCCGACGTTGGTAAACCAGGCGACTGTCGGTGTATCACGCTCTGGTTTGTTGTTTCCAAATAACTTCAAACCAGCTTCGCCAAATTCCTTTACCTTTGGAATGGGTTTGAGTGCTCCTTTTGCGGACATCGACGATCAGGATCGATTTGTGCTCGTCCCAACGATCCGCGATGACGTTACGTGGACTCGAGGTGTTCACAGTTTCGCATTCGGTGGCTCTTACAAACCCATCGATTCCAAATCGGGAATTACTAATGACTTCAACTTTCCCACTGTCGGATTGGGCGGCCTTCTCGGATCGCTCGATCCGTCACTTCGTCCCGCGACGATCGGTGGCGGAACGACTCGAACGTCAAACTACGATTCTGCTTTTGCTTTCCTTCTTGGACGGTATGCGCAGATTCAAACTAACTTCAACTACAACACAAGTGGTACTGCCTTCGCACCTGGAACCGGCAAGCACCGAGACTATAAGTACAATGAAACCGAGTTGTACCTGCAAGATAACTGGCGGTTTCGAAACAACCTGACACTTAACTTCGGCGTTCGTTATCACCTGTATCCAGCTCCGTACGAAAACGATGGATTTCAGGCAGGTCCGGACGTCGACATGCGTAATTTGCTGAACCTCAGAATCCAGAACGCGGCTGCCGGCATAAGCGGAGAATCTGCTGAACCACTATTGCGTTATGACCTGATAGGCAAAGCAAACAATGCGAGGTCTTTGTATGAAACCGATCTCAACAACTTCGCACCGAGATTCGGCTTTGCTTACAGCCCGACATTTAAGTCTGGCTTCCTTGGCAAAGTCTTCGGCGACGGTAAGACGTCGATTCGTGGTGGTGGTTCTGTGGTTTACGACCGCCCGGGCGGTGCGATTACGTTCATTCAGGATCAGGTTTCCTATTTGTTCGACAACGTTGCCACGACTCAATTTCCGGCAACCAGTCCAACCGCTGCCTTGCTGAACAATCCGCGTTTCACAAGTATTACTACTTTGCCGATCGCGAATGTGGCACCGACAATTACACGACCCAACACTCCATTCGCAAGCAATCCGGATTGCCCGTCATCGCCGAGCGGTTTGTGCACGGGTGAATTCAACTACGCGGTCGATCAACAATTCCGCGTGCCTTACTCAATTCAGTACAGCTTTGGGTTCCAGCGCGAAATGCCTGGTAACTTCATCCTCGAAGCAACGTATGTGGGACGACAATCACGCAAACTCTTTGCTCAGGCTGATCTTGCCCAGGCGTTGAATTTCAAAGACGCCGCGTCAGGACAACTGATGTACGACGCTTTTAACCGATTACAAGCCCAGGTTCAGGCGGGTGTGACCGGTGCTGCGATAACGCCGCAACCCTGGTTTGAAAACCAAATGTTCCCGGGTGGCACCGCCTTGATGGCCGGCAACGGCACGCTGCGTCAGTTTGTTTTACGCGGCGATACTTCAGATGCGGTCCAGCTCTTGTATGCGAATGGCCTGCTCAATCAGAATGTTGGATTAAGTGCCCAGTTTGGCACCAACATCTATATTTCGAATCAGGGGGCCTCCACATACGACGGCATGTTGGTTAGCTTACGTAAGCGTTTCTCGAGCGGTCTCCAGTTTGACTTCAACTATACCTGGTCCCATGCACTCGACAATGGGTCCAGCGTTGTCAACACGGTTTCCGGCGGGCTGGTCTGCGATTTGACTAACCTTAGAGTTTGCCGCGGCAACTCTGACTTCGACATCCGCCACCTTGTGAATGCCAACTTCATTTATGAGTTGCCGTTTGGTCGGGGACAAAGGTTTGGTAAGGAATCAGCCGGTTGGCTGAATCAGATAATTGGCGGTTGGGAAGTGAGCGGAATCTTCACTGCTCGCAGTGGCCTTCCGTTCAGCACTACCACAACTGCTTTCCCGGTGGGCTTTAACTTCAACAGCCCGGCGGCATACAACAACAGCAATGCCGCGGGCCTTCAAGGCAACATTCACGATGCATCGAACGGAACGATTCAGTTCTTTGATAATCCGACAACGGTGTTCGATCCAGCCAATCCAACTGCTGGTGCTATTCGGTTCCCGCATCACGGAGAGATTGGCAATCGAAATGTCTTCCGTGGACCGGGTTTCTGGAACCTCGACACCGCTCTCTTGAAGACTTTCAAGATGCCATGGTCTGAGAATCACACCCTTCAGATCCGATGGGAGTCCTTCAATTTGTTCAATCACAACAGCTTTGCACTTCCGGCTGTTGGCATTACGGGAACCACCTTCGGAACAATCACCAGTTCCGCTAGCGCGCCTCGTGAAATGCAGTTCGCGTTTCGCTACTCGTTCTAGCACTTGTTTCGCTAATTTGATTTCGGGCTCCTGCAATTTGCGGGGGCCCATTTTTTTTTCGATTACATAGAGCGGCTCAGGCCGCAACCAGATAATCATCGTGACGTCTCGCCTTGGATACAGAACCAGGAGCGAAGCGACGGCACGCCAGGGAGTAGTCTCTTGGTTCCCATAGTCTTCTTCTCTCTGGCGTGCAGTCGCTTCGCTCCTGGTTCTGTAATAATTCTTGCTACGATAACTATAAGTTGCTGATTTGCTATGTAGATTACTCGAGCATCTTGAAGCCGAAGTTATACTTAGTCCTAAAGCAAGGGGCGCAGCCCAGGCGAAAGGGCGAGGCGAACGGAAAGGCACAGCCATTCCTCACAACAGGCGGCGAAGCCATGCGAAACAACAACATGATTTTGGTTGCGGTTAGGCCGCACCATGTAATCTGCGGATTGATCCTCTTTCGGAGTAGGACATGAAACGTCTGACAGTATCCCTATCGTTAATCTTTCTCGTTGCGTCCCTGGGACTGGCTGCGCAAGGTGGACAGACACTATTCGGCGACGTTCGCGTCACTGCTGAGAACAGCAACGTTATCGTTCCGCAGGAGGTCACTCTCATTTTGCGACGAACCACTGAAGGTGAGGTCGGGCGGCAGACTGTATCAAGTCGCGGAAGATATCGATTTACAAACCTCAAAACCGGTGATTACGAAATAGTCGTCGAGGTTGATAACAAAGAAATAGGACGGCTACAACAAGTCACCGTCGGCGGGCTCAGCAATAGTCCTTATGGTTATCAATACGATCTGGACTTCAAACTCAAAGGACCCGCTGTATCACGAGGTGGAGTGATTTCTGCTGCTGATGTCTACAACCGAACGCCGGCGTCTGAACAGCTTTTTCACAAGGCCGAAGACGCAGTCGCAAAAAAGAAATACGATCAGGCTTCAGCATTGTTGAAGCAGATCATCGAACAGGATTCTATGGACTTCCAGGCGTGGACTGCGTTGGGTTCAGTCTACCTTGCACAAGAGAAGTTCGAAGATGCTGAGAAAGCCTACTTGCAAGCTATCGAACTAAAGCCAATGTCAGCTCGTGCATCGCTAAACCTTGGGAGGCTTCGCTCGTCACAAAAGAAGTTCGAAGAAGCGATCGAGCCACTAACGCACGTTGTTGAACTAGAACCCGACTCAGGCGATGCTCAAATGCTTCTGGGTGAGTGTTATTTGCAAGTAAAGAAGGGTTCGAAGGCGATACCGCACCTGGAGTCCGCGGCTCGCCTGGGCCATCCAGAGGCCCACCTTCGACTCGGGTGGCTCTACAACGCAGCGGGCTTAAAAGAGAAGGCCGCCAATGAATACGAAGAGTTTCTCAAAAAGAAGCCTGACTATCCCGACCGCACGAAACTTAAGGAGTACATTCAAGCTAACAAGAAAACCTGACAACCAGACGCACTTAGCCTAGAATCCGTCAGTGCGTTTTGTCTTCACAAGGCTCTTCTACCTCTTAATCGCTCTTGCACTCGTACCGCTATCGCTGTCATGGCAACAACCATGGTTGCGTTGGTTGGCCTTCGGGTACGACGCGCTGTTAATAATTCTCGCCATCGTCGACGCACAAATCAGCAAACTTCCGAAAGGTGTCTCAGTCTCGCGTGAGTTTAGCGGTCGATTCGCCGTGGGCGCCGAAACAGAAGTCAGAATTCAGATCCAGAACGCGTCAAATCGTGCGATCAAAGTAATCGTTAAAGACGAGTACCCGCCACAGATGTCATTGAATGGTCTGCGCGAGGGTCATGTTGACGTTGAAGCGCAATCATCAGCGACACTCATTTATGGCTTGACACCTCCGAGACGCGGCCGGTTTGAATTTGGCTACACGGCGTTGCGCTTCAGATCGAGATTGCATCTCGTATGGCGAGAAACAAGAGTAACAGAGCCAACGATCGTTAAGGTTTATCCAAACATGCGGCGTGCACGCGAAGCTGAGTTGAAGGCCCTGGGAGCGCGTTCCGTTGTGTCTTCACACCGGAAAACCTCATGGCGCGGCGAAGGCCGCGAGTTTGAATCGATGCGTGACTACGTTCGGGGCGATGAGTTGCGACACATTTCGTGGACGGCGACTGCTCGACGCGGAAAGTTAACTACTCGGCAGTATCAGATTGAACGTGACCAGACAATTCTGATCGCGCTCGATGCGGGACGTTTGATGACCGCTCGAATCGAACACGAAACAAAACTGGACTCAGCAGTTCACGCTACGTTAGCTATGTTTTCTGCGGCGGCGCGTGCCGGGGACAATGCCGGTCTCGTAGTTTTTGGACGCAAGATCAAAAGTTACCTGCCGCCGGGAAGAGGTCGCGACCACATCGAGTCGGCTCTCGAAGCGCTGCACGCAGTCGAGCCCGAAATGATTGAACCCTCGTATGCACGCGCTTTTGAGTTTATCGCCGCGAACAGTAAACGAAGGGCATTGATCGTTTTGCTGACTGACCTTGTCGATGAGGAAGGTTCGAAAGAATTATTGAACTCGTTACACCTGCTGAGACCGCGACACTTGCCGCTGGTGGTGACGATCGCCGACCGAGATTTAAAGGCTGTGGTTCGCGAGACGCCGTCGTCCGTGCGAGAACTATTCACTCAGTCAGTTGCTGAAGAGATTATCTATCATCGCGAGGCCGCACTTCGACTGGTGGAGTCGAAGGGAGGTTTGGCGTTGGATGTGACTGCAGCAGCACTTGCGCCGGCACTGTTGGAGACGTATCTCAGGGTAAAAGAGCGCGGTTTGCTTTGAAGAAACATCCGCAGATTTCTTTACAACAAAAGGAATTTTGTTCCAGCCGTTCTATGTCCGAACCGGCGTAATCGGCGTAATCTGCGGATGATCCGTTGCCTCGTCCGTTTCGTCACGTCCCGCAAAAAGTAAATAGGAATAGAGAGCGACGCCTGTGAGCGCGCCTATGCCGAATTTGATTCGCGGGTTAATCGGGGCAGGAGAAATAAAACCTTCAATGATCGCCGCAACAACCAGCAGCACAGCGACGCCCATCATTAATCGCACAGCTTCCATTCCGCGAGTCTTTAGTGCGTCCGCGCGTGAAAGATCGCCAGGCAAGATCATGGCGCTCCCGATTAGAAGACCGGCGCCGCCGGCGATGAAAATGCAGGACAGCTCGATCACTCCATGCCCTACCATGAAGGTCACGAGATCGTTTCCAAACCCCGCCTGATAAGTTAGAGCCAGGACCGAAGCGATGTTTGCGCCGTTATAAGCCAGGTAATAAATCGTCCCCAGACCGAGCATTGCTCCCAGGGCAAACGTCATGATGGTTACCCGAATGTTGTTCTGCATGATGTTGGCCGCGCCGATCTGATTTCCCTCTTCATTGAGACTTTCCCACCAGTGGGTCTTAGTTTCTATATAAATCTCTCGTAGTGCCGGATTGACGCCAACCAATTCGGAAAACTCCGGGTCGAGCCTGGTTGCGACAAAGCTAAAGGTGGCAAAGATGGCGAACACTGAAAAAGATAATGCGGTGTATCGCCACGTGCGCCTGAAAGTGTGCGGCAATTCGCGGGCAAAGAAGTTACGAATTCGCTTACCACCCTGGGCATCAGCTCGATAGATGCGACCATGTGCACGTATGACCAGGCTGTTCAGATAATTGATTAAGCGCGGGTCGCGGGACTCGGCTCGAGCGATTGCTAAGTCCGATGCAGTGCGACGATAGATGCGGCCCAGCTCGCGAACCTCTTCGCGATTGAGTCGTCGAAGCGACGCTCTATCGAGTGAATTCAACAACTCCTCGAGTCGCTGCCACGCACTCTTTCGCTGGTTGATAAACTTGTCAGTAGGCACTCAAGAAAGATACGAAGAAAGACGGGAAAGTTAAAGAGAAATTCGGCGATTGTCAGTACCACCTGCGGGTAGCGGGTGGGTCAACACTGACATTCGACCATGTGTGGGTGAGTTTCAGAGTTTCAGCTCTGCGCCAGACCTTTTACAGTTATCAGTTACTGTAGCTGGTTGCTTTGCAATTCTGCCGCTCGCCGTCGATACTCCAAAAACCAAAGACCAAAGTACCAAGAACAAAGCACAACCTATCCCATGTCCGCTCTCGTCGAATGTGTCCCAAACTTCAGTGAAGGTCGTAACCGTGAAACTGTGTCACGGATCGCCGATGCAATTGCCGCAGTCGACACTTCGTGCATTCTTGATACTCACATTGATCCTGATCACAACCGCTCGGTAATCACCTTTGTCGCGTCGCCCGAACGGGTTGTCGCTGCCGCATTCAACGCAGTCGCCAAAGCTTCAGAGCTTATCGATATGCGCCTTCATAGTGGAGAGCATCCGCGCCTGGGCGCCACTGATGTATTGCCTTTTGTTCCGATCAAAGGTGTCTCACTTGACGACTGCGCCGCACTTGCCCACGAGGCCGGTCAACGTATCGCAAATGAACTGTCGATTCCTGTGTACTTCTACGAACGCGCTGCAAAACGCATTGAGAGAGTGAACCTCGAAGATGTTCGTCGTGGAGCACTCGAATTGTTACGTGAGCAAATTACTACGCACCCTGATCGAGCGCCTGATGTCGGCCCGCTTCTTGTTCATGAAAAGGCCGGAGCCATCGCTGTTGGTGCTCGCCCGTTTTTGATCGCATTCAATGTCGTTCTCGGAGGTACGGATATATCGGTGGCACGTCAGATAGCTCGAGCGATCAGAGCGCGCAACGGCGGTTTACCGTTCTTGAAGGCCTTAGGTTTTCAATTGCACACGCGCAGTCGCGTTCAAGTGTCGATGAATCTGGTGAATTACGAAGTGACGGGGATGACTGAGGCGTACTGTGCGGTTCAACGTGAAGCGAAGAAACTCAGCGTTGAGATAGCGAGTGCCGAGATTGTTGGTTTAGTGCCTCGTAATGCATTGGATCGAAGGGCAGAATATTTCTCGAAGCTGGAGAACTTTTCAGAGTCGAAGATTTTGGAGACTCAAATCGAGAAGTGCTATGTGTGAGAGATACTTCCCACTCTCAACATCGCCTCACGAAAGCGTTCGTGCTTCTGCATAAGACGCAGGTAGCGAGCTTCGTCGTCACTTTCCTTAGCATGAATTATTTCCTTCAGCAGCTTCTTCTCTTCTTCGCTCCACCTTCTGAACTCTGGAACCAGGGCAAAGACATCTGCGAAATCCACAAACGCATTGCCTTGTCTTCGTGAGTCAACACCGAGATTGTCAGCAAGGAATTCCAGGGTTCGTTTGCGCATTCGATTCATATCACCGTCAAACTTCTCGGCCATTAAACGTTGAACTGCCAATCCGATATTCCGAACCTGAAAACGATCCCAATCACCTTTGCGTCTTTCGTCCATTTCCAAAATCATCGGTGCCGCGGCAAGGCGACGTAGGGTAGCGGCCGTTGTACGATAGCTCTTGCGGCGGCTGATCTTTTCCTCCTCACTTTCGCTAAGCTTTTGAATTGATCGTCTGGTGGAACGAAATCCCAGCTTCCGATAGAACCAGAAGGCACCGGATTGAATGCCTTCTTCGTTTTCAAATCCTATCTGATATGGATCCAATGAAAACGATGATGCACCTGTTAGCCGACGCATGACGCTGAGAATCTTTGCGTAAAGCCATGCAGTTTCACCTTCGCGAAATGTGTAATAAAGATTGAAGCCGCTTTCCATCCGTTCAAAGAACGAGAGTCCTTCGAAGTAACCGATCGGCACACCGTTCTTGTAGATCATTGCCGAATGGTAAGCACGCAACGGCAACCGCTTACCAGGCGGCAGAGAAATCACGACTAGTTCGATACCTCTACCGAGTAACGTCCGGTGAACTCGTTTTGGATCACCATTCGTGAATCCATACAACTCTCGATAACGAACCGTCGAAGCGTCTCGTGCGATATCGATTGCTCTGTGACCTTCCGAGGAAGAGAGTCTCTCCAAATGCGGCGACGGCTTATCGATCTCCTGTTTGAAATCCAGATCGCGACGCTGAATCATTGGACCGTCGTGAAAAAAGATTTTCCTGACGGGAACGCGCATACCTGTTCGGGAATCGCGATATGAGTATCGCCAACAAACGTAGAGCTGCATTCCATTATAGAGCTGCTCTGTTTCGTCGTCGGAAAGACCGAGCGCTTTTAATCGCGTTAATAACCACTCAACTTCCGATTGCCTGCCACGAGCGTCACGCAACCAATCTCGATACGGAATGTTGGCTTCTACCGAGGTGTCTTCTTCCAACAAGGGCATAAAACGCGGCCACACTTCGGCGAGTCGATTCTCACTCTCGAACCAGTCCCAATAGAAATCGATCTGACGAGGATTGCGTTGCTGTAACCAACGAACAATCGGATAGGTGAACGTGTCAGTTACGGATAGGCCGGCAATACCAGACACGTCCGGGTGTTCCAAAGCTGAGAGATCGACTCCTTGCTCCTGCAACTTAACAAGCCGGATTGGAAACGCGCGCAACAGTGTCTCGGTTTGTCGGACCAGCGCAGCGTTATGGGGATGAGCGCGCAGAAACAGAAGAACTTCGTGCAAGCGAATCAATGAGTAGGGATCCTGGATCTTTAGACGATGCAGTTGCGTTAACAGCGATGATATTTTGCGAGACTGATTGACTCCGAACTGAGTCTTAAGTGAGTCCAGTTGGTCGAGGGTCTTTTCGAGAGTTGAAGTAGACAAGATGGCTAGCCTGACTTACGCCCTTCTAATGAACTTTGCCGCAATCCAGCCCGCAAGAATCAACCCCGATAAGACAATCCAGTTGTAACGATCTCCGTAGGTCACGCCTGGATAGTGATTGCTGATCATGATGAAGACCACCGGTACCGCCATGAACGTGTTTTGTTTTGATCGCAGTTTCGCCTGGGCTGACAAGCGATCGTCTGGCTTTCGACCTTCGTTGAGCGCTGCGATCATTTTCCGTTGTGCAGGCAGAATCCGCATCCACACATTTGCAGCCATGATGGTTCCGAAAACGGCGCCAACGTGAATGTAAGCAGCGCGCGCGCTAAGCACTCGAGTTAGCGCGTACGTCAACACTACAATAAGAGCGTACGCGACGATGGCAAAGACGACCTCGTTACGTCCAAGCGGAGATAACACGAGCAGGTCGTAAACAATCCACCCCAATATGATCACGCCAATGCCTATCCCAACGGCAGCGCCGACACTTATTTCTCGCACGTCGGGATCGACGAGCGCTCCGCCGCCAAGGTAGTAAACAACGATCAGCAGCGCGAAGCCGCTGAGCCATGTAGTTCCGGCTTCCCACTTAAACCAGTGAAGCGTGCGCGATACAAGGTCGGGCACCTTTCGTTTCTCGACTACATAAAAGCCCCCGCTGTGTACCATCCAGATCTGCGCAGGCACACCTGTGTTGGCGGCAGCCTTTTCTTCTTCAGTCAAACGCGCGTCCAGCCAGGTGAAGTAATACGTAGTACCAACCCACATGATGCCGGCGAACACATGTATCCAACGAAACAGCAGGTTGAGCCATTCACTGAGGGTAGGATCGAGATGAAGCAAGGAGATTAGCCAGTGATCTAAGGTTAGTGATGCGTTTCCAGGTGTCTTATTCGGTACTTAGTGCTTTGTACTTTGTGTTTTGATGTTTGTCCGGTTGAAGTCCGTTTCTAGCTACCCAACTCGAAGCACAAAGAACCAAGCTCAAAGCACCAGCTCAAGGTTCTAGCTCCCCAGGTACGTTGAGTAGCCGTAAGGACTGATCAGCAGCGGTACGTGGTAATGCTGCGATGCGTCGTCGACTTTGAATACTATTGAAACCTGCGGGTAGAAGCAGTTGATACTCAACGCTGAGAAATAAGGTTCGGTATCGAATACAAGACGATATGTCCCATCGTTGACGGGCTGAGCAACCAGAAAAAAAGGTTTGACGCGTCCATCCGTGTCGGTCCATGCGTGGCTCAGTTCAGTCCAGCTCTCATCAGTGTTTTGTACTTCGAGGCAAACAGCGACCCCACTTGCCGGTGCGCCGCGCGCGGTATCCAGGATGTGTGTGGAGATGGTGCTCATGTCCCAAAGGTCTCTGGTTTTATGCAACTCGTCGCCAGTATCCGATCAATCCGCAATTTTTGAAAGACCTATGTTCAAGATGGTACTGATGCATTTTGAAATACCACCAACCCGAGTTGGTGGATTGCTTCATACTCAACCTAAAATGAGACCAGCCGAAGCTCATTGAATCCCACCGACTGCAGTCGGTGGATGGTTCATACCTAACCTACAATCACAGTGATAGCAGGTTGGATATGAACGATTCCACCAACTGCGGTTGGTGGGATTTGATGGTTGAGGTGCGCCCTCTCGTGTAGGTTGGGTCTGAATAATCCACCAACTGCGGTTGGTGGTATTTCAAACTGCATTAGTACCGTTCAAGACCGTCAGGTTAACAACTTTCCCAATCTGATCTCCGTGATCTTTGCTTGTTCACCAGCTGCAACTGGCAGTTCAGTTTCCAGATCATTTCCTATCCTCGTCTTGAGAATTGCAAGCATCTCCTTCGAGGACTTGCCGGTGGCGCAAACAATGAATATGAAACCAAATTTTTCCTCGTATACGCGATTCAGCTTTGCTAGTTCATCGAGCGTCTGCGTCGCTGCGTCATTTATTCCTGCCTGCTCCTGACCGGACCAACCTTCGGACTGAGTGGATATCTTTGCTGATGCTTTATTTTCACCAATCTTCGGATGACTGCGAAATGCTTCCAACCAATCGTCGCGATCGAGGTTCCACCAGACTGCATTAGCCTTCTGAATTAATTCCTCGAAACTGCCGATGGGTCGACTCGAGACCATTTGCCGTGCCCAGTTCAGCGAGCCACAGCACTTGAGCAACTCAGTGGAAGCTTGTTCTTCAGAGAGATTATTTAACCAATCCAGGCGGATCATTACTCAGAAGGTTTTCAAACCAAGGTGCCGTAGACGCGCAGTCTGCTGACACCACCATCAGGAAAGATATTGAAACGAAGATGTGAGACCACGCCAGCGTCGAGTAGCTCCTTATCGAAATAGTGACGCGTGTGTGCTTGAAGCTTCGTTCGCACCAACACATTGGCCCAGGGCACAGTCAACTCCGTCAGACTTTCATTAGTCAGCCCTTCCGCATGACAAGCTTCAAGGGAACAACTCTCAGGATAGTTACCTTTGAAGTGCGACGTGTCGACCTCTAGATGGTGAATGTGACCCAGAGAACCGAGCTTGATGATTACCCAATCGTGCCCTGGCCCGCGACGTCTTTTCGTTTCCCAGCCATCACTCATGTTTGCAGCGCGCCCCGGCATGATCAGATTGTGTCTGTGTCCGAAGAACATGTCGCTGCATGACAGTACCAGGCCACCGTTTTCGACTGCAGAGAGATCTATATAACCTCCAACCTGGCGAAGTCGGTTCCAGTTCGGCGCCACTTCACCGTACACGCGTAATCTCGCGACGCCACCATCAGGATAAATCTTGAAACGAAGATGTGTGACTCTTTCGTTGTAGTCGATTGGAAAAGGATTTTGAGAGTCTCCGGCGAGTTGCATCTGCGGGAGGATCGGCATCCACTTCACTGATTCATCTGTAACTTCTTCTTCGGTTGGCAGGCCATCAAACGTGGTTGCTTCAAGCGAACAATGTTCCGGATAGTTGCCGCGAAAGAAGCTCGTATCAACGACGACGCCACGAACAATACCCGGAAGCCCCAACCTGATAATGCACCAATCAAAACCAGGTGTGCGCCGGCGCCGCGACTCCCAACCATCCATCCATTTACCACGGTCAGTGTATTTTCCGTCGATAAAAATCGGTGTCGAAGCTTTAAGTAAATTCTCCTTAGGGGCAAAGAAGTCATCATTGGCGATTAGCACGGCGCCACCCAGGCGCTCCGAGGCCAGATCGATCAATTCCGTGAAGTCCATCGTCATCCTTCCGGATAGAAAAGGAAGATCGTGCAGCCGGTTTTCGATTGCGGTACATGCGACGAACCTGCCGGGTTGTGAATGAATGTGCCGGCCGGATAATCGCGCACGCCATCGTTGAATACTCCCGATACAACGTAAACTTCCTCTGGGCCGGGCTCGTGTACATCAATTCCTTCCCAGCATGATCCAGCATCAAGTTCTACAACCTGGGCCTTTGCTCCGTTGGCTGCTGCCCACAAGGTTCGTACACGAATAGTTCCGCCAAACATCTCTTTTACAGGGGCAACTTCAGTGGCTGCCCATTCAATATCTGTCATACAGTGCCTTTCTAGTTCAGCAAAAACATGCCTCCAGGTGGTTCTTCAACCGCTCGCCCATCATATATTTTTCTACCGCGAAGAAAAGTCTTTTGCACGATACCACTCAAGTTCTCACCAACGTAAGGACTGATTTTGTGACGATGAAACAAGTTCGATGCTTCAACGTCAAACCTCTCTTCCGGATTCCATACCATGATATCTGCGTCGAAGCCTTCTGCGATCCGGCCCTTCCGTTTATGCAATCCAACTTGTTCGGCGGGCCCACTGCAAAGCCACTTAACCAGATCACTAAAACCGTAGCCACGTTTCTGAGCTTCGGTCCAAACAACTGGTAGTCGCAATTGAAGGGACGCGATTCCGCCCCACGCTTCCAGAAAGTTCCCGGTGTAGCGACGTTTCATGCTGGCGGGACAAGGCGAATGATCCGACACAACGAAACCTATGGCTCCATCAAGAAGACCACTCCACAGCTCTTCTCGATTCTGCGCTTCTCTTATCGGCGGACAGCATTTGAATTCCGTTGCTCCGGCAGGAATTTCTTCGGCAGCAAAGTGAAGATAGTGTGGACACGTCTCGGCTGTGATCTTTACTCCGTCAGCTTGAGCCTTACGAATCGTTGGAATCGCGTCCGCTGAGGACAGATGAACGATGTGAACACGTGTGCCAAACTCCCGGCTTAAACGAACCATCAAGGCAATCGCATCGTTTTCTGCCTTCTTAGGACGGGATGAGAGAAAGGTGGAGTACTTATCAGCGGCATCACTGTTGACAGCGGCAGTCTCAATCGGCCCAGGCAATTCAGCATGAACAATCAAGAGCGCGTCTAACCGCGTAAGCTCCGGCATTGCTTCGCGCAAGTCCAATTCAGTCACATGGGGAAACTCATCGACGCCGGAAGGAACCAGGAAACACTTGAAACCAACAACCCCAGCTCGTTTCAGCAGAGCTAACTCTCTTGTATTACCAGGAACAACTCCTCCCCAAAATCCTAGGTCGACATAGCAGTTGTTCTTAGCTGCAACTAACTTTGCTTCAAATCCTTGGGTGGTTGTTGTGGGTGGAATCGAGTTGAGTGGCATGTCGATCAGCGTAGTAACACCGCCTGCGGCTGCGGCTTTGGTTGCTGTTTCAAAGCCTTCCCACTCGGTACGACCCGGGGAATTGATGTGGACGTGCGTGTCGACGAGGCCGGGCATTACTACGGATTCATCGTCCACATCAATCAGTTCACCGGAGTTACCAACCTGGTCAAAAGATCGAACAGACGTGATCCGCCCGTCGCCTATGTGAATGGATGCTGGCGCGACGTGGTCTAAAAACACAACACGTCGCGCGCGAATGATTAGGTCGTCATTCATTCAAGGTCAAAAGCTGGGAGGAGGAGGCGGTAAATTTGGAGCGACCTCGCCAGGGTTACTTAAGCCAAATACTTGTTCGTATGCAGCAGCGACTGCTGCCAAGGTTATCGGAAAAACGAGAAATATTCCTACGTAGCAAAGCGCTATGCCCACAATGCCCAGCAGACCGCCCAGCAAAGACATGCCGAGTAAACGCCAAAAGTTCGCGAAGGCAGCGCGCCAACTTAACTTGACCGCGTCGAAGCCTTGCATGCCGCGATCGACGATCAATGGATACGCAAAAGTAAATCCGATCGAGATGAAAATGACGACCAGGAAAATCACAATGAAGAAGAGCATGAAGATCAGAAAAATTCCGATGCCCGCAAAGGGTGCTGCATTTTCTCCGGCTGCGGAAGCCGCGATCATTGCGGCGAACATACCGACATATAGGAATACATAGGCGGCGATGACTACGGCAGTGATCGGTATCACGTGAAGCAACGACGCCACTACGCTCTGACCAAAGTAGTCGAAGCCTTTGAACAATATGCCGAACTCAATTGGTAGCCCGCGACGCACACGGAAAAACGCCAGATACAATCCACACATCATCGGTCCCATGAGGATTCCGAGTGGGACTGAGGATCCGATGATCATTCCGACCGCACACAATCCCACAAAGAGCCAATACTGATCACGAATGAGATTGAAACCAGCCTTGAGGCATTCCACAGGTTGAACTACGCCACGTTGAAAGGGGATCTGGGGGTTGTTTGTCATGGAGTTTTCCTTGGTGGTGGTTTGTTTGCTTAGTCGATTTGGAGTTTTTCTAAAAAGTCCGCAAGCAGATTTGTTGCTACGCGCAGACGGTAAGATGCGGTGGATCTTATGTCGTCGATTGGAGTGATCTCATTACTCAGACTCTCTCGCGCAAGCTCGATCGTTTCCGGACTGATTGCTTTGTCGCGAAGTGTGTCTTCGGTGTGTACGCAGCGAATTACGATCGGTGCGACGCTGCCCAACGCGATCCTCACGTCGCTGATTCGATGATCTCGTGTCCAACCAACGGCAGCGAGGCAGACCTTGGAAATAGCCTGAGCCTTCCTTGTGCCGACCTTGCGATAGTAATGGTAGCAGTTGGACGTGTGACGTGGCAGACGAATTCTTGTCAGCAGTTCGTCCGAACCCATTTGCATTGTTTTATAGCCGGTATGAAAGCCGTGATAAGGAATCCACCGAGAAACACTTTGGGATGTCAGTCCGATCTCAGCGTCATACGCGAGCAATGCGGGTGGAGAATCTGCGGCTGGTGAGGCATTGATTATGTTGCCGCCCAGCGTGCCGCGGTTTTGAATTGCGAGTCCGCCAGTTTCGCTTGCCGCCTGGCAGAGCATGGGAAACTCGTCGCGCAAGATGAAATGTTGTTGAATGTCAGTGTAAGTCGTGAGTGCGCCTAGGGTGATGTGTTGCTCGGAGATTTCGATCTGGTGAAGTTCTTGAAGGGGCCAAATGTTGAGGTAGTTGTGATGACGAAGATTTCCGGATTCGAGTAAGACCATGAGGTCAGTGCCGCCGGCAAACGGTTTCCAGACGCCTGGTTCATTCGCGAGCATCGCAAGGGCCTCAGCGAGTGAAGCGGGTGTGGTTAGTTGGTAGTTTGGTACGTAGCCTCTCATGAGTGAAAACAAGATCGACTTCTACTCTTCTTTCTTCTTTACGATCTAAATTGGCTCAAGGTGCTTTTGCACAAAGAGTAGCTTGGTAGTCCGCGATCAGCGGACGACTGCTAATAGCCCAGCACTTCAGTGCTGGGAATGCAAGATGAAGCGACCTTAGTCCGTGAAGCGGACGACTAAACGAAAGCGCATATCTGATTGTTTCAAGTAACGTTTCGGCTCAGCCGTCCGTTTCACGGCCTGAAAGAGGCAACCATCACGTCCCGCGATGAATCGCTGAGCTACTGTCATTCGTCCGCTTCGCAGACTACGAGCCGCCTTTTGTGCAACCCCTTTTCCAGGCCGTCAACGAGGTCATCGACTAACTAGTCTGACAGGCTCGAACAACAGACTCAAAAATCTTCATGTATCCGGTGCACCGGCAAAGATTTCCTGCGAGGCCGTTTCGGATATCAGTCTCAGTTGGTGCCGGATTGCGCGAAAGAAGATCTACGGCGGCGAGAATCATACCGGGTGTGCAGATGCCACATTGCGCGCCGCCGTGGTCAATGAATGCCTGCTGTACGGCGTGGAGTTGATCTTCGTGAGCCACACCTTCAATCGTTGTGATGTCACTCCCATCAACTTGAGCGACGGGGACCAGACAGCTGTTGACGATGCTTCCATCGATGATCACAGTGCAAGCACCGCATTCGCCTTCACCACAACCTTCTTTGGTCCCAGTCAACTGAAGGTCCTCACGTAACACGTCGAGAAGTCGTGCCATGGGAAACGTTTCGACTGTTTTGATCTGATTATTAACTTTGAAGTTGAAGAGGCTCTTGCTGGTCATCGTTTCTTGCCTCGAGATGTGAGCAAGCATACCATGTAGACATGTTGGATTGGAGTAATTGCTCTGCAGTTGAGCGATCAGACGAAAAGGTGAGCGGGGCGTGGGTCTTTCGCGGCACTCGGGTTCCGGTCCGCGCACTTTTTGAAAACCTGGAATCAGGCGCGACGATTGACCAATTTGTAGAGTGGTTTCCCGATGTAACGAAAGAGCAGGTGAAAAACGTCCTCACATTTGCAGAGCATCATAGTTTGACCGAAGCTTAGTCAACAGTAGCTAGACAGTCGTAAAGTGGACAGAACTGAAACAATGACAGTCAACTACAAAAGGTCGGGAAGGGGGCAGAGCGGCAGTTTCTCTAAACTCTACCTATTCAAAACCAGCGCGCCCCCGCCGGTTTAATAATCTCTGATTGGATTCTGACTCCACACTTTGATTCTAGTGTCATGATTACCTGCGGGGGCGCGCTGCGCTTGCCC
>DATEXA010000299.1:0-27417 GCA_035257465.1 Pyrinomonadaceae bacterium | reverse complement strand
GGGGCTGAGCGGCAGTTTGTCTAAACTCCACCTAGAGAAAACTAGCGCGCCCCCGCTGGGTCTCGGACATAGTTTCATGGGCAGAAGTTCAATACACAATATGAGATCAATCGAATGGTGGTCTGCGGGGGCGCGCTGGGTTTGAGTTGGTTCACGTCTGAGACACTGCCGCTTTGCCCCCTTCCCGACCGTCTTTAGCTAAGCGTCAAAGTTTGACTGTCGAGTAAATCAGCAATTGGCAATCGGCAATCGGCAATGTTCAAGGGAGCCCATACTTTTGCAGTCTTCGATACAACGCACTGCGGCTCAATCCCAGGGCTTCGGCGGCGCGGTTGGCATTTCCTTCAAATCGCGCCAGCGCTTTCTTTATCAATAATCGCTCCGCGTCCTCGAGACTCATTTCCTCAAGTCGCGCCGACAGACGCGCATCCGGGGTTGATTCCAACGCAAGGTCGAATGCAGTCACGACACTGCCCGTACTCATCAACACTGCCCGTTCGATTACATGATCCAACTCGCGAACGTTCCCCGGCCAGAGGTGATGCCTGAGCGCTTCCAGACCTTCCGGTGAGAATCCCATGATCGGTCGCCGGTAACGCTCCCGATGCATCCGCAGAAAATGTTCAGCCAGATGTGGAATATCCTCGGGCCGATCACGCAAAGGTGGCAGACGAATCTCCACCGTGTTCAAGCGAAAGAGTAGATCCTGGCGAAACTTCCCCTGGGCTACTTCCGAGTTGAGATCGGCATTGGTGGCCGATAGCAAACGAACATTCACTTTCTGAGTCTTTGACGAACCAACTCGCTCGAACTCGCCTGTCTCCAAAACTCTCAAGAGCTTTGCCTGCAGGTTGAGTGGGACATTTCCAATCTCGTCGAGGAAAAGGGTTCCGCCATCTGCTAATTCAAACCGTCCAACTCGATCACTCTTTGCGTCAGTAAACGCACCACGCACGTGTCCGAAGAGTTCACTCTCAAAAACACCTTCAGCAAGTGCGCCGGCGTTTAAAGAGATTAATGGTTTCGATCTGCGCGACGACATCGAGTGGAGCAAACGCGTAATGACTTCTTTGCCGGTTCCATTTTCACCTGTGATGAGCACGTTCGCGTCCGCGGGACCGATGCGTTCGACTAGATTAAGCACTGACTTCATCGCGGGTGAGTCGGCGACAATTTGCGGCAAATCGCTGGTGGAGTCCGCAACACTGTCGCGCAACGCAAGGTTCTCAGCCTCGAGACGACGTCCACGTCGCAAAGCTTCTGCGAGTTCGACCTGTGTTCTAAGCACCGCAAGCAGCCGCGCATTGTCCCAGGGCTTTTGGATAAAGTCGCGAGCACCACGTCGCATAGCTTCCACCGCGAGGTCGACGCTTCCCCAAGCGGTCATAACAACAACGGGCAGTGTCGGGTCGGCAGCCCGAATCCTCGTCAACAGATCCAGGCCCTCGCTACCTGAAGTTGTATCTCGTGCGTAATTGAGGTCGATGAGGACGACGTCGAAGTCCTGCGTTTCAATCGCTCGCAGGAGTCCGTCGGGTGAAGACGTGCTTTCAATCTGAAAGCGCTCACCCTTGAGTAAAAGACTTAGCGCGGCAAGAACGTCAGCTTGATCGTCGGCAATGAGAATGCGAGGCATGGTGTAGTTGATCTCAGATTGCAGATCGCAGATCTCAGACTTGAATCTAACCAGCGTATTGTGCAGTCTGAGATCTGAGATCTGCAATGTGAGATCTCGTGTGCTGAGTTCCTATTCGTATCTAAGCGAAATTGTGGGCTCAACTTTCGTCGCGCGGCGCCCGGGTAGATAACAAGCCAACAGCGCGACGGTGACCAGTAGTACTGCAATGCTCGCAAAGGTCGTCGCATCTGTCGGCTCTACTCCGAAAAGCATCGTCGCCATCAGACGTGTCAACGCGAACGCGAGGACTAGTCCTACTGCTACTCCAATTAACGTGAGCTTTATTCCATGACTCAGTATCATCTTGAAAACATCACCGCGACTGGCTCCTATCGCCATGCGAATGCCAATCTCATGAGTTCGTTGCGTCACAGAGTAAGACATCACGCCATAGATGCCGACAATAGCCAGCACCAACGCAATGCCGGCAAACAAGCTGAGTAAAGTCAGATTCAGGCGCTCGCCGGCAACTGACTCGGCTCGAATATCACCCATTGTTCTCGGGCTGTAGATCGGTTGGTCCGGATCGATTGCCTTCACTTGTTGACGTGCCGCCGCTATGAGTTGATTTGGATCTCCGCTCCCCTTTATCACAATCGTCATACTCCCCTCGGGCAGTTGGGCAAACGGAAAGTAGCCCTGAACTCTATTTGAATCCTGACTCAGACTTTCCATTTTTACGCGTCCGACAACACCCAACACCCGTAGCACAGCTGAGTCTGCACTACGACGCCCACCCATCACGATTCCCTTGCCCACCGGATCTTCGTTCGGCCAGTAACGACGCGCAAATTCTTCGTCGATAACTACTGAGTTAGCACCAGCTATCGATTTCTGGATCTCGTTCAGCTTGCTTAGATCCTTTCCGATCAAATGTGATCTGTCGTCGTGATCATTAAAGACACGTCCGCGAAGAACAGGAATATTCATAGCCTTGAAGTAATCCGGAGTGACCAGACAAGCCTCCATCAAAGGTACTTCACTGCGAGGCGGATCAGGTCTTCCCTCAACCGTAAACGACGTCTGCCATCCGTTATTGCCTAGTGGCAGACCTGATGCGGCAGCAGTTGACTCAACACCGGGCAGTGCACGGATGTTAGTGAGAAGCGAGTCGTAAAACGCTGTAGTTTCTTCGTCGCTTTTATACTTCTTATCAGGCAGCGAGACGCTAAAGCTCGTTAAGTGTTCGTAGGAGAAACCTGGATTAACTTTTTGCAGGAGATAGAAGCTGCGAATCATTAAGCCGGCGCCGATCAAAAGAACCAGCGTTGTTGCAACCTCGACCACAACCAGCGAACTACGCAGCCAGCTTCGGCCACTCATTCCACGACCCGTGTCCTTCAAAGTCTCATGAACATCAACCTCACCGGCTTGAAGCGCTGGAACCAGGCCAAAAAGAATTCCTGTGAGGAAAGCAACACCGAGCGTAAAACTAAGCACCTTCCAGTCCAAACCAATTTCACGTGCGCGCGGAATTGAATCCGGACTCATATAGAGAATCAGCTTAATACCAAAACGTCCGAGAACCAGTCCAATCGATCCTCCCACAAGCGATAACAAGATACTTTCGGTCAACAGCTGACGGGCAATTCGCCAGCGTCCAGCTCCAAGCGCGGAACGAATGGCCATCTCTTTTCGACGAGCCGTTGCGCGGGCCAATAACAGGTTGGCGATGTTGGCACAGGCAATCAACAGCACGAACCCGACCGCTGCAAAAATCACCCAGAGCGCACGCCGAATATCACTAACGTAAATCTCCATTAATGGTCTCAGGCGAATGCCATTGCCGCTATTTGAATCGGGATACTGCTTCTCAAGGTTAGTTGCGACGCGCGTCATGTCGGCAATCGCCTGATCAAAGCTAACGCCTGGCTTAAGACGGGCCACGCCATAGAGGCCCGGATGATTGCCGCGCGATTTCCACGACTGTTGATCCGATAGTTGACCCACAGGCACCCACATTTCGACGCGACTTGGATAGAGATAGTCTTGCGGCATTATCCCGATCACGGTGTAGCTCTTTCCATTAAGAGTGATCGGTTGGTTAAGAATATTTGTTTGGCCGCCAAAGCGTCGTTGCCACAGTCCGTAGCTAAGAACGACTACGGGCGCACCGCCTGGCTTATCTTCGTCGTTGGTAAAGACGCGACCCATTGCGGCATTTACACGCAGAACTGAAAACAGGTCAGCAGACACCTGGCCAGTCACGATTCGTTCGGCCTCACCGCTACCAGTGAGGTTGTAGCTACTGCGATTGTAGACACCGATCTTTTCGAAGGATTGGTTTTGAGTCCGCCAGTCTTCGAAGTTCGGATACGAGATCGACATCTCGTCGAGAACAGCGCTCTTTTCATTCAAGAAGACCAAACGATCAGACTCGTTGTAAGGCAGTGGGCGCAACAACACTGAGTTAACAACGCTGAAGATGGCTGTGTTGGCGCCAATGCCAAGTGCCAGGGCAAGAATCACAATCGCCGAGATGCCCGGGTTCTTCAACAACATTCGCGTGCCGTATTTGATGTCCTGCCAGAGCGTTTGCATGAGTTGTCTCTTTCCTGGATGGGCCGGAGATTGCTGATTTCTGATTGCTGATTTCTGATTTTTCCGGAGTTTACGCTTGGCTTAGAACAAAATCAGCAATCAGAAATCAGCAATCGGCAATATCCATGAGTCTATTCGTAACGTAAAGCAACCAACGGATCCACCTTCGCTGCTCGTCTCGCCGGTAGATAACAAGCCAGCAAAGCTGTGGTCGTCAAGATTCCGACCACAGCAACGAAGATGCTTACGTCGGTCGGTGTTACACCAAACAGTAATCGCTGCATGACGCGCGTTAGAGCAAACGCCCCCAGAAGCCCGATTGCTTCTCCGATAAGTGCCAGCGTCATACCTTGTCGTAGCACCAGCTTAAGCACATCTGCGACCTGGGCCCCAAGCGCCATGCGAATCCCCATCTCTTGAGTGCGCTGCGTCACTGCATAAGACAGAAGCCCATAAATACCCACAGTCGCCAGGATCAATGCGAGCGCTCCAAACAGTCCCATTAGAAGCATGTTCAGACGCGGCTGTGCGATGCTGTCGGAAACGATTTTTTCCATCGTGCTGATGTTCGAAATGGGTTGATTGGGATCTATTGTCAGAACAGCCTGGCGCAGTGCCGGCACGATTGCAGTGGGTTCGCTCGTGGTACGAACCAGCACAGTCATATCTGACAAAGGGGCTTGCGTCGCCGAGAGGTAGTAAGTTGGTTCTGCGGATGCCTGCAAGCCGGCAGACTTCACATCGCGAACCACGCCGACGATTTCAAACGAAGAGGTGAACCTCTGATTCCGCCAAATCCTGGCGGGCGGGCTTGGTTTTATTCGTCGCCCGATCGGGTTTTCACCGGGAAAATATTGCCGCACGAATGTCTCATTCACGAGAGCGACGCCCGGATGGTCCTCGTTGTCTTGCGGTGTGAAGCTACGACCGCTGATGATCGGCGTGCCGACGGTAGCGAAATAGTCAGACCCTACCGGCTCAAAATTCGCTGACAACGATCTCGTTTCTGCTGATGCAACTCGTCCTTCAATTTCAAAGCTGTCGATCCAATTTGCTTGCAATGGATGATCGTAGGCAATCGAAGTTGATTGAACGCCCGGTAAGTTGGCAACAGCTTCGGTTAGCCGATCGAAGAAGTGGTTGATCTCTTCAGGTTTCGCATACTTTGAACCAGGCAGTATCAGCTCAAGCGATAACACACGTTGCGGCTGAAAGCCTGGATCGACGCGCCGCAAAAGCCAAAAGCTCTTTATTAGCAGTCCGGCGCCAATCACCAACATCACCGCCATGCTGACTTGAAAAACCACCAGTAGCTGTCGGAACCGTAACCGGCTCGTGCCTGGACCAGAGCTGCGACCACTCTGTTCAAGCGTCGAATGTAAATCTGGTTTGGAAGCGCGCCATGCAGGTACCAATGCAAAAACAAGACACGTTACGAGCGAAAGCCCAAATGTGAAACCGAGTACGCGCCAATCGATTCTCACAAGATCCACGCGAGGAAAGTCCTGAGGTAACAGTGTCAACAATAAGTCCACGCCAAGGGCCGCTAACCCAACACCTGCGACGGCTCCAACCAAAGAAAGGAGCAGGCCTTCAATGAAGAATTGCTGCACGAGACGGAAGCGATTTGCTCCGAGTGCAGCGCGAATAGCAATCTCCTTACTGCGAGCTGCATGTTGGGCAAGCAAAAGCCCGGCGATGTTGGCGCAGGCAATCAGTAGTACAAACCCAACGGCAAACATCAAGGTAAACAAGGCCGGCTTAACGTCGCCAACCAGCTCATTCATGAACGGATTGACAATAATTCCCTCACCCTTATTCGCCTGGTACGCTTGCTCCAGCCGCGCACCTATCGTGTTCATCTCGGCAGTGGCTTGTTCCATTGTGACGCCCGGCTTGAGCCTCCCGACTACACCAAGCACGTGCGCAGATCGAACGGCGGCCCATTCAGCAGTGAAGGACATCGGCAACCAGTATTGTTGTTGCTGTTGATCGAAATCGATCCGGCCCGATGTGGTGGGTCGCATCGGATAAATGCCTGACGGCATGACGCCGACGACTGTATAGACGGCGCCATCAAGCGTGATGCTCTTATTGACGATGTTTTCGGAACCACCGAAATGACTTTGCCAAAGAGAATGACTGAGAATGACAACTTGTCCTTTGCCAGGTTCATATTCTTCAGGAAGAAAGGAACGGCCCAGTACAGGAGCGACGCCAACAACTGCGAAGTATCCCGAGCTCACTCGAGTTCCAATGAGCTGTTCTGGTTCGCCGGCTCCGGTTAGCGTCAAAGCCGATCCGCCGTAGGCAGCCATGTCTTCGAAGAGAGTGTTCTGTTTTTTCCAGTCGAAAAAGTTTCCTGGTGTAGCACGCCAACGTCCATGACCTGGAACATTCTCCCAAAGCGAAACTACGCGATCAGGATTTTTGTATTGGAGTGGCCGAAGGAGGACGCCGTTGACGACGCTGAAGATAGCAGTGTTCGCTCCGATTCCCAGCGCGAGCGTGATGACAGCTACAAGCGTCACACCGGGATTCTTCATGAGCATCCGGATAGCGTAGCGAAGAGTCTGCATAGTATTGATCTCAGATCTCAGATCTCAGATTTAAGATCTCAGATTTAAGATTATTAAAGATTCAGATCTAAGACTTTGAGATCTGAGATCTGAGAGCTACTCGTACCGCAGCGCCACCAACGGATCCACTTTCATCGCGCGCCAGGCGGGGATGAAACTCGCCAGTAGAGCCACGACTGTTAACAGAATTGGAACCAACACAAAGGTCAATGGATCTACTGCTCTTACTTCGAAAAGCAATGAACTCATTAGTCGTGTCATCGCGAACGCGACAGCCAGACCAATCGCGATACCCAGTCCCGTCAGGCCCATCCCTCTTCTTACAATCATGAGAAGGATATTTCGTTGAGTCGCTCCCAATGCGAGGCGAACACCGATTTCGTTGGTGTGCTGAGTGACAAAGTATGCGAGGACTCCGTATATGCCGATCGAGGCAAGAAGCAATGCCAAAGCAGAAAACGCAACGAGCATCAGCATACCCAACTTACGCTGGGCCGCTTCTTCTCCAAGCAACTCCGACATCGTGGCGACGTTTGAAATTGGCTGATCGGGATCGACTTCGCGAATAACCTGGCGCACCGAATTCACAAGAGCAGAAGTATCACCGGCTGTGCGAATGGCCAGGTCACGCGGCTCAAACCACGGACTATCTGTGACCTGTTGATATGGCAAATACATTTCCGCTTTCACGGGCACATCAAGTCCCATCTGACGCACATCGGCGACGATTCCGACAATTTCGAACCATGGGAGGTTCTCATTAGGATCCCCGAGTTTTATTCGACGGCCCAAGGCGTTTTGACCCGGCCAATATTGACGTGCCATCGTTTCATTCACGACAACCACGGGTATCGATTGCGCGTTGTCCTGAGGCGTGAAGTAGCGCCCTTGCAAAAGCGGGATCCTCATCGTCTTCAGGTAATCAGCACTAACCTGCCGGTGGTTCGCGTCGTAGGCCATTCCTGGAATTGGCTCTTTCACACCTTCAGGATAAAAACCACTTGTGCCGCCCTTCCATGCGAGCGGAACCGACGTGGAGTAGCCGGCTGCCACAACACCGGGCAAATGTTCTACGCGCTCAACCACCTGTTCATAGAACTTCGTACGCTGTGAAAGTTCCTTGTACTTCGCATGTGGTAGTACCGTGCGAAGAGTCAGAACTCTTTCCGGCTGCATGTTCGAATATTGATTGAACAAGCGAAACAGCGTTTGAATCAGCAGACCCGCTCCCACAAGCAAGACGATAGATAAAGCGACTTCAAACACAATCAGACCACTACGCAGTTTGCCGCTCGAGGTCGCGCGAGTAGTGCTCTGCTTCAGTGCTTCGTTGAGATCAACCTTTGCAGCCTGGAGAGCCGGCGCCAAACCAAACACAACTCCAGTTACAACGGAGATAAGTAACGCAAAAAACAAAACTTTGAGATCGAGATGCAGACTTGTCGACAACGATAGTGAGGCGGGCACCAACTTCTGAAGGAAAGAGAAACTGAGCGCGGCCAAAAACGCTCCGAGCACGCCGCCAACCACTGCGAGAATCAAACTCTCCGTTAGTAGCTGCCGAACCACACGGAACCGACTCGCTCCTAAAGCGACGCGAAGCGCTATCTCGCGGCGCCGTCCAACTGCCCGAGCCAACAACAAGCCCGCGACATTAGCGCACGCTATCAGAAGTACGAATGCAACAGCGACAATCAGCACGAGTAAAGGTTGACGTGACTCACCAACGAGTTGCTCTCGAATTGGCATGACTACCGCGCCGAGTTTTCCTTCAAATGTTTCAGCGGGGTGATCCCTGGCTATGTGAGTCATCAACGTCGAAATGTCTGCCTGAGCTTGTGACATGCTGACGTCGGGCTTGAGGCGAGCAACCACCGTGAGGTAATGAGCGCCACGGCTTGCTTGGTCTTCCTGATCAAGAGCTAACGGCACCCAGAGGCGTACATCGTTCTCGAGGTATTGAAAATCCGCCGGCATAACACCAACAACCGTGTACTTCTCTCCGTTCAGAAGAATGTCGCGATTGACAATGTTGTTGATACCGCCGTAACGAGTTTGCCAGAGTTGATAGCTAAGAACCGCGACCTTGTTTCCACCTGGACGATCTTCTTCAGCAAGGAATGCTCGACCAAGCATCGGCTGAACGCCGAGGAGTGGGAAGAAGTTTGACGTGACGCCGTAGGCCGCAATGCGTTCGGGTTCTCCGTCGCCAGTGAGATTGAAGCTCGTGCCGCGAGTCGCGGCCATATCTTCGAAAGAACGATTCTGACTCTTCCAGTCCAGGTAGTTTGCAGGCGCTGGCGTGTTGCGTGGAAATCCGGCGAAGGTCGCTTCCTCCCAAATAATCGCCAGTCGATCCGGATCTTTGAATCGCAGCGGCTTGAGGAGAACAGCGTTTACAACACTAAAGATAGAAGTGTTTGCTCCGATGCCAAGGGCAAGCGTAATGACAGCTACTAGTGTAAAAGCCGGACGCTTTCGCAATCCGCGAATTGCGTAGCTAATGTCTTTGAATAGAGTATCCATTCGATGTGGCACAGACTTCAGTCTGTGTTCCTTACAGTTCAAATGTTCAATTCCAATAAGCCACAGACTGAAGTCTGTGCCACTTACTCATAGCGCAGCGCGTCGAGCGGATCGACCTTAGTCGCCCGTCGCGCAGGGAAATAGCACGCTAATAGAGCTACTACTATGAGTAACACCGCGATTAACGAGAATGTGACCGGATCTGTCGCACTGGTCTTGAAAAGTAATCGCGCCATCAACCGAGTCAGGCCCCACGCCGCGCCTAATCCAATGCCCACACCTATCAGCACCAGCAACATTCCCTGCTTCAAGACCATACGCATGATGTCGCTCATTTGAGCGCCTAAAGCCATGCGAATGCCGATTTCCTGTGTGCGTTGATTGACGAGGTAACTGATTACTCCGTACAGCCCAATCACTGTGAGCAGCAGAGCTAAGCCGGCAAAAATTCCCATCAGGGCCATGAGAAACTTGCGGTCAGCCATACTGCGATTTACAAGAAACTCGACAGTCCGGATCTTCCACATCGGTTGATCGGGATCCACTTTCCAGACAGCTTGTCGTACCGGCTCGGCGATACTCAATGGTTCTACTGTGGTCCGAATCAGAAGCGTCGCAAAGATGCCAGGATCCTGACTGTAAGCGCCGTACAATTGTGGTCGCTGATCTTCCTCGAGCCAGTAATGTTTCGCATCGCCGACCACACCAACAATCGTTCCCTGACTGCCATCCTGGGCAAACTTGATTTGCTTTCCGAGCGGATCCTGGTTGGGCCAGAATTTCTGCGCCATCGTTTGATTGATAATCACTACACCCGGAGTGTTTGCCTGGTCTTCGTTTCCAAAGGTGCGCCCTCTCAAAAGTGGGATACCGATGGTTTCGAAGTAATTCGGCATGACGGTATTGAGCATCACCTCTGGTTCACTACCTTTTTTGGGAAGTTCGCGATCGGGCAGGATGATGGCTGTCGAACCACCATTTCCGCTGAAAGGTAGACCACGTACGAGAGAGACGGCTTGGACACCTGGAATCTCTTTCACCTTTTCAGTCACCTGCCGGTGAAAATTCCATTGCGCATCTGCTTTGCTGTATTTATTCCTGGGTAGGCGATACTCGAGACTTAACAACTGTTGCGGATTAAAACCGACGTTGACGCGAAGCAACCGATCAAAGCTGCGGATCAATAAACCCGCGCTCACCAACAGCAACAGCGACAGAGCGACTTGAAATACGACGAAGCCTCCTCGTAGACGATTCCATCTTGCTCCTTCGCCGCCACCACGACCACCTTCCTTCAAGAACGATTGCAGTTTTGGTCGAGCAAGTTGAAGCGCAGGCGCCAGGCCAAACAACCAGCCGGTCAACAACGAAACGCCCAAAGCAAATAGGAGCACGCGCAAATCAAGCGTTGCATCGTTGGTGCTAACAAAGTTCTGTGGAAGTTTTAGAAGCGCGCGCAAACCCCAGAACGCCAGCAACACGCCGCTCAAACCACCCGCGATCGAAATCAACGTCGTTTCGGTCAGCAGCTGTCTAATCAATCGCCAGCGACTGGCACCGAGCGCGGCGCGAACGGAAACTTCTCTTTGCCTTGACAGTCCTCGGGCCAACAAAAGATTTGCGAGGTTCGCGCATGCGATCAGGAGAATTACAGCGACGGCGGCGAACAAGAGCCAAAGCATCGGCCGAACACCACTTACCATCAGCTCACGAAACGACTCTACAGTCGCCCCACGACCGGTACTCTCTTTTGGGTAGGCCTCTGCTAGTTGACTTGCGATAGTTGTCGCCTCGGCCTGGGCCTGCCGAATGCTAACACCATCTTTGAGTCGACCCATTGCAACCATAAAACGCGCGTCTCGCTGCCCGTTGTTTCCCGGGTAATAAGTCAGAGGCATCCAGGCTTCAACATCCGGATCGAGTGGTTCCTTGAACGTCGCAGCCACAACACCAATGACGCTGTACACCTCACCATTGAGGATCAACTTCTTGTTTTCAAGATTGAGATCGGAGTTGAGGCGCTCGCGCCACATCTTTTCGTTGATGACGACAAACTTTGGGGCGCCGGGTTTGTCTTCCCCAGGAGCAAAGGTTCTGCCGACAATCGGAGTGAGGTTGAAAAACTGGAAGAAGTTGGAGGTTACAAAGGCACCACGAATTCGATCAGGTCGATCACTGCCGGTTAAGTTGACGCTCTGCGATTGAAAGCCGGCGAAGTCGTCAAGCGATTGCATGCGTGCTTTGAAGTCTTCCGCTTCAAGCGGTGAGATACCGTCATCCTCACCACTCGGCGTCTTGCCTGACAGCAAAATTAATGCGTCTGCTTTGTAATAAGGCAGCGAACGCAATAACACGGCATTGAGAACACTGAAGATCGCCGTGTTCGCGCCGATACCCATTGCAAGTGTGACGATCGCAACGAAGGTGAACAGCGGTTTCTTGACAAGCATCCGTGCGCCGTAGCGAAGGTCTTGTAGAAGGATTTGCATTGTCGGACTCCCGGAAGATCTCAAATTTCAGATTTCAGATCTCAGATGGTTGACTTGCCGCAGATTCAAGAAATTGAGCTGTAGGAGTTACTCAACAGTCTGAAATCTTAAATCTGAGATCCGAGATCATCTCGTGATTCTTAAATTAGAAAAATACGCAATCGTTCCTCGACCTACCCATAAAGCGATTGCTCCTTTGCTCAATCCTTGCTTGAGATCATTGACAAGCAAGGTGGGTTGAGGTGAATCGTGAACAAACAGGCGTGCCTTGTCGCCCTTGACTTCGATCTTCACTTTGATCCATTCACCCGCAACCAGGTCGACATAGGATTCATACTTCTCGGGGAATTCTTTTCGCAGCAGCGGCCAGGGAAAACCGGGGATCGAGATGTATTGAACCGAATGATTGCGGCGGATCTGGTCCTCGGCGCGTCCGTTTGTCGGGCGCAAATAAATACATTCAAACCGAGATTCATCCGCTGCTATTCGAAACGCTAATCCAACGAATCCTCGCGCTCCCTCTCCAGCGTTTGGACCAGGCTCTCCGGCAAGATCAACTTCTATCGTGCCATCCTGAAATTCCACTTGAGGCAGGACAACCAGCCTACCTTCATCACCCGTGTTTGCTGGTGCCGCGTCTGTCACACGCAGTGCCTTGCGTCCTTTGAAATTAGCTGGTTCGGCTTTCACATTCACCAGCTTCAATCCGTTCACCGAATCGAGCGAAATCTTTTGGATTTGTCGCGCTGAACTTGCCGAACCAACGCACACAACCAATCCCAGCAGCCCAACTACGCAAGCAAAAATCGACTTACGAACCATGCGCAACTTAACCGAGACATCACCTCGACTACCTGTTCGACTCTTGGTCTCGGCGTGCAACTTGCCCCTCCTCTGAGCCTGAGATCTGCGATTTGAGATCTATTCGTATCTGAGTGCTATCAACGGATTGACTTTCGTCGCCCTGCGCGCAGGCACATAACAAGCGAGCAACGCAACTGCTCCTAACAACAAAGAGATGAATACAAATGTGAAAGGATCTGTCGCGCTAACACCGTAAAGAACACTCGTGATCGCGCGTGTCACCAGGTAAGCACCCAGCAAGCCGATGGCAACGCCGATAATCGTCAGTCTCACACCGTTAGTCAGTACTAACTTCAACACATCTCCCAACTGCGCTCCCAGGGCCATGCGAATTCCAATCTCACGCGTTCTTTGTGCAACTGCGTAGGACGTGATCCCATAGATTCCAATTGCCGAAAGCATGAGAGCAACCAAACCAAAAACGCCGAGTACTGTTGCCGCAATCTTCGCTGGAAATAGCGACAGTCTCATGTGTTCGTTTAATGTCTTCACATCAAACAATGGCAACGTTGGATCTAGCGCCTGCACTTCATGTCGCACGTTGGCGAACATTGGCTCTGGAGCACCGACGGTGCGCACAACCAATATGCCGTTGGACGAATAATCCTGACTTAGCGGGGTCCACACGAAAGGTCTTGGTTCTTCGGCAATGTTCCAGTACTTACCGCTCCCGGCGACGCCCACGATGCGCATAAATGGACCTTCCGGACCTCTACGACTGAATCGACGGTTAATGGCGTCTGCGTTTGATTTGGCGAATGGCATTAGGCGTTTGACGAATGTTTCATTTACGACAGCGACAGACTCGTTCTTGCTCGTGTCCTGGTCAGTGAACTCTCTCCCCTGAAGGATAGGTGTCCCCATCGTCTCAAAGTAACGAGGCCCAATGCTTGCAGTCATTGCAACCGGCGCGTTGGCGCCGCGTTCCGCTGGTTGACCTTCCACGTAAACTGAGTTGCTGTTGTAGTTGAGGCTGAGCGGAATAAAGCTTGTTACTGCCGCGGATCTAACTCCCGGGAGTGACTGCACACGTTCAACCAGTTGGCGATAGAACTGCTGAGCACGCGCCTCGTCATACCCTTGCAGCCCCATATCAAACGACATCGTCAAGCCATTGCGCGTATCGAAGCCTGGGTTCATTGTCTGCAGTCGTTGAAGTGTTCGAACCACCAAGCCTGCTGCGATTAAGACAACGAGTGACAGCGCTATCTGGGCAACAACTAACCCCCCTCGCAGACGCGATCGGCTGGCGCCACCTTGTGCCGCATTGTCTTTGAGAGATTTCAAAAGGCTCGGTCGAGTGGCTTGCAGTGCGGGAGCTAAACCGAAGATGGCGCCGGTAATTAATGAGATGGAAAGTGAGAACACTAGAACGCGCCAATCAATTCCAACATCGAGCCCGAGTGGAAAATCGATCGGTGGCTTAAACGCGAGTAGTCCTTTAATGATCCAGATTGCGAGGAATACACCGGCAACACCTCCCGCAACCGAAAGCAAAACACTCTCGGTCAGTAATTGACGAATCAAACGAAAACGATTGGCACCCATCGCCAAACGTATCGCAATTTCACGACGCCGATCACTTGCACGTGCCAACAACAATCCGGCGAGGTTTGCGCAAGTGACTAATAAAACGAGCCCGACCGCCGCCATCAGTATCCATGTGAAACTGACAACTGCGCCGCGCAGTTCCGGAATGATGAAACCTGTTGGAACAACCTTGATAGACTGCCCTTCGTTGTCCTTCGGATATTGTTTCGCAAGCTGCACCGCCAACATATTCAACGACGCTTCAGCTTGTCTTGGAGTCACGCCCTGCTTCAGCCGGCCCACGCCAAAGAAGTTGTTAGTGCTACGATTGTCGAGCCATGTGGCGCCGGGTTCGACCCATTCCATCATGGATGCGGGCACCCAGATCTCCGGCGAATAGACAAGTTCAGTTCCTTTGAATCCTTGCGGTGCTATTCCGATAACCTTGAATTGATGATTGTTAATGAGGAGATCTTTCCCAACGAGATTAGGGTCGCCGGCGAAACGTTTCTGCCATGAATCATAACTAACAACAATCACCGGGCTCGCGAGTTTGGCCCGATCTTCTTCAGGTAGGAACGTTCGACCATGGATCGCCTTAACACCAAGGACGTCGAAATAATTTCCGGATACTTCGTAACCCCAGACACGCTCGTTGTTGCCGGAGCGACTCATGCTTAACGGAACGAAGCGGTAGACGAGCAAACCTGACAACACCTGATTCTGGTCACGAAAGTCGACAAAATTTGGATGAGAGAATGCCTGCATCGTGTCGTCTTTCCCGCGCACAGCTACCGAAACAATCTCTTCTGGTTTTTCAACCGGAAGTGATCGCAACAGGACTGTATTCACCAGGCTGAAGATCGCTGTGTTTGCACCGATGCCGAGGGCTAGCGTGGTAACTGCTACCGCAACGAAGCCACGACGCTTTGCCAAACCACGAATCGCGTAACGGATGTCTTTGAGTAGAGAATCCATAATCATGTGGCACAGACTTCAGTCTGTGTTCCTTTCAATTCCAAGCACTTAGAGTTCCTGTTTCTTTCTGCTTGCTGATTGCTGATTGCTGATTTCTGATTTAATTGGGTGCTGGAGATGCTCGAATCAATCAGCAATCAGAAATCACTCGTCCCTTAACGCCACCAACGGATCCACTCTGGTGGCGCGCCGTGCCGGTAGATAACAAGCCATCAGTCCGACAAGGCTCACCATCATCGCGACTAACACAAACGTTTTCGGGTCTGTTGCACTAACTTCGAAGAGCAGACTTCTTAACCAGCGCGTCAACCCAAGTGCGATCGCCAATCCAATAACGATGCCAAGAGCTGATACACGCATACCCTGGCCAAGGATCATTCTGAGAACGTCACTTCGCTTTGCTCCCAGTGCCATACGAATTCCAATCTCTCTTGTTCGCTCGCTGACTGAAAAGGAGATGACGCTATAAATCCCAACTATCGCGAGCATAAGGGCGACAAGAGCAAGGCCGCCAATCAAAGACATCACAAATCTGCGCGGAGCCACTGAGTTTCCCAACAGCTTGTTCATCGGCTCAATCGCATAGACGGGTTGCTGGGGATCAACAGAGAGCAGGCTGCTGCGAACCGCTGAAGTCATACTCGCAGTGTCAGTACTGGTCTTAATGACAAAAGCCATCCGCGACCACGACTCGAGGTCCTGGCGATAATCAATAAAAGCAAACGGCACTGGCTCCTCAGTCAGGCTTGCGTGACGTACGTCGCCCACAATGCCCACGATCGTTCGCCACGACGAATCCTTCGAGCTGTCGCCGATGGCCATTCTCTTGCCAACCGGATCATCGTTGGGCCAGAACTGTTTCGCCATGGCTTCGTTGATCACGATGACTCTCGCCGCGTTTTCATTGTCGTCGACCGTGAATCCTCGCCCGCGGACAATCGGGATCTCCAAAGTTGAAAAGTAATCGTGACTCACAACCTGATAGTCCATCGCTACTTTTTCATCGGGTTTCGGATCAGGCCGTCCCTCAACCTTGAAACCGCGATTCATCCCGGACCCACTCAAAGGAAGGTTCATGACCATCCCGACTGAGCTAACACCGGGTAAAGTTCGCAACTGCTCAAGTACGCGCGAATAAAACTGTATGCGACTCTTCGCGTTAGGATACTTGCTTGCAGACGGCGCAATCTTTGCACTCAGGACGTGGTCGCTGTTGAACCCAGGATCGATTCGAGATACGCGCACGTAACTCATGATCAGGAGTCCCGCACCGATGAGTAACACTTGGGCCAGTGCCAGTTCGGTAACAATCAGTACATTGCGGGAGCGGCGGCGTCGCTTCCCTTCACTCGCTTTCGAGCCAGCGTCTTTCAAGGACTGGTTGAGTGAACCTGATGTGGCATGGAGGGCAGGCCACAATCCAAAGGCGATACCCGTCAACATTGAGACCAGGAATGTGAATCCGAGTAGACGCAGGTCAACGCTTGCTTCGCTCAGACGTGGGATGTCACCGGGACTGAGTTTGATGAATAGATCTACTGCCTCAACTGAAAGTGCGAGACCGGCGACGCCACCGGCAAGACTTAAGACAATGCTTTCTGTCAGAAGCTGCCGGACCAAACGCCAACGGCTCGCGCCCACAGCCCTTCGAATCGCAAATTCGCGATCTCGTTGGGTCGCTCGTGCAAACAACAAGCTTGCTACGTTTGTGCAAGCGATTACGAGCACAAACGCGACAGCGCCAAGCAGAATCGACAGTAGCGATTTGACGTTGCCCACGATCTGCGTGTGAAGCGAAATGACGTTGGATCCCAAACCTGCGTTTGTATCTGGAAACTCGTGTTCAAGTCGTCGGGAAATGCCGGCAATGTCTGATTGAGCTTGAGCCAGCGTCACGCCTGGTTTCAGACGACCAACAACATTTATGAAGTGGGCATCGCGTTCGTGAGTCCAGTCGTTTTGCGGAAACTGAGAAATCAAACTCATCGACACGGCAGTGCGATCGCGACCAAGCACCCACACATCTGACAAGACCGGATAGTTAAAGCCTGGCGGCATCACGCCAACTACCGTATACGACGACTCATCGATCGCGATCGTTCGACCGACGATCGCTTTGTCCGCTCCAAAGCGGCGATGCCATAGGGCATCCCCGATAATTACGAGCGGACGATCCTGGTGATGGTCATCTTCAGACTGAAAAGTTCGTCCCAGTTGCGCCGAGACACCGAGAGTACTCATCAGATTCGAGGTGACTGTAGAGCCATTGACGCGTTCTGGTTCGCCGTCTCCAGTGAGATTGAAGTTGCCACAGAACATACCGGCCATTTCGCTAAAACTGTTGTTCTGTGCGCGCCAATCGTTGTAGTTGCCCGGCGCTACTGATCGTTTGTCGTTTCCCGCAATCGTTTCCCAAAGCATCACGAGTCGATCGGGATCGCCGTAAGGAAGCGGACGAAGCACAACAGCATTCAGCACACTGAAGATGGCGGTGTTAGCGCCAATGCCGAGAGCGAGCGTAAGCACTGCGACAGCTGTCACCAAAGGATGTTTGAAGAGGATGCGGAAAGCGTATTTGAGATCTTGAGCCATCGTTCGATTGCTGATTGCTTATTGCTGATTTCAGATTGTCTGATGCAGGTTTCCCAACAACAGACAAATGTCTCCACAATCTGAATCTGAGATCTGCAATCTGGAGATATCTTCACTCGTACCTAAGCGCTACTAGCGGATCCACTTTCGTCGCGCGGCGCGCTGGCAGGTAACACGCCAACAACGAAACGAAAATCAAAAGCACACTGATCGCAACGAAGATAAAGGGATCGGTGGCGCTCACTTCATAAAGCTGTTGCGTATCAATCAATCGGGTCGCCACTAACGCGATGAGCACTCCTAAACCCACACCGGCCACGGACAAGACAAAGCCGTGCGTGAGCACAAGCTTCAAAATATCCTTTCGTTGCGCGCCCAGCGCCATGCGTATGCCAACTTCTCGAGTTCGACGTCCGACGATCCATGACATCACGCCGTACAAGCCGATACTCGCCAAAAGCAAAGCGACGAGACCAAACCCGGCAATGAGAGTTGAAGCGAGACGTGTGGCGGCAAGCGTGCCGTCAACTTGTGATGACATCGAAGCGATATCCCGCAAGTCGAGCGATGAATCTAATCTCAATAATTCGTTGCGTACTGATGCAGTCAGCAAAGATGCCTGACTGCTCGTTCTTAAAATGACATTTGTGTAAGAGCTGTAACCGCTTTGCAACGCGGGCAAATCGAAGTGGGGCAGTAGTGTTTCAGTGAGCTCGTGATGTTTGACGTCATGTGTGATACCGATTATTTCAAAACCTGGTGTGTTTGTTTTTGTGGTGACCTTCCTCCCGAGAGCTTTCTCGCCCGGAAACAAACGTTGAGCAAGTGCTTCATTGACGATGATAACTGGCACAGACCCTGCGCGATCTTGTTCAGTAAAGCCCCGGCCCTCGATGATCTTGATACCCATCGTTTCATGGTAATGAGGACCAACAACGTCTGAATCGAAGGCCATTTGCTCATTTAGCATCGGCTGCTGGCCTTCAACGAAGAGGCTACTCATAGAGCGCCTGCCACTAAAGGGCGTCACGCCTCCATAGCTAACGCTTTCCACTCCCGGCAGACTTCCGAGACGCTCCAAAGCCTGTCTCTGTAGCGCAGCACCGCGCACCTCGTCGTATTTCTTTTCGTCGAGTTCAAGAGGAATGACTAGCAGATTTTCAGCTTGATAACCTGGGTCAATTGAGAGCAGGTTCCGCAAACTCTTGACGCACAGGCCTGCGCCAATCAGGACGACAATCGCGAGTGCGAGTTGAACAACGACGAGCAAACCTCGGAAGCTAAACCGGCGCTCGCCCTGGCTTGCAAATGTGCCTTCGTCTTTCAAGCTGGGGACTAGTTCGGCTTTTGAACTCTGCCAGGCGGGAAGCACTCCGAAAAATAGTCCCGCTATCAAGGTCGACACGACTGTGAAGGCCAGCACGCGTTTGTCGAGAGTGCTCCTTAACAGTGTTTCAGCAAGATCAAGACGAGACTGACTCTTAATAAGAAGCGAAACAATCCACGGCGCCAATACCAGGCCACCCACTCCACCAGCTACTGCAAGCAACAAACTCTCAGTCAATAACTGTCTGGCGACGCGCCAACTATTTGCGCCAAGTGACAGACGAATAGCCATCTCCTTTCGCCGCGAGATGCCGCGCGCGAGAAGCAGACCAGCGATATTCGTACAAGCGATCAAAAGCACTAACGTGACAACGACCATCAACAGCTTGAGTGGTGAGGCAAATCGAGTGCGAAGAACAGAAATGCCTTTCCCAGCTGGTACAAACTTTATGTGCTGTTCGCTAAACGGAAGTCCTTTTGTGATCGTGCCGGCAGGAGTATTGGCTTCCTTAATCTGTTGCACCAGAGCATCGAGATCGCGCTCCGACTGTTCAACTCCAACACCTGCCTTGGTCCGTCCCAACAGATTGAGAAAACGACCTCGCTTTTCAATAGCTTTCGCCTGCGCAAGTTGCGGGTGCATGAGCACCGGAACCCACACATCGGTCGGCTCCTCTAAAAACAGCCCGCGAAACGCGTCTGGTGCTACACCAATAATTGTGAGTGGAACATTGTTCAGCGTGAGAGATTTTCCGATGGGATTCTCGGCACCAAACTTTCGCCGCCGAAAGTTTTCGCTAATAACAACCACTGGTTGACTGCCCGGCGTAACGTCTTCGTCAGGCGCAAAAGTCCGCCCCTGCGCCGCAGCAACCCCCAGGAGATCAAAATAGTTTCCCCCTACGTATTCACTCGTTATTCGTTCATTTCTATCGTTAGTTTTGAGCTCTAACTCGGTCTTGCTGAAGACCGTGAGTCCATCCAGGGCTCTATTTTGTTTTCGATAATCGTTAAAGTCCGGATAAGAGAAAATATTGCTAACAAAGTGTGGACTGACACTGACGGATGTGATCAGAAATAGTTGTTCGGGATTTCGGACAGCGAGAGATCTCAGCAATAGTTTGTCAGTCACACTGAAGATCGCAGTGTTCGCGCCAATACCCAGGGCAAGAGTCAGAATTGCAATCGCCGCAAATGTCGGATGCTTTGATAAGCCCCGAGCAGCATAACGAATATCTTTGAATAATGTGTCCATAAGTTGTAGCACAGACTTCAGTCTGTGCTCCTCGCAGTTCAGATAATTTAATTTTCCCTAATCAACACAGACTGAAGTCTGTGTCACTTACTCGTATCTCAACGCTTGCAGTGGATCCACATCCATTGCACGTCGTGCCGGGATGTAGCAGGCAACCAGCGTGATCAAGAACGCTCCCACGGAGACGAACGCAAAGATCGCTTTGTCGGTCGCCTCAACTTCGAAGAGCAGCGTGGACATCAAGCGAGTCAAACCAAAGGCAGCTGCGAGTCCCAGTACCACTCCAACCGCGCCCAATATCACTCCTTGTTTCACGATCAATCCAAGTACGTCTCTCTGCTGTGCACCGAGAGCTACGCGAATGCCAATCTCGTGTGTTCGTTGCAAAACGGAGTAGGAGATCACGCCGTAGATGCCAACTGCCGCCATCACTAAAGCGACAGACGAAAACACGGTCAGAAGCATGGTGCTGAACCGAGATCTTGCTACCGACACAGAAAGCAGGTCTCCCATCGTTCTGACATCACTAATTGGCTGATCAGGATCCAAACCAGAGATCACACTTCGAACGGTTGGAGTTATTTCTGTCCCATCGCCTTTCGAGCGAATAACTACCGTCATCGCAGGCATCGCTAGTTCAGGATGGGGCCAATACGACATCGGCGCGTCTTTGTCTTCTAGACTGCGATGTTTGCTATTGCCAACGACGCCGATGATCTCGCTGGGCACGTTGTCGTCCTTCATATTGATCGTGACGCGCTTTCCGATTGGATTCTGACCCGTTAGGTTGCGGTGCACGAATTCTTCGTTAACCACGACGACATGCCGCATTTCGTGCTCTTCTTCAGCAGTGAAGAGCCGCCCCTGCTTGAGCGGAATGTTCATGGTCCTGAAGTAGTCCTGGCTGACGACGCAAACACCCGTAGTCAACTGTTGACCAGCAGGTCGCTTCGGTTCACCTTCGATCTCGATGCTGGTTCCGGAATGCGGAACAGTGAAAGGCAGTGCATCGATGGCGGCCGCGTCCTCCACACCTGGTAATGCCTTGATTTGTTCGAGTGATCTGTTGAAGAAGTCGACAGTTTTAGTGTCATTGTCGTACTTGCGCATTGGCAAAGATACGCGCATCGTCAGCAAGCCCTTCGGATTGAATCCCGGATCGACAGACTGGAGTTTGTTGAGACTCTTGATCAGCAAGCCGGCGCCTATGAGCAGCACGAGCGCGAGTGCAACTTGAGTAACAACGAAGACATTGCGGAAACGATAACCGGCAGAACTGCCACCAACGTTTTTGCCGCCTTCTTTCAACGACGCTTGAAGATTGAACCGTGACGCTTCAAGAGCTGGCACAAGACCGAAGAAGATTCCGGTCAATAACGAAACTCCCAACGTGAACCCGAGAACCGGAAGACTGACGCTCACGCCTTTCAACGACGCCAAAGACGGCGGGGCAATCGCAATCAATGCTCGCGTGCCCCACCACGCGAGCACCAAACCCAGGAACCCACCGATCGCAGACAGCATTATGCTCTCGGTTAACAACTGTCTGACTATTCGCCAACGACTAGCACCGAGCCCCGTCCTTACTGCGATCTCCTTTCTTCGTGAAGTGGCGCGCGCTAACAGCAAGTTAGCGACATTCGCACATGCAATGAGCAGGACCAGTCCAACAGCTCCCAGAAGAATGAAGAGAGGTTTCCGAATGTCACCAGTGAACTGCAAACGAAGTGGGACAACGCTCACACCCCAGCCCGTATTGAATTCGGGATACTGTGAACGAAGTCTCGCCCCGATGGTGTCCATTTCCGCCTGTGCCTGCTCGACCGAAACTCCTGGTTTTAGTCGGGCAACTGCACACGCAAAGCGGCCATGTCGTTGGAGGAGATCTGGTGAGAGCTGCCAGGGCGCCCAGATTTCTGCTGGTTTTCCTGTGCGCGAGTTGCGCGCAACGTGCCAGGAAAATCCGTCAGGCAGGATGCCAACGATTGTCGTCGGAACGTTGTTGAGCATCACGTTCCGTCCGACGAGATTCTCATCACCACCAAAACGCCCTTGCCAGAGGCCGTAACTAATGACAGCGACTGGTTGTTGACCTTCTTTGCCCTCATCAGGCGCAAACAGCCGACCCCGGATCGGATTCACTCCTAACAGCGGCAGCAGATTCGTTGTCACCACCTGCGAAGGAATTTCTTCAGGAGCACCTTCCCCAGTGAGGTTGCTTCGAAAATCAAGGAACACCGCCATGTCAGTAAAGACGTTGTTCTGCTGCTTCCAATCAGTGAAGTTACCGAGGTTAATGACATTCTGATCGCGACCTTCACGTCGTTCCCAAACCGTTACGAGTTGCTCCGGGTTTGCATACGGCAACGAACCCAGGATGACGGCATTGACGACTGTAAAGATTGCAGTGTTGGCGCCGATACCCAACGTCAGCGCCAGTACTGCGATAAGCGTGACGGCCGGATTCTTCAAGAGCATCCGCGCGCCAAATCGAAGATCAGAAAGTAGGGTGGTCATATGAATTTCGGATTTCGAATTTCGGATTCCGAATTTGAGTCATTGCCAATTGTTGATTGCGTCCTTTTTAGGTAAACACCGCCGGTGCGCGATTCGTGGAAGCGCAATCAACCTAATGAAAATATCCCCACCTCAAAATATTCCTAACTGCAAATATTCCTGTCGTACCAAACAGCAAATTCGCAATCGGCAATCTGAATCCGCTTCACTCGCGGCGTAACACCTCAATCGGATCCACTTTCGTTGCACGACGTGCCGGGATGTAACAAGCCAGCAATGCAATTCCGCTCAAGACAATTGTCACTGTAAAAAACGTCAACGCGTCTGTCGGTGTGATTTCAAAAAGAAAACCTCGCAAAAGTCGAGTCAATCCGTATGCGCCTGCCAGGCCAACCAACTCACCAACCAACACGAAAGTCATTCCTTCTTTCAGTACCATTAGCAGCACATCAGGAACGCGAGCGCCGAGTGCCATCCGGATCCCGAGTTCACGTGTCCGCTGCGAAACCGCATAAGAAATCACGCCATAGAGGCCCGCTATTGCGAGCAGCAGGGCCACTGCCGCAAAAACGGAAAGTACTACCGCGGTGAACCTTTGTTGACCAATAGAATTTGCGACAACTCGGTCGAGCGTGCGGACGCTTTGCAAAGGGAGTTCGGTATCCAGCTGAAATACCTTGCTGCGAATCGCTGGGACAACTGAGTTTGGATCGACCGTGGTGCGCACAACCATCGTCATGAACTGGCTGGGAGCTTGAGCAAATGGTTCGTAGGTGTGTGGTAGCGTCTCCCGGTTGAGACCTTTTTGTTTGACATCTCCGACGACCCCAACAATTTCGCGAAACGCTTCTGCTCCGGTTGTTACATTTATCCTTTTGCCGACCGGGCTTTCGTTTGGAAAGAATCGTCTCGCAAAACTGTCGCTGATAATCGCTACCCTTGGAGTTTTCGCAGTATCGTTATCGTTGAAAGCACGGCCGGTCATCAACGGAATGCCCATCGCTCTGAAATAATCGGGCGATACCGCTGAGTAGTTTGTTTGTGGCAACTCGTTGTCGGGTTCCCGCGTTCGACCTTCGATGTAGAACCCAGTGGGGAGATCATGGATTATGGGTAAGATTCGAGCGAGTCCAACTACTTCGACACCAGGAACAGTAGCAGCCTGTTGGAGCAAGTGTTTACTAAACGTCGCAACCTTCTCATCGCTGGAATACTGTTTCTCCGGAAGTTGCAGCGTCACAGCAAGAGCGTTTTGATAATTGAATCCCGGATCTACGCTGCGCAATCGCCAAACTGTGCGAAACAAGAGACCGCCACTCACCAGCAACACCAGAGTGATGGCAACCTCACTCACTATTAGCAGATTTCCAAGACGACGCTGAAATACACCACGAACAGCTTCAGTTCCCTTGTCTTTAAGTGAGGAGTTCAGATTGATCTTGACCAACTCGAAGGCAGGGGCCAGTCCAAAAATGATCCCGGTTAACAATGTCACCGCGAGTGCGAAACCAAGAGTGCGGCTGTCTAGCGTTGCAACGCCTATTCGCGGCAAATCCGGTGGGGCCATAGCAAGAATCGCTTTCAAGCCCCAGGTTGCCATTGGCCAAGCAATCACACCGCCCACGATCGCGAGGAGCACACTTTCGGTAACGAGTTGGCGAATGATGCGCATTCGACCTGCACCAAGGGCCGCTCGAATTGCCATCTCCTTTTGTCGAGTAACAGCACGAGCCAGGAGAAGATTCATTACGTTGGCGCAGGCAATCAGTAAAACCAGAGCAACCGCGCCAAAAAGAACCCAGAGAATTGTCTTCGACTCACCGACAACGAAGTCGAATAGCGGAGTAACTCTGACGGTCCAACCTGAATTCGCTTCAGGGTACTGCTCTCCTAGTCTCGTCGCGATTGCTTTCAACTCAGCTCGCGCTTGTTCGATTGAGACACCGCCCTTGAGCCGTCCGATTACATCAATGTAGTGAGCCTGATGAAGTGATTCTTCAGAGTCTGTGAAAGCGATTGGTGTCCACAGATCTCTTTCTCTCTGATCCGGGAGTCGAAATGCGGCCGGCATAACTCCGATGACGGTGAAGTTTTCACCGCTGAGTTTAAGGGTCTTGCCGACGCAGTTGGGGTCAGATCCAAACCTACGTCGCCAAAGACCTTCACCGATCATGACGACTTTCTCACGTCCTGTTTCGTCTTCTTCAGCCAGAAAATCACGGCCGAGAACGGGCTGGGCTCCCAACATCCTAAACATTCCAGACGTTACGCGACCTGCTAACAGTCTCTCCGGAACCCCATCTCCTGTAAGGTTGTAAGAAACGGTGCGATAGGCTTCGAGAGCAGCGAAGACTGTGGTCTGTCTTTTCCAGTCGATGAAGTTGCCAGGTGCAACTTGACTGTCTGGTTGCTTCGCGAGATTGGAATCACGTAGAGCTACAAGCTGCTGCGGCTCTGGATACGGAAGTGGCTGCAGCAGGACTCCATTTACCACACTGAAGATGGCCGTGTTCGCACCAATCCCCAGAGCCAGCGTGATGACTGCAACCACCGCGAAACCGGGCCGATTTACAAGGCCGCGGATGGCATAGCGGATGTCCTTGAATAACGACTCCATCCTTCACCCTCTGTGCGTGTCCTTTGTGCTGTCCCAAGCACGAAGCACGTGGTTACTCGGCAATGACCTCACTCGCGGCGTAACGCCTCAATCGGATCCACTTTCGTTGCACGACGAGCCGGCAGGTAACAAGCCAGTAAACCAATCGCAGCCAGCACTACGGCAGCAGAGATAAACGTCATCGGATCTTTTGTCGTAACGCCAAACAGTAAACTCTGTACGACACGCATCGCTGCGAAAGCACCAATAAGTCCTATGACTAGTCCGATTGCGATTAGCAATGCTCCCTGCTTCACCACAAGCGTCAGCACATCTCTGGTTTGTGCTCCCAACGCCAGACGAATTCCGATTTCATTCGTACGCTGTGCGACCGCATAACTCATCACTCCGTAGAGACCAACGATCGTTAGGACGAGTGCAACTGCTGCGAAAATTGAAAGCAACGTTGTATTGAAACGAGGTGCCGCGACAGACGAAGCTAGATATTCATCCATCGTCTTAACGCTGAAAACCGGAAGGTCCTTGTCAAACGCTCCAACTTCCCTTGTCACGGCGGTGATCAGCGAATGTGGATCGCCGTCGGTTTTGATCACGCCAATCAACTGGTTGAAAGGTACCTGCGTTTCCGGCACGTAGTAAGCCGGCTTCGGCTCTACGCTTAGGCCACGATTCCTGATGTCACCGACGACGCCCACAATTTCACGCATCGGGGCCTTTTCGTTGTCGAAGGTGGACATACCCGGCTTGATGCGTTTGCCGATCGCTTCTTCACCAGGAAAGTATTGTTTGGCAAACGCCTCGGTAACGATGATTACCTGAGGCGATTTATGCTGATCCTGTTCGTTGAAATCTCGCCCTTTGATGATCGGAATCCCCATCGTCTTGAAATAGCCAACATCGGCAACAAAGAAATCCGCCGAGGGCTGATCTTTTTTGGCAACGGGTCGTCCATCAATTTCAAAAGATATGCTGAAGCGATCACCACTTAGCGGCAGCGGCAATACCGCGCTCGCGGATTGCACCCCTGGTAACGTTTGAAGTCGCGCTCTCAGTTGCTGAAAGAACTGACTCTGCTTTTCGCCGTCGTACTTTGTGTCAGGAAGGGAAACGTTGAAAGTGAGAATGTTCTTTGGATCCAAGCCCGGCTTAACTCGCTGCAGCCGCCACAAACTTTGAATCAGTAATCCGGCTCCCACCAGCAAGACAACTGCGATAGCAAGCTCACTGACCACCAGAGCGCTACGCATGCGATTACGACGAGCGCCTCCACCCACACCTCTTCCTTCCTTCAGCGAATCAGTGAGCTCAGTCTTCGCAGAATGAAAAGCTGGTACGAGTCCGAAAATGAGACCAGTTAAAACCGATACGGTTAGTGTGAATGAAAGAACTCGCCAGTCGAGACCGACCTGAACAGCGCGCGGAATGTCCTCTTTCCCGAGAGCAACCAGAAGATCCGACCACCAGACAGCGAGCAGCAGGCCAACAGCTCCTCCGACGAGTGACAAGAGCACACTCTCGGTGAGGAGTTGGCGTATGACACGAAGTCGGCTCGCACCGAGCGCCGAACGAATGGCCATCTCCTTATGGCGACCAGTCGCCCGAGCCAGGAGAAGATTGGCGACGTTTGCGCAAGCAATCAGCAACACGCAAGCAACGGCTCCCAGCAGAATCAACAGTGCGGGACGAATATCTCCAACAATCGAATGTAACGCCGACTCGATATGGATTCCTTTGTGAGTGTTTGTGTCCGGGTATTGTTGTTCGAGGCGACCGGCAACGAGGTTGACATCGCTTTGTGCCTGTTCTTCGGTGACGCCTTGTTTAAGCCGGGCGATGAGTTTCAGAAAGTGAGCACCTCGCTGATTCGTCACCGGGCTTGCGCCACTCGCGTCGACTGAAATTGTTGTCCAAAGCTCTACCGGCTC
>DATEXA010000298.1:0-4477 GCA_035257465.1 Pyrinomonadaceae bacterium | reverse complement strand
CGGCAATTACCAGCATTTCACTCAGAGCAGGAATTGAGTTTCTTCGAGCTGCTCCCGCTGCTGCCCTCATCCTGCAACCTGCCGATTTGAAGTCATGGGGTGAATTGGGTCGACGTTTGGCCATGGGCGATTACGAAGCTGCCGTATCCTTCTTTGCTGCAGGCGTGGACAACTTTAGAGAAGTCCCACGTTCGTTACACTCCGAAATCTTTCAACTTTGTGTTCGTCAAATGACGTTGTCGACAGCGGTTGGCAAAGAAACTTTCCAACTCATGCCGACTCTGGTCGCCGACGTTGATGACGAACAACTGTTTCGCTCAATGCTTGCGATTGCAACTGAGATCGCGCGACGTTCAGCGAAGCACAGTGCGGAATTCTTGAAGAGCGGCGGCGAAGTGTCGCGAGCGCTGCGAGAATTCGCAAGTGAGCAAGTCACATCAAAGGCCTTCGAGCTTGCCGGAGCATTTGCAGCACGCGCAGGCGGCATTGCCGCAGACGCCTGGTCTGCTGTTCCGCAGGCGATTCTCGACCTCAATGCTACCGACGCGATTCGTCTTATCGATCGTTCAACTGAATTTCTCGAACGTGGCGGAGGCGCGGCATTACACATACTGCTCTCGGGCGGAGAGATCTTGCGCCGTGCTCCGGAAATCTTCGACGACTGGATCGAACTCTTGTGGGTTGTTGCGAAGCACGGCAATGCGAGCCTGGTGGCATTTGTACGAAGCAGTCCGCGCTTCATTCGATTGTTAGACGCGGAAGCTCAGCGCGTAGACGCAGTCGCTCTTGCACGCAGAGTCCTGGAGTTGACGAAAGAGATTGCCGAAGTCGATGGCGAGGCTGCTCTTGCCTGTTTTCGTTCGAGTGCTCGCGCGTTGCAGAAGGTCTCGATCGAGCAGTTTGAAGCGTGGGCCAAGCGCGGGCTGTCGTCCGTACGACCCGACACACGTGCACGCAGAAGCTATTTCTCGCTTGAAACACGTGGCAGCTATGAAGCGCTTCACAGTGGGACACTAGGACTGTCTCTTGATTCTGTTCAGCATCTACTTCGACTGTACGTTGAAGCTTTGACGGGACGTGGTGTGGAGATCGCTGCACTCGCCGCCGTGCCAGACGAATCCCGCATTGGAGACGGGCGAACCATTCACCTACCATCTGTGGTGAACGAGTTTGGGGACGACGAACTGGATTTCCGTCTCTATAAGGTGTTGGCCGCCCACGCCGCCGGACAAATCGAGTTTGGCACACACGAGCGTGGCGGAATGATCATGGCAGCTTATCGAGCAGTCGCTGAAGCTTACGACCCGGAAAACGTAAATGCCCTCGACGCGTTTGCATTGCCTGATCACATGGTTGACCCACTCGGTGTCGCGAAGCCTGCAAATGAATGGCAACCGGCTGAGGATGTAAGTTACCAACAGGTCCTTCGTCTGTTTCCGGTACCGCAGTTAGCTCGTAGAGTTTTTAGCACTCTCGAGAATGGACGCATTGACAGGCAACTTCGCTATCGATATCGCGGATTACGTCGAGACCTTGATCTCATTCGTGAACACCTCAGTCGTAGTCGACCTCGAATTCTGGAGTTGCCACTTTCACTCGCGCCTTTTGAGTTGTTGTTTCAAATTACGCTGCTTGGAGGCGCACGCGATGACTCGAGAGAATATTACAGACAAGTAGTCTCAGAGCTGGAGACAATAGTCAGCGAGTATCTATCGAATCCTGAATCAAGCGTCGCCGACACGTTGATGGCCACTCGACGTGTCTACGATCTGTTTCAATCAGCCATTCCCACCGATGATTCAGTTCAACAAATCGAAGTGCCCGAGGATCAAACTGAAGCTGACGATCAGAACAACGCAGCCGAACGGCTAAAACAACGACAACCTCAACAGCTGCCACAGCGCAAAGATGCGCGCGAGCTCTTCAACGCCTGGAACGATCCTTCTGCGGAAGGCGAACCTGATGAACTGGCAGGCATGGAAGCATGGTCGGAAAACGAATCTCCCGAACAGCAGCTTGGTGAAGGAGAGGTTGCGTACAACTACGATGAATGGGATCGCGAGTTAACTGATCATCGTCTTGGGTGGTGCCGCGTGGTCGAGAAACGTGTAATGCATGGCGATCGTAGTTTTGTCGATGATACGAGGGAACGTCACAAGGGCGTAATCTCTTCCATTCGTCACCAGTTTCAATTGATGAAACCCGAGAATCTTATTCGGGTGTCGAATGAAGTGGACGGAGAAGAGTTCGATCTCAATGCCGTGATCGATTATGTGATCGATCGGAGAGCAGATGGGCAGCAATCCGAACGGATCTACACGAAGCGACTTCGAAGACGACGTGACGTTGCAGTGTCGTTCCTGCTTGATCAGTCGTCATCGACAGCGCGCACGATTGGTCGTCATCCATTGCAGCCCTACACGCGACCGGGCCGTCGCATTATCGAAATCGAAAAAGAGGGCCTGGTGTTAATGAGTGAAGCTCTCGAGGCGGTCGGCGATGTCTACTCCATTAATGGATTCACTTCTGAAGGCCGGCGAAATGTGAAGTTTTACGTCGTGAAGGATTTTGACGAGAAATATTCCGATGAAGTGAAACGTCGAATCGGTGGAATCAACTATCAAAACAATACGCGGCTCGGAGCAGCCATAAGACACGCGACAGCCAAATTGGCAAAACGGGACGCGCGAACTCGTTTGCTGATTGTGTTATCAGACGGTCGACCTTACGACCACGACTATGGCGATGCGCGTTATGCTCGTGAGGACACACGAGAAGCGTTGCGACAGGCAAAGAACGAAGGCATCACACCGTTCTGCATTACGATCGATCGCGAATCTGAGGCGGAGTTGAAGGACCTCTACGGCGAGATTGGCTACACGATTATCGACGACGTATTAACTCTTCCAGAGAGACTGCCAGGAATCTATCGCCGATTGACCACTTAGACCTCCGCAGATTTCGCAGATTTCGCATGCTCACATTCAAGAAATTGTCAGGTAAGGAAGGAGACCCCTGTCCCCGCACTCTTCTTTACTGTGAGCCTTCCTGCCTTGGGATTAAGGCTTGGATACTCAGAGGGCGGGGACAGGGTCCCCTTCCTTACCTGACAATTAGAAATTAATCCGCGGATGGTTTTAGGTTTTCACGCCCCAGCCGCCGCCGCCAGGAGTTTCAATACGGATTCGATCTCCTGCTTTCAATTCGTGTGATCCTTTCGCTGCGATCTTTTGCGCCTGGCCGTTGCGAATGATCACGTTCGTTCCTGCCTTGCCATCGTCACCACCTTGCAAACCGTACGGACCTTGTTTGCGCCGGTCTGCCAGTAACGACATCCGCGCAGGCACAACCGTCTCGATCTCCCTCACAACGCCATCACCACCTCGATGTTTGCCTTTGCCACCTGAACCTTTCCGAAGTCGATACTCACGCACTCGCAGCGGATATGCATATTCGAGCGCCTCCGCCGGCGTGTTCAGGCTATTCGTCATGTGGGTGTGCACACCGCTCATTCCCTCTGCGGTCGGTCGCGCACCAGTCCCGCCGGCAACGGTTTCATAGTAGGAAAACTCTCCTCCAGTGCGCGTATCGATGCCTCCGATAGTCAGGTTGTTCATAGTTCCCTGACTCGCCGCAGGAATCCGATCGGGAACGGCCTTGGCGAGCGCCTTGAACAAAACATCTACAATGCGCTGCGACGTCTCGACGTTTCCTCCCGCGACAGAGGCGGGTGGATTTGCGTTGACTACCGTCCCGGCCGGCGCGATCACTTTTATCGGTTCTATCAAACCAGCACTCGCGGGAATTTCACCCTTCACGAGACAGCGAAACACGTACGAGACCGCAGAAACCGTTATCGCTTCCACCGCGTTGATGGCACCGACAACCTGCGGGGAGCTTCCGTGAAAATCTACCGTTGCGTTGCTGCCGTGAATAGTTAACTTCACGACAATTGGAACCGGGGAGTCGCTGATGCCGTCATCATCGAGCGCATCCTGCGCTTCGTAGACACCATCTGGAATCGCGCTAATCGTGTGACGCATGAGACGGGCTGAGTATTGAATGAGTTGAGCGGCGTACTCGCGAGTTTCTTTCTCACCTCTGCGCTCGACGATTTCGAGCAACCGTGTCGCACCAGTGTTGAGTGAACCGATTTGCGCATCGAAGTCACCGCGTCGTTCATTGTTCCCACGAACATTGGCCATCAGTAATCGCATAGTGTCAGCATCGACCTCGCCACCACGAACGATGCGAATCGGTGGGATACGAATGCCTTCGCCGTAAATATCTGTGGCCAATCCCATTGAACCAGGCGTCGCGCCGCCAATGTCGGCGTGATGCGCCCGGTTGGCTACGTAGAAGAGGGGCGACGGGGTGACGGGGCGACGGGGTGACAGGCCGACGCGGAGACGGGGCGAACTGATGCCTGGGCCTACGTAAGCTGAGATTCTTCCCTTCGCCGCCCGCTCGCCCCGTC
>DATEXA010000297.1:0-5414 GCA_035257465.1 Pyrinomonadaceae bacterium | reverse complement strand
TGTAGCTCTTCGTCACGTAAATAAGGGAAGCGTTCCTTGGTTGAAAAAATGAGGTGAATGTAAACAGCAGATAGTGATTGAGGCATGAGGTGTCCTCCAAGTAATGAGTTTCAGTGAAGTAATTAGAAGTCTTTAATGTGCAATTTGAGGCGTGAGGCCCCTCCTTGGACGCAACCCCGTTGGGGTTGGATTCTTGCTCATTCAGTTCACCCAGGGTTGAGGCAACCCTGGACTATGGGTCGTAACCGCTTCGCGGTAAAACAGTCACCCACCTTCTGCACGTTGCTTCGCGGCTGCGGCGAGAGCAGCTAGTCGCGCGACCTTTTGCTCGAACGTCTCACCCGGCATTGGCCCAGTATCAACGACTCCGACATACGTGGCCCTCTTCATCAAAGTGCGATCAGCATTCCCGGTTGCTTTGTGTGCGGGCGCAGCGGTGGCTGATGTAGTCTCGGTCGCGTTTTCGGCTTCGGCAACCTGAGCGACGGGAGTCTCAACTTCAGCCGGCGCTTCGTGTTCCCCACCACCACCCTCTTCGGCACGCTGCTTGGCTGCCGCAGCCAACTGCTTCAGTCGAGCAACCTTTTGCTCAAACGTCTCTCCAGCAACGGGCCCAATATCTTTGTAGCCAGCATAAGTCGAACGTTTGAATAACCCGCGATTTGGGTTTGCACCAGTATGTCCACTGGACGGTTTCGCAGCTGGCTTCGGTGCAGCCGCAGGTTTGGCGGTTGCCGCTGCTGTTGCTTTTGCCGGAGTTGCTGGTTTCGCAGCATGGCCATGATCCGGAGGCGCAGTCTCCTCCATGATGAAAACACCACGCTCGTCTTTCTTGATGACCGGAAGAGTTCCACCAGCCGCCTGGAGTAATGCTGTCAACTCAGCTTCTACAAACCGGGTCTGCTTGTAGGGATCTCGAACGTGTCCCAATGGTGGTCCCATGTATAGCGTTCCGCACGTCTGACATTTGAAGAGAACATCATCACCACGTAGATGAACCTCCGCAGCCTCGCCTGCAGTGCGCAGTTGCTTCAAGTGACCGTTGCAGAGCTTCCCCTTCTCGTTTCTTTCATTACACACGGTCTGCGCGTTGACGATCCGTTTAGGAACAGGCGCCGTGGCGGTTGCCGGGGAGTTCTGATTTGCAGATGTGGTATCAGGTGCTGCCATTTTTGATTGTATGATGCGAAAAAGTGCGTGCGCGTGCTGGTGACCGAATCTTAACGATAGCGCTGAATGAACGTCAATGCACATTTGCGCTTTGGACTTTGTTCTTAGTGCTTTGAAGGCTCTCGAAACCAAAGTGCAAAGCACCAGGATCAAAGCTCATCCGTGCGCATGCTATCCTCGCTCTCCAATGCTCAAGAACTTTATGGCTGGAGTCTGGCGCCGACTGCCCACGGGCTTGAGGCGTATGACAATAAGACTCACGAATACAAAATTCACCGTAACTTCAGCGGCTGTGATCTTCAACAAGGAAGGAAAAGTTCTTCTGCTAAAACATCGCTTTCGACCCGGCAGTGGTTGGGGACTTCCCGGCGGCTTTCTCAAATCAGACGAACAACCACTCGATGGGTTACAGCGCGAACTTCGGGAAGAAATTGCACTGGAACTCGATCAGGTCGAAATCTTCTGGGCACGATCGTTCAAGCGACCAAGACAGATCGAAATAATCTTTTGCGCGACGACACGAAACGAACCCTCTCTACAAAGTATCGAAGTGGAGAGTGCTCTCTGGTTTTCTTGCGAAAGCTTGCCTCCTGGCTTGCCGAAAGATCAGAAATCACTAGTCGAACGCGCTGTAGAAAAACGTGGGCTTTGATGTATGCTGCGGAGCGAAAAAGCGGGTCTTTGGTCAAGACCAAAACACAAGTGCAAAACTCTTACTAACTTTTCCGGAGATTCCAATGGTCGAGCTGATCCCATCACAAGATAGCGTAATGCAGATCCTGCAACGCACCGGGGCTTTTCGCGAAGGTCATTTCGTTTATCCCAACGGAAAACATTCGCCGCATTATTTTCAGATGCCCCTCGCGTTTCGTTACTACGACACAGCACGTGTGCTCGCCGTCGCCCTGAGCAGGAAGTTTCGACTTGAGAAAGACATTTCGAGTCGGCTACCTAAAGTCGCAGTGATTAGCCCGAGCTCGGGAGGGATCCCGGTAGCCTTTGGTGTGCGTGACGCGCTCAATGCAGAACAGATCTACTGGGCGGAACAAGAACACGGCGAAAGAATGTTTCGTCAGTATGTGAATCAGGGTGAAGTGCATCCATGCATTATCGTCGACGATATCATTCGCAGCGGAAACGCAATCGAAGAGACGGTGAAACTTGTGAAATCGTTGGGGGGAAAAATCATCGGCTGTGGCGCGATTGTGCGTTTCTCTGCAGCTCCGAGTGAAGTTGAAGGCGTCCCCATTAAGTCACTAGTTGAATTCGACGCTCGAATGTATGGAAGCGGAGATTGTAAGGAGTGTAAGAATGGCGTGCCGGAAGAACAGGTTCGGTTCTAGCAAAAGATTTATTTGTCATTGCTAATTTGACATTTTTCATTTGTCATTTGCTATGACGGCCTTTGGTCTTCGATCTTGGGCCTTGGGTTTAGTGAAGTTTGAATCACTAGAGCTTTTAAGACCAAGACCAAAACTCAAAAGGCCGGACCCACAAAATGACCAATGGAAAATTTCAAATGACCAATGATAAATAGGTTTTCTTTTTTCTGACGTTAGATTTCATGTCTATTAGCAAGCGCTTTATCCATCGTAACTTCATCCACATATTCCAAATCACTACCAACAGGCATTCCCATCGCAATTCGTGTGACCCTCAATCCGAGTGGCTTCAGTAAACGACTGATGTAGTTTGCGGTTGCTTCGCCTTCCGTTGTCGGGTTGGTTGCGAGAATCACTTCACTAACGACAACTCCCTCGTTGTTCTCCGGCTTCAATCGCGGCAACAAATTCGCCAGGTGTAACTCGCTTGGGCCGATGTGTCTGACTGGCGAGAGACTCCCGTGAAGTACGTGATATACGCCCTTAAAACTGCGGGTCTTTTCAACGGCCACTAAGCTGTGAGGTTCTTCAACGACGCAAATGACTGAATGATCACGCGTTGGTGATGAACAAAAGCGGCAAGGATCAACTTCGGTGAGGTTGTTGCAAATGGAACAAAGGATGATTCGCTGCTTTACATCCCTGAGCGCGGTAATGAGTCGCTCGAGATCCGCATCGGAAGTACGCAAGATGTAAAATGCCAGACGCTGAGCCGACTTGTGCCCGATGCTGGGCAAGCGTTTCAGTTCGTCGATCAGTTTTGTGACGGGTTCAGCGTATTCAAGCATGTGGTCTGTGGTTTTGGGACTTTGGTCTTGTTACATTTGATTTTCTCAAGAGTTCAAAGGCCCAAGACCAAAGACCTAAGACCGAAAAGACTAACCAAACAAACCACCTAGCCCCGGCGGTAACATTCCACCAAGCTTCCCTTTCATTGCTTCATCAACTTTACGGTTGGCTTCGTTGATGGCCGCGAGGATCATGTCCTGAAGCATTTCTGTGTCGCCGTCCTTAACAGCTTCCGGATCAATCTTTAATGCGACAATCTCGTGGTTGCCCTTCATCTCAACCGTAACTACACCACCGCCCGCTGAAGCATCCACGCGCAGTTCTTCCATTTCCTTTTGCATCTTTTCCTGCATGACCTGCGCCTGCTTCATCATCTGTTGAATATTGAAGCCACCCGGAAATTTCATAGCTAACACCTCTCGCAGTTTTTGTTTAAGTGATCTCGAATCGAAAAACCATCGTAGCCGTCAATTGAGGCTGAATGCAATTGTCCGTGTCCGATATGCTTCAGCTTGTCGCCTTTGTTCGATATGCTTCAGCTTTGTCAGGATTAGTTCCTACAGGCTAAAGCATATCGGACATAACTATGAGCGAGACCAAACTCGACAATACTCTCAAAGCAGAGATCAACCTCTATTACGACTTCCAACCGGCTGAAACTTCTGCTGCTCCACTCTTGATCGCACTTCACGGATACGGCGCAAGCAAACGTCAAATGATGCGTGAGGCGCGTCTGATGGCGCCAGTGGGTTTCGCAATCGCTGCACTGCAGGGGCCACATCAACACCTGCGAGATCCTAAAGAAGAGGGCGGTCCACTTAGATTTGGCTTTGGTTGGTTAACAAACTTTCGGCCGGAAGAGTCAGTAGCAATTCATCACAAGGCGCTGTCGGATTTGATGGGGCATCTTGTCAATGAAGATGCCGCCGATCCGTCGCGAATCTTTCTGCTTGGGTTCTCGCAGTCGTGCGCGCTTAATTATCGATTTGCGTTTACACATCCCGATTGTTTGCGGGGAGTAGTAGGCATATGTGGTGGGATTCCTGGCGATTGGACAACCAGTGAAATCTATCGGCCGACAAACGCGGACGTGTTCCATCTTGCCGGCACACGCGATGAATTCTACACACCGGAGCGAGTTCGCGACTACGAACAACAGTTGGGAACTCGCGCCACATCTGTTTTGTTTAAGAGCTACGACGCCGGGCATGAAATAGTTGAGGACATGCGTGTTGATGTGAAGCAATGGCTGACTGTGAAGGCTGAGCTGGGAGCGCCGGCGTCCTCGCCTGCTGATTACTAACGCTGTGGGCCAACCCCTTGATTACCCTTAGTTGCGTTTCCTGGCAGGTGAGGACGCCTTTCCTGCCCATGCAGATGAATAGACAGTTCAAAGTCACGATCGCGATTGTCTTGTTTTCGTTCTCACTCTTCGCTGGCTGTCGTTCGCGATCCCGAACCCAAACTTCAACCGGCGCGGTACCTGCGCATCCAGTCTTTAAGTCGTTACCGGCGAGCTCATCCCCACAATTGAAGCTATTAATCGATAGTGCTGTAGCACAGGCAGGAATTACTACTGGCTACGATCCAGCTTACGTAAGCATTCAATATCCCGAAGGCGACGTTCCAATCAACACCGGCGTCTGCTCAGACGTTATCGTTCGGGCGTTTCGAAAAGTTGGAATAGACCTGCAGAAAGAAGTTCACGAAGACATGGCGCGCGAGTGGGAAGCCTATCCAAAGAGATGGGGCTTAACTAGGCCAGACAGCAACATCGACCATCGTCGAGTTTTGAACCTGATGACTTACTTCACCCGACAAGGTAAAGCGGTTCCGATTACTGACGAACCTGATGATTACCTCCCTGGGGACGTGGTTGCGTGGGACCTGGGTGGCGGCACTTATCACATCGGGATGGTTACCAACATGCTCTCAGAAACTCAACGTGAATGTTTGATCGTTCATAATATTGGCGCGGGAACTCGAGTCGAAGATGTGCTGATGAACTGGACGATCAAAGGACATTATAGATACTTCAAATAGTGGGGTTTGGTCTTAACGCTGAAGGCGTTG
>DATEXA010000296.1:0-9290 GCA_035257465.1 Pyrinomonadaceae bacterium | reverse complement strand
CTTCATCAACTAAACCGCCGGTCAAAACAAATACATCCGCCTCGACAGTGCGCAAACCACCGGTTACGACAACTACACCACCCGTCAAAAAACCGACGGTCGTTAAAGGACCCGATGCGAATTACTACAACTCGCAGGGCGATCAGTTTTTTACCGCGAAGAACTACACCGCCGCTCTGACTGCATACCAAAAGGCAATCGAACTGAATCCGTCACTCGCAAACGCACAATACCGTATCGGTTGGATCAAGAACGATCAGGAAGATTATGAAGAGGCTATCGAGCCGCTTAACCAGGCCGCACGACTTCAGCCAACCTACTCAGCTTTTTACGAACTTGGATACGCCTACCGGAAACTGGAACGATACGATGAAGCGATGAAAGCGTATAGAGAATCGCTTCGGATAAAATCAGACTACGCCTCGACCTATCACGACATCGGATGGATTTACAACGAACAGAAGAACTACGAAGACGCTGCGACCAATCTCAAACAAGCGATAAAGCTGAATCCGAATTTCGCCGATGCCCATAACGAGTTGGGATATTCACTGAGAAACCTGGGGCGCTACTCGGAAGCAATCGAAGAATACCAGGAAGCAATTCGGTTGGATCCGCAGGCCGGCCTCGCTTATCTCGGTTTGGGTGACGTCTACTATTACAACACCAAGCAATATGGCGAGGCGATCAATGCGTATTCCAAAGGAGTTCAACTCAGGCCAAAAAGTTCCGGAGCGCTATACAACCTGGGTTGGTGTTACAACGACGCGGAGCGCTACAACGAAGCTGTCCAGGTTCTGCAGCAGTCGATTCAATTAGATTCCGACAATGCCGAGGCCCATAACGAGTTGGGGTACGCGTTTCATCAATTGCGTAGGTACGGCGAGGCCGTCTCGCATTATCAGATGGCGATTCAGAAAAAACCTGACTACGGATTGGCCTACTACAATCTTGGCATCACGTACAAAGCACTCGGAAATCGGAATGGCGTTATGGAACAGTATCGAGCGCTACAACGCATCGATGCGAAGCGAGCACAGAAACTGCTGAATGCAATGAATAATTAGCAACAAGTCCGACGAACAAGAATGTCCGACGAACTTTAGTTTGTCGCGAACTTTAATCTATCCAAATGTGAGTGGCGTAGTTCCCGACAAACTAAAGTTCGTCGGACAAAGTTCGTCGGACATTTTTTCCACGCATCCTTCCGTATCTTTCCCCTCAGTTCCGGTAATAACTTTCAGAGGCCTCCTCGAAAGCGCAAACTGCATCAAACGCGCTGACACCTTCGCAGTGTGGTCCTCAGCTCGTCTCCCCATCTGTCAGACATAACTTGTTCGCGCCTTACGATTATTTGTGTGAACCCAACACAGATGAACTGTCGTTCTGTGCGACTCGAGGTAAAAGATGAGCCATGTCGCCAAAAAATATGTCCCCACGATCATCAACAGCCGTCCACTCCTCCCCAGACTCGCAACCGAACTCATGGCACTTGAACAAGAGTGCAAATTAGCGTGGCCCTACTTCAAGCAACATCCGATTCGCACGACCGCACGGCTTGTCCGCAGAACTCTTAAGAAAAGCGTCCGAGTCTTACTTGCTCCAAACGTACTAACTGCCCTTTCTACTGTTTCAATGATCGTTCTTGCAGTTTTGGTTTTCGAACGAACTCACCGGACGTTTGGTGGAACTGATGACTCAGCCAAAACCCTACCGACGACGGAACTGACAGTCATCAATTTGAAGGAACTCGACAAGAAAGACAACGAAGGTTCAATCGGAAGAAACGGAAATGGCCGGGTTGGTTTTCAGCAAGACAAGTCAGGGGAAGGCTCGGGTGAAATCCGCAGACAAGCTCAGGGTGGCGGCGGTGGTGGAGAACATGAACCGCATCCGCCACAGGCAGGGAAGTTGCCACCTCCATCCAATATCCTCGCAGCAATACCAAAGACACCACCGGTGTATCCGCCCACTCTTCCTGTAGCTGGTGTGGATGTCGATCCCGCTCTTTGGAAGGATCTCAAGTCACCCGTTTATGGTGATCCTCGATCGATATCGGACGTCAGTTCGAAAGGCCCGGGAAATGGTGGTGGCATAGGTACCAACAATGGCTTAGGGATCGGCGAAGGTGATGGTGGCGGCTATGGTCCCGGCAGCAAAGGAAACATGGGTGGCAATGAAAAGCAGACAGGCTGTTGTGGCGGTTCAGGAGGTGAGGGAAATGATGCTTCAAAGGCACGTCCGTTTCGTGGAAGTGAAGTTGAGCAACGAGCACGCTTGTTGTTTAAGCCCGAGCCACAATACACAGAAGAGGCGAGACGCAATCAAATTACTGGAACTGTCATGTTGCGTGTCGTGTTTTCGAATTCGGGCCAGGTTGAACAGATTCGGGCGGTGCAGACTCTTCCGTTTGGTCTGACTGAACGAGCGATTGCGGCGGCAAGACAAATCAAATTTGTGCCGGCAACAAAAGGCGGACATTCGGTGTCGGTCTACATGCAGCTGGAATACAACTTTAATTTGTACTAAGGCATTGCCGATTGTTGATTGCTGATTGCTGATTTCCAATTGCGGATTTGAACCCAAGTTTACCGCTTGCGTTTATTCAATTCAGCAATCAGCAATCAGCAATCAGCAATCGGAGATATCCGTGCAAGCTTCTGCCGCTGGCACCGTTCTAAGAGAGAAGTTGGAACTGACAGGCGCGAAGGGCGTCTAAGAATAAGGGACCACAACCGGCGTCAATTCGATTCATGCGAGGACAAATCCATGCAGAAACAATTCTTTCCCAAGTCTTACTTCCTGGTTTTGCTCATAGCAGTTATCGCTCCAATCTTCATCGCGATGCAATCGTCTGAAGTTGGTGCGTCAGCGCAAACGGGTCAAAGTTCAGGTGCTTTGATGGTCGTGGACTCAACCGGCAAAGCCAAATCTCTCTGTCCTCTCAAACACACAGACGTCAAGGCTGAAATCAGCGGGTTCCTTTCTCGCGTCAACGTCACTCAGGAGTTCGAGAATCCTTTTAAAGAGAAGATTGAAGCGGTCTATACTTTTCCGCTTCCTCAAAACGCCGCTGTGGACGATATGACTATGACGATCGGCAACCGCGTAGTTAAAGGAAAGATCCTGCCACGCGAAGAAGCTCAAGCTGTTTACGAGGCAGCCAAATCAAACGGACAGGTTGCCAGCCTCCTCGATCAAGAACGACCAAACATCTTCATGCAATCGGTTGCCAACGTCCTGCCCGGCGAACAAATCAAGATCACAATTAGCTACGTTGAGATGTTGAAGTATGAAGCCGGCGCGTATGAGTTCGTGTTTCCAATGGTAGTTGGCCCACGTTACATCTCTGGTCAACCAAATGGTCAGAAGAGAGGGAACGGCTTTGCGCCGGACACGACACAGGTTCCCGATGCGTCGCGAATCACACCGAAGATGGCCCCGCCAGGTTTCCGAAGCGGGCACGACGTTTCGCTCGATATTCAACTCGATGCCGGATTACTCATCGATGCCCTGGACTCAAAAACACATCCCATCGACATTGAACGTCCCGACGGTCGAAGCGCTCACATTCGTCTGAAAGAAGCGGCCACAATTCCCAACAAGGATTTTGTTCTTCGTTACGACGTCGCTGGAGGATCAATCCAGGACGCGATACTGACGCATCGGTCGGACAAAGGCGGATTCTTCACGATGATTCTTCAGCCTCCTGATCGAGTTGCGGTCCAGGATGTAACACCGAAAGAGCTGGTGTTTGTCCTGGATACTTCGGGTTCGATGGAAGGTTTCCCGATTGAAAAGGCGAAGGAGACGATGAAACTTGCGATGGATAGCCTCTATCCTTCCGACACGTTTAATCTCATCACCTTTTCGGGTAATACCGACATTCTTTTCCCGCATCCCGTTCCCGCAACTAAAGAGAACATCCGCAAAGCCCAGCTGCTGCTGAGCGGACGAGGCGGCAGCGGTGGCACTGAGATGATGACCGCGATCAAAGCGGCGCTTGAACCGTCCGACAATCAGGACCATGTGCGCATCGTTTGTTTCATGACGGACGGCTATGTCGGCAACGATATGGAAATCATTTCGGAAATACAGAAGCATCCGAACGCGCGAGTGTTTGGGTTTGGCATTGGCGAGTCGGTGAATAGATTCCTTCTGGACAAGATGGCCGAAGCTGGACGTGGCGAAGTTGAGTATGTTGGATTGAACGACGACGGATCGGCTGCCGCAAGGAGATTTCACGAGCGAATTCGCAATCCCTTGTTGACAGACATTTCGATCGATTGGAACGGTTTGCCAGTGGCGGATGTTTATCCGCAACGAATTGCTGATCTCTTTTCTGCTAAGCCATTGATCCTGTCGGGACGTTTTACTGCACCAGCGAACGGCACCATTCGCTTGAAAGGAAAGGTCGCTGGAAATGACTTTGTGCGTGACATTCCAGTTTCGTTTCCAGAGACGATGGCTTCGCATGACGTCTTGTCATCACTTTGGGCGCGTCGAAGGATTGATGATTTGATGGCGCAGGATTATGCCGGCGCACAGAGCGGACAAATGAAGCCGGATTTGAAACAGACCATTACGCAAGTGGGACTCGAGTATCGATTGATTACACAGTTCACTTCATTCGTAGCGGTTGAAGAAATGGTAGTGACCGACGGCAACCAGCCGCGTCGAATTGATGTTCCTGTGGAAGTGCCGGCTGGAGTTAATCAGGCGATGGTTGATTCCGATCAATCGAGTTCAAATTTGTATGTCGGCGGCTTAGCAAATCGTAGGTCGCTTGGTCTAACGCGCAGCACTGGTACTGGCGGGGGTGTCGGCTTTGGCAGGATCGCTGCGCCGCCACCAAACATGCCAATGACCGTTACTGTTACTGCCGAAACAGGGAATTCGACACCTCAGGCCACGCCGGCTCCTAAGTCGCAATACCAACTCGAGCCGGCAGAAATTACGCGAGAGAAATCTAAAGAGGAACAGAGACTGGATCAGCTGCGACTCAAGATTCATCCGAGTGTTTTCGCAGTTGTCCGGCGACTGCAAGACAAACAATTTATTCTTGGACCTGACGAAGGACGCTTTATTCACGATGGCAAAGCTGAAGTTCAGGTGTGGCTGACAGAGAAGTCAGAGGAAGCGATGACGAAATTAAAAGAACTTGGATTCGAAGTCATTCTTGATCCGAAGAGTTCGAAACTTGTCATCGGTCGCGTGGCAATTGAGAAGCTCGAAGCTCTGTCTGAGTTGAGTTTTGTTCGTTATGTGTCGCCACAGGTCAGCAAATAGGCTGAGTATCAAAATATGAAACCAAGATTTAGGAACCTGCGGGGGCGCGCTAGGTAAGAGAAGGGCGAGACTAGTGAATCTGCTGCTTGCCCCCTTCCCGACCGTCGTGGTCCAGGGAAGTTCATGCTGGTTCCGCTGGTCCCTTTGAAATCTTTTTTTAGGCACTAACCCCCAAGGAGGCGTTCATGTCGCATTTCAGCAACCCACTTGATCATGTTCGCATTGCAGCGCCGTGCAAAGCTGTTTGGGACAACATGTTTGGTGATGAGCGTGTTCGCTTCTGCGGACAATGCAATCTGAATGTGTACAACTTGTCGGAGATGACAAAGTCGGACGCGGAGCTACTGGTTGCGCGTACTGAAGGTCGCTTGTGCGTTCGCTTCTATCGGAGAACTGACGGTTCAATACTCACTCGTAACTGTCCCGAAGGATTGCGTGCTCTGAAGCGACGGCTGTCGCGTGTCGCCAGTGCCGTGGGAACTGCTCTGGTAAGTTTTCTGGCCGGACTCGGGCTTCATGGAATCGTAGATCGTGCGTCGCGCAGTTACGTAATGGGCCAACCTTATATCTCTAGTCCGCTGAAGACGAGAACACCGCCCATCATGGGGGACGTGGCAATGCCCATCTCAGTGCCACCCATTGGGTCGATCAGGATGGGGCAAGTTGTGTCCATTCCGAAGACTCGAAAGACTCGGGAGTAGTCTCGGTAATATGGCCATGCATCCGGAATTCTGCGTCTCATTCTCACCGGGCTTTAGCCCGGTGAGCTTGGGCCATAGAGACTGTTTGAACCGTTTCAACGGTTTCTATCATGCGGCGTCGAAAACCGTTGAAACGGTTCACGAACTCTCTTCTCACTTCAACCACCGGGCTAAAGCCACGGTGCGAATGAGGGATCTCAAACGATACTAGTGTTCCATAAACGTTTGGAATTGCAGCTGGCAGGCGAGGACGCCTGCGCTTCCAGCACCTCAATACTTCTTGACATCCACATCTCTTCCGTCTACTTTGACGCATCGCTCGAAAGTGATCTTTTGAGAAACTTGTAGAGGCGCGACCTCCAAAAGTAAACAGCTTCTTTGAAGAAGGATTCGAAGCTGTTGAAAGGGGTGGGTCGCCGAAGCTTGCTGTCGATCCTTCGTCGACAACAGGTTGGTTGCTGCGGCTAAATCCGCGGGACTGTCACCGAAACGGTGGAGAGCTACGACAATTAATTTGATTCTGCGTTGCACGCGCGACGCAGTTTTGAATTTCGATTTCTAACAGAGGTCGGTCGTGTTCATTCACGATCGGCCTTTTTATTGTCCGACATGCTTTAGCTTGTCGGATGATTGAAGAATGGAAGAGCCGACAAGCTAAAGCTTATCGGACATTGAAGCTTGTCGGACATCAGAGCAACCATGATCATGCCAACAGTAATGAAGTTCGGTGGGACGTCAGTCAGCGATGCGCGGGCATTTGAAAACGTCGCGCAAATTCTAGCTGCGCGTATTCAGCTTGTGCCTGTCGTAGTGGTGTCGGCGATGAGCGGAGTCACGGACGCACTCCTTGCAAGCACCCTGACTGCCGTGGAAAACGGCGTGCAAGCAGCGGTGAGTTCACTTGAACCCATCTTTAATCGTCACAAAGAAACTGCTGCAGAACTGCTTTCAAGTAGCGCCGCCTATGCAACGCAGATTGATGAAGCGAAGAAGCAAATCGCGGAGTACCTCGCACTCATCGTTTCTCAACCTAAACATCAGCGTGCTTTCAAGGATGCAGTGTTGGCATTCGGGGAGGCTCTCTCGAGTTTGTTGCTTGCAGAGGTACTAAACCAACGCGGCATGAGTGCGTTAGCCATCGATGCTCGTAGTTGCGTCATCACTGATGATGAATTTGGTTGTGCTGCACCGTTGATGGAGGAGACCGTCGCTGCGACTCGTTCTGTGTTGTTACCATTTATTGAGACGGGATCTGTTCCTGTGATGGGTGGATTTGTCGGTTCAAACAAAAATAATCAAACGACGACGCTCGGTCGTGGCGGTTCGGACTACACCGCTGCAATCGTGGGCGCGGCTTTGAATGCCCGTGAGATTCAAATCTGGACCGACGTTACCGGAGTGCTGACTGCTGATCCACGTGTTGTTCCAAAAGCACAAACAGTCGAACGGCTTTCGTATGCCGAGGCTGCAGAGCTGGCGTACTTCGGCGCAAAGGTTCTTCATCCGAAAACGATCCAACCCGCTATTGAGGACTGCATTCCAGTTCGCATCTGTAACTCGCGCGCACCGTCGGAAAGCGGCACACTTGTCTGCGCGCAAACCGATACCACCCCACGCACAGTGAAGGCGATTGCTCACAAGAAAGGCGTCACAACGGTTCAGATCACTTCCGCGCGGATGCTGGGCGCGTATGGTTTTCTTCGCGCTCTCTTTGAAGTCTTCGAAAAACACCGCACCGTTGTTGACGTTGTGACTACTTCTGAAGTCAGCGTATCGCTTTCGCTGGACGATGCGAGTTCACTACCGTTGATTGTGTCGGAGCTGGAAAAACTCGGCACGGTGCGCATTGAAGAAGGTCGCGCGATCATTTGTGTTGTTGGAGAGGGACTACGCGGAACGCCAGGAATAGCCGCGCATGTGTTCAGCACCATCCGCGACATAAACGTCACGCTGATTTCGCAAGGCGCATCGAGCATCAATTTCACATTCGCAATTGAAGAAGAGCGAGTGAACGAAGCAGTGAACAGATTGCACGAAGCGTTTTTCGAAGAAAAAGCATCGATAGCCACAACGGTTTGAAAGCAAAAATGCAAGGTGAGCCACAGATGAAACGGATGAACACAGATCAGACAGAACGAGCGATGGGCTTTTCCAGAATCAACCATTCATTTTTTTATCCTTGTCCATCTGTGTAAATCTGTGGCTCAGATCATCCCCTTAATATTGGTCCTATGACTGTTTCCGAACTAACCCGCCAACTTATCGATATTCCTTCCGTTACTGGTGATGAGTCGGCGGCGGCGTGCTTTCTTTCAAAGGTCTTAAATGATCTCGGCTATCGAATCGAGTTGCAGGAAGTTGAAACCAACCGGTTCAATGTGATCGCAACGACAACGGCCCCACCCGCTATTGTCTTCTCCACCCACATCGATACTGTCCCGCCGTTCATTCCCTCAAGCGAGGATAGTGAATACATCTATGGTCGCGGTTCGTGTGATGCGAAAGGCATCATCGCGTCGCAGGTGTTTGCGGCGGAACGACTGCGTGCCGAAGGTTTCGACAAAGTTGGTTTGCTATTCACAGTCGACGAAGAGCTAAGCAGCAAAGGCGCACAACTCACGAACAATCACCCACTCGCACGAGAGTGTCGCTTTCTCATCAATGGGGAACCGACAGACAACAAACTGGCAATCGGCACCAAAGGCTCGATGCGATTCCTGTTGACGACTGAAGGAAAAGCCGCTCACTCCGCATACCCCGAAGCTGGTGAATCAGCGATTGAGAAACTGCTCGACGTCCTCGCTGATATCCGCAACTTGAAGTGGCCCAACGATCCATTTTTCGGGGACACTACTTGCAACATCGGTGTTATCCAGGGCGGTACTCGTCCAAACGTAATACCTGCTGAGGCTAGTGCTGAACTACAGGTTCGTCTTGCGATCGACACTGACGGTGCGAAGAACATCGTGGACAAAATTGTCCGTGGACGTGCGCGCATCGAATTTGCTTCTGCGCACGACCCTGTGAAGCTGTTTTATGTTCGCGGTTTCAAAGAATGCGTAGTACGTTTCACGACCGATGTACCTTATTTGACGAATTGGGGAAAGCCACTTTTGCTTGGGCCCGGCTCGATCCTCGACGCGCACACATCGCACGAGCGAGTTTCGAAGCGTGAACTGGAAGCAGCAGTAGACTTGTACGTCGAACTCGCGCACTGCTTGTCCGACATGCTTTAGAGAAAAGGTACCTCTGTGAGTTCAGCGCCAACGGCGCGACATATGATAGCCAGGGACAAGCGAC
>DATEXA010000295.1:0-18174 GCA_035257465.1 Pyrinomonadaceae bacterium | reverse complement strand
CAAGGGTGGTGGCGTCCCAGGGATTGTCAGAAGCCTTCGCACCTTTGAACATGCTCCAGATTACGTTGAAGTAGAACACCAGTTGGACAGTGATAGTGATAATCGCCGAAATCGAGACGAACAACACTAGCGGATGCAGTTTGTTTAGAAAGGCGTATTCGGTGAACTGCGAATAACGTCGCGGCATACCTACCAAACCCATTACGTGCATGGGAATGAAGATGGAGTAGACGCCGATGAATGTGACCCAGAAGTGAAACTTGCCAAGACTCTCATTCATGAAACGTCCAAACATCTTCGGGAACCAGAAGTAGAGAGCGGCGAACATGCCAAAGATCGAAGCCACGCCCATCACAAGATGGAAGTGGGCCGGCACGATATAAGTGTCGTGCATTGCAAGGTCGAGTGAGCTTTGACCGAGTATCAGTCCGCTGATGCCGCCGGCAACAAACAGTGAAACGAAACCCAATGCAAACAACATTGCGGTAGTGAAACGAATCCGACCGCCCCACAGCGTACCGATCCAATTGAAAGTCTTCACCGCCGACGGAACACCAATCGAGAGCGTCAACACTGAAAACGCGATCGCCGAGTAAGGGCTCATGCCGCTTATAAACATGTGATGGCCCCAGACAAAGAAGCCAAGCAGCCCGATGGCAAAAATCGCGAACACCATCGCTCGATAACCGAAGACCGGCTTACGAGCAAACGTTGCGAGTATGTGCGATGTTGCACCCATTCCTGGCAGGATTGCGATGTAGACTTCGGGATGGCCAAAGAACCAGAAGAGGTGTTGCCATAGGATCGGCGAACCGCCAGTATGAAGCGGGAAGTTTGGATTGGTACCTGAAAGAACACCGCTCACGTAGAGACCGCCAGGAATAAAGAAACTGGTGCCTGCAATGCGATCAAGTAACAACAAAATTCCACCGCCCAGTAGAACCGGGAACGACAACAAAGCAAGCACTGCGGTGGTAAACCATGCCCAGCACGTAAGCGGCATGCGCATCAAAGACATGCCCTTTGTGCGCATGTTCAGAAGCGTCGTGATGAAGTTGAGCGCGCCGAGCAACGATCCGACACAGAAGATCGCAATACTGATCACCCACAGGTTCATGCCGGCTCCCTGACCTGGGCCTGCAATCCTTCCGAGCGCACTCAAAGGCGCATAACCTGTCCATCCTCCAATAGGCCCCACGGTTCCACTGCCGCCGACAAATGACGGTCCAAGGGCACCAAACCATTCACCGAGTGCTTGATTACCTTCAACAACGATCGCGAGCAGGATGACAAGGAAACCCACCAGGGTCACCCAGAACGACATCATGTTCAGCACCGGAAACGCCATATCTTCGGCACCGATCTGGATCGGCAGAAAATAGTTTCCGAAACCACCCTGAGGTGCGGTCGTCAACACAAAGAACACCATGATGGTGCCATGCATCGTGACGAGCGACAGGTAAAACTCAGGATTCATCACGCCGCCCGGTGCGCCCGTCGGAAACAGGGTGCCCAATATCGGCCAACTGGTTCCGGGCCACGAGAGGTTCAGGCGCATCAGAAGCGACATCGTCATGCCTACCAGAACAGCGACCAGGGCCAGGAGGATGTACTGAATTCCGATGACCTTATGATCCAGGCTAAAGATGTACTTACGTATGAAGCCTGTTGGTGCGGGGTGCCGATGCACTCCCTCGTGAGTTTCCGACATCTGTCATCTCCTCATGGTTAGCTTTGTCAGACTATTTTCGGCGTTTCACACTAATCTATGGTGATTGGATACTTGGCCAACAGTTCTTTTATGCGCGCCTGAAACTGTGCTTGCGGCAATCCTTTCAGACTGTCCATTTCATCATCGGGCAGCACGAGCATGAAGCTCCTCATCTTGAAGTGAAGCTGTCCGCAGAGTTCAGCGCAGGCCAACTCATACTGTCCTACCTTCGTGGCGGTGAAGTGGACTTTGATTTCCATGCCGGGCACGAGGTCCTGTTTGAAACGAAGTGGCGGCACCCAAAAACTATGAATTACATCTTTAGAACGCAGACGTAGTTCGACAGGCTTGTTAACGGGAATAGCCAACGCGGTTATAACAGAATCGTCTTTGGCGTTTGGGTCTGACTCGTCGAGACCCACGAAGTTCAGCGACCCATCGTCGATCAGCTTTGGATCCGTCTTGCCGAAGACATTGTCTTTGCCGGGATAATGAAAGTTCCACTGAAACTGTTGCGCGACGACCTCAACGGTGTAAGAACCCGCTGGGGCATCGTGCAATCGAAGTGATGCCCAGACCGATTGACCCATGATGCCCAGTGAGATGAAGACGACAGCTGTGACCACGGTCCAGATTATCTCGAGTCGGTTACTTCCATGTGTATAGAGTCCGCGATCGCCCGCCTTGCCAGTATCGCGATACTTCCAAACCATCCATCCCAAACCGATCTGTGCCGCCGCAAAAGAGATGCCGACAACTATAATCGTGATCAGGAATTGGCGATCGAGCGCAGGCCCATGCTCAGAGATGGCAGCGGGGAACCACCATTTCTTGGAAACGAACATCAGCACTGACAGTGCTGTAATGATCCAGATAATAACCGCCAGAGCTCGTCCCATCGGTTACCTCTCCTTATGGTAGTGTCCGACAAACTTTAGTTTGTCGATCCTCTTGGTTGGTGACTGCTGATGCAAATACATCGACAAAAACTAAAGTTCGACTGGCCTTACTTATTTGCCACCATCAGAATAAAGAGCAATGGCAAATAAAGAACCGAAGCTAGCAATAATTGCCGGGCTCGCTGACGAGACATGGAGAATGCCGCGCGAACACTGCTGTAGAGAAAGAGAAGACCAAGTACAAGTGCACCAAAAAAGTAGACTCGACCTGACACGCCGAGCACCGTCGGCAGTAAGCTCACTGGGATGAGCATGAGTGTGTATACAACGATTTGTTGCGCTGTAACCCGACCATCCGGCTCAATGACAGGCAACATCAGGATACCCGCGCGACTGTAGTCCTCGCGATACATCCAGGCGATTGCAAGAAAATGGGGAAACTGCCAGAGAAAAAGAATTGCAAAGAGAACCCAAGCTTCGATGTTGAGGGTTCCAGTCGCCGCAGTCCAACCGATCAATGGCGGCACCGCACCGGGAAACGCACCCACAATCGTTGAAAGAGAGCTGCGCGTTTTCAGCGGCGTGTAGCCAAACAAATAGCCGGCGATCACCGTCAATCCAAGTAAGGCACTCAGCGGATTAACAAGCACCAGCAAGTAAACTTCAGCAAGGATCGTTAAGCCTGCACCAAATGCCAGAGCCTCCCACGGCGCCACCTTCCCAGTAGGCAAAGGTCTCGTGGCGGTACGACGCATCAATCCATCAAGGTCTCGTTCGGCATATTGGTTGAGCGTGGCGATCCCTGACGACAACATTGCAATTCCAAACAAAGCGCCGAGGAGTGCGACATAGTCGACAGTACGTTTGGACGCCAATCCAAAACCAGCTGCGGAGGTCAGTACGATCAAAAAGGTGATTCGAGGTTTGGTTAGTTCAATGTACGCATTGATACGTTCCCGTGCCGTCAATCGAGGTCGCTCGATGTCGGAAACAACAGTGCCTGGTAAGTTGATTGCAAACTCTTCCATTCGAAACTATGACTCCTGCGGTCTTGCTGCTAGCTCCACGCTGGAGTCTGAAGCGGGCAAAACTTTATACGTTCTCAACGTCAGCACAATGGTTGAGGCGAACACCAGGGCACCGCACGCAACGTGGGCGACTGTGATGCCGACCATCGGATTCAATGGCTGCGGATCATTCGGAGATGCTGCTCTCGCCAGATATGCAGCAAGACCTAAAAAGAGCTGAACAACCAGAAACGAAAGTGCGATTGTCGCAGGTCGTGTAAGAAACCTACTTCCCTTGTGCCTGCGCAATACAGTTATCACAGTTCCTCCAAGTATCAGCGTGACGACGAATGCTCCTCCGACATGCGCCAGGATCAATTCCGTAGGTAGCGGTTTGTCCCATGTTGCGGAATGCCTCAGCGTGGCGCCAAGTATCAGTTGTAGAAAGATCGAAACCAAAGCCACAGTGCACAAATAACGAAGCGGTAAACTTCCCTTCTCTTCACCGATCGGCGTAGCCTGAATCCAGCTTCGCGACGTGAACACCGCCAGACTCACAGTTGTGCAAAAGAACAACTGCGCCAACGTTGCGTGTGCTGCGGAAACCACCAGCGGCAACATCAGTTTCACGGTCAAACCACCTAGCAAGCCCTGCGCAATTACGCCAACCAGAGCCAGAACTCCAAGCTTACGAACCCAACTACGCTTTTCCTTAGCCAGCACGTAGACCATCAGAACGATGGTCAGGAGTCCCACTGTCGTTGCAACCATCCGGTGTCCGTGTTCCCAAAAAAGGTTACCAACCATCCTGGGAAAGACCTGACCATTGGAGAGTGGCCAATCGGATGTTGCAAGGCCCGCGTCATGACTGGTAACGAGTGCACCAGCGATGATTAAGAAAAACGTCGCGCAAGCGACGAGTATTGCGAATCGATTTAAACCCCTCATGACGATTGCTGATTGCTGACTGCTGATTGCTGATTTGCTTATGTTCGACGAACTTCAATTTGTCGCCTCTGAGTTAATCCCAATCTTCAGTAGCAACATCGACCTCTTATTCACCAAACAATCAGCAATCAGCAATCGCAAATCAGCAATATCCTAGTGCGGTCTTCCCAACATCGGAAATTCAACAGCGGGCAGCATCTGAAGCGAGGTCGGCTGTACAGACGCGGCGGCGGCTTCAAATGTAAAGTCAGCCTTCGCGGTTCCGTTAGCATCAACCTTTACTTGCATCGTCTTCTCTGTTCCATTCGGGCCGCCTTCTTTCCAGGCGACGAGTGTGTATGTACCAGCGGGAACGCCTGAGATTGTGAAACTGCCATCTTCCTTACTCACTGAGAAGAACGGAGTCTTCAACACGCCGATGTAGGACTTCATCCATGGGTGCTGATTGCACTTTACCGGAATCAGTACTTCAGAGCGCGCAAAAGTCTTTTCGATTGGCGGTGCGCCGTTTGGTTGAGACTGGTTCCACTCTGGATTGTTCTTGGGCGTTGGATGAACGTTGTGCTGTGTCGGATCACTATTAGTAATACTCAACTTCTGGCTAACCTGAATACCCAACACGTGCGGGCGATAGTGACAACCGTTCTGATCGAGTTGGACCGAAGTTGCCGGAGGATTCCATTTGAAGTCACCGACCTTCTTGCCGTCGGTAGTGGTTCCGTCTTTAATGTAAACGAATACGTTCGCAAGTTTTCCGTCCTTAACAACTGTATCTTCAGTTTCCAGGTTCGGATTCTTTTGACCGCAGACGGGGTCGGCCGAGGAATCGATCTTCTTTGGTGCAGGCGGAGTTCCCGTGAAGGCTACGACTCCGCTGACAGTACCGGTCGGCCCGCTGTACTTAGCGGCGGCACTGCTCTCAGGGGCATTCGTATCAGCCTTCTTGCCGCTACATGACGACGCGACTACCGACAATGACAAAGCAATCGCCAAAATAAGCCAGACTTTTGTCTGCTTCTTCATAATCAATCCTCCAAATTAATATGACTTTCGAATTAACTTTAGCACGGAAGCCGCACGAAAGCAGAACGAACGCAAGCGCGACTAAAACGCTCGCAGAGAAACCTTCACCGAAGTAGCTAAGCTCTTCCACGGTCGTGGTCTAACCAGAGAACGATGATGGTTTAATGGTCTTGACCTACTGCGCGCGTGATGCTGTGTAGCCGTCGTTGCCGCCGGCGTTACTGGAGCTGTTGCCAGAAGCGCGCGCTGCTCATCCGGACTCATTTGGAACATGTATCGCACCAACAAGCGCGCGTGATCATGCTGGTAGGCATTCGCGCTCGCCGGCGGATTCGGCAGGTTCACAACCCAACGATCGCCTTCCTTCTTGAAAAGGCCACTCGGCATCGCGGTACCCGGAGCGATTTGCGAAGGATCCAACAGCCAACGAAATGTCCAGTCCGGTTTCAAGCGCTCGCTCGCCAGCAGGAAGTTCGGCGCAATCGCCTTGGCATCATGCGTCGGATCGCCAGTGACGTGGCACTTCAAACAGGGCGTGCCTGATGTGAACATCTGCCGCGCGGTCATCCGCTCCTGATCAGTCAGCGGCTCCATCGGCTCCTTGATATATGGATCCTGCTGACCCGACATCGCCATAAAGAACCGAACCAGAACCTGCAACTCGTTGGGCGAGAAGCTGAACGTCGGCATTCGGAACTGGAGGTATGGCCGAACACCATTACGATCGAGACCTGGCTGCGCTTTCAACTTCGGTCCTGATGTCGCTGCTGCTGAACTCGCAGAAGGCGATGCAGAAGGCTGCGCATTAGCTGTCAACTGAGCAATCTGTTGAGCTTGAGCCGGGGTCTTTTCACCACTCAAAGATGGATCATGTAGAAACCTCAGGAGCCAACTCGGATCGACGCGCGCTCCTTCACTACTCAAACGCGGTGGCAACAAATCCTTGCCCTCCGCCGTTTGGTAGAACGGAAGATCCATTACGACGGAGCGCTGTCCGACTTGAAGTTGATGACATCCCTGGCAGTTGTATTTCTTGACCACCCACCAGCCGTTCTGGATGTCCTGCCGTCTTTGATCTTCCGGATCGTAGAAGAGCGAACTCGGAACATTCGCACCCTCACTGCCGACACTGCCGAGCAGAAATGTAGTAAGCGCTGTCCGCCATTGCGGAGTCAGGAACGGCTCAGGCATCCGCAGACGATCCTTTGGATCCTTCTCCTTGCCTTCGTCGTAAATCGACGGCTGCGTAATCTTGTGCTCAAAAAATCCCTTGTGGTTGTACCAGGGCTTCTCTTCCTTGGCGTCAGGCCTGATGACTTCTTTAAGCGGATCCATTCCCTCTTCGGCGTACTTCGTTTGCAGCGCGAAGTCCAGACGTTCAATGGGCGTTGCACCTTCAACGGTCAGCTCTTTTCCGATTCGCTGTTCGTCCTCAAAGCCTTGAATCTCATGACAACCTGCACAGCCGTACTGCTTGATCAGCAATCTGCCTTTTTCTTTAAGGTTCGTGTCGTCCATGAACGACGCGGCGCTATAACTCGGCGGTGACGACAACGTGAACAGATACGTTGCGATATCGCGAGCGTCACCTTCAGAGAGACGGAAGTTGGGCATCACCGTCATGTTTTGAACTTGCAGCTCTGTGCCATCATTCGGACAACGCGAGTGCAGTTCAGTATCGAAGACGTAAGGCAAACCTTTCTTCGCATAGTCGTCCGCAGTCAGGTCACGCTTTTCTTTTGGACAATAAGGAGCGTATCGCTCTCGCGGATTGTGAATCCAACGCACAACGTAATCGAAGTTCGACTTCTCTCCGACCTTAGTCAGATTTGCCGCAAAGGTTCCGCCAATCTTGCTGTCGCCTTCACCGATCGAGTGACAAGCCAGACAACCCCTGGACTCAAAAAGTGTCTTGCCATGTCCCGGGTCACCGCGTTGTTGCTCTGGAACTTTTCCGTTGAAGCTGTCTTGCCATAGATATGCTGCGATTGCCTGAATCTGATCTTCGCCATCCTTGTCTCGCAGATGTGCCTCTTTTGAACCGATACCGGCCGCAAATCTCCAGAAGGTTGGCATCTTTGTTTCCGGACGGAATTTCTGTGGGTTCTGCAGCCAAACCGGAATCCATTCCTTGCGGAGTTTGAGCCGAACGTCTTTCAGGTTAGGTCCAACCTTCTTGACGTCCTGCATCAAGTATTTCGCTTGCACGTTCAACTGGTCGATGCGTGCGGCAAGTAGACTGTTTGACACCCTTAGAGAGGTAGCTTTAGCCAACAGAGCATTTGCCTCAACGTCACTAACTTCTGAACCAGGATTCTCGGCGTAGCGAATCATCTTCTCGTTCGCCGTAATTTGATCTTCCAGCTGACCGATCGATTGTCGAGTACTATTTAACGAATCGGTTTCGCGATCGAATCCCTCATAACGATGACAACCCATGCAGCCACGCTGCGAAAACATATCGCGACCCAGATTCAACGTATCGGCACCATCAGTTACGCGATCCTTCGCGTGGCATTGCTGACAGCCAGCCTCCGTGTTTTCTTTCTCGAACATGGGCCACATCCAGAATTTATTATCACCGTGACCTTTTATATCGCTCGTCGTAGCGCGACCGTTGCCCCAGTGACAACCTGAACATCCGAATTTATCCGGGTTATGAATTGCAAGAATTTCGCGGTTAGGGTGACTAACGAAAGCACGAGCCAGCGCATCAGGCTCTTTGCCGGGCCCATCGGGAGCCAGGTCTGCAGGATGCAAATCAAGGGGTTCTCTGATGCCAACGTGACAAACTTCGCAGCGATCGACGATGTTGTAGGCGTTGACGCTAATTTGATGACCTAGTATCGAATAGTCGAACTTCGCGACCTTGGCTTTGAGACCTTCAATCGCGGCTGGCCCAAGACCAACGAGGTGGTTCTTCAAATAATCATCACGCTTTTTCGCCAGCTCAGTGGGTACCTTTAGTTTTTCCGCCTTCTCACCCAGCAGACTGGCCTTATTGTCACGGAGTTCGTTGTAGTACTGTTCGAGAGCGGGATAATCAAAACTCTTCTTCTCAATGGATCGGCCATCGTCAGACGGAACTTCGACAGTGACCTTTCGGCGCTTCAAGTCGTTAGCCTGTTCGCGATACCGATCTTGCGCCGGGCCGGTAGAAGTTTCGACGTTGTAGTTGATGACGGTGAGGCGGCCACGCTGGTTTTGGAAAGGATCTGTTACTGCGTCCAGCTTTTTCTGAATGCGATCGACTTCCTGATTTATCTGGTCAATATCCGGCTTTACCTGTTCGGTCGCAGCCTTTGCCTCTTCATCCAGCTGCTGGTATTCAGAAGTCTCTTTGATTTCGTTTTCCGACTGACGTGACTTCGACTTAATGCTGTCGAGATAACGAGTGTAACGACTAACGAACTCTTTCTGCATGCCCTTCCAGGGACGTTGACCGAACGCTTCGTCCCAGAGTGACCAGGCGAGTGTCGCTGTAAGCAGTAATGCCGACACAAGCATCCAACCACTCGAAGAGCGGCTCGCGATCGGATCCTTAAGAGGTAACTCAGGCGATCTTGTTACTAAAGATTCACCCGGTGATTCGCCGGTGCCTGGAGCATCAGCCACTATGATCTTTCCTCCGCGTCACTCATCAGATATTGAACCAGGGAGTCACCCACACATACTTAATCGTCAACGCCAGACGCAGCGCCAGCTTGACTGGCAGCGCCAGCAACACACTGACGGCAAAAAACTGAAATGTCAGATATTGAAGTAAGCTCGTACGAGCCAGCAGTTTTTGTTCAAACGCATCCTTCGGGAAAAGGTTTTCCTTAAAAGGCCTGCGCAGCTTTAGCTTCTTAAAGTCAACGGTCATCAACCAGTGTAAGAAGAGAGCTCCGATCAGATAGAAACCACTGACGACCAGCAAACCAAACAGAAATTTCCACGGATTGCTCGCCAGAAAGCCAAGCCCAATCGCTTTGCCAACGGTGCTGGTCGCGATCATGTCGTGCAGATCGACGTTCTTATCGAACACGACTGCGTTGTGATCCCATGTTTGTCCAGGCCAGAACCAGATCCAGCCCGGTCCACGGATAAATGTTCCTATGACGATCAAAAGGATCCACATCAGGAATCCCCACCCAAACATGAGCAATGAAAAGCGACGCTGCTTGATCGTGTAGTAGCCGTTGCCAAGTGGATTCGAATCGACGTAAGGAAAAACCATCAAACCAATCATGATGATAGAAGGCATCACGACGCCTGCGATCCACGGGTCGAAGTAAACCAGCATTTCCTGAAGGCCCAGAAAGTACCAGGGTGCCTTCGAAGGATTCATAGTCAGGTTTGGATTGGCAGGCTCTTCCAGCGGAGCGTTAAGAGTAATAGACCAAACAAAAAGAACCACCGTGACAATCACGGTGGCAAGAAACTCGACACGAACAAGATACGGCCAGACGTGCAACTCCTTCGCCCAGCCGGGTCGCCATGGTTCTGCTTTACGATGATGAGTCTTCGCGAGTTTTGAATCGCCCTCAAGTTCAGTTACGAGTCGATCGTTGGCAAGCGCTTGCCTTACCCCCAGCCACGTAAAGAACGGCACCAGGAACAGCATCGCAACGATGGGCACATTGTCGGGTGCCGACGCAATCACCCATAGCTGATGCCAGTCTTGCACCTTGAGTGCTGCAATTGCCACCAGCACAAGCACCAGACCAAGTATCGTCCATTTGTTAATGAGTCTTCGCATCGTTCTATTGGGCTTCTGCTCTTATAAGTCCCGGTGAAAACTATTTCTTCTTGATTGCCTTCAGTTCCGACTCGAGCATTACTGGCGCAGGACCCGAGATACCCCCGTCCTTTCTAATTCGCCAGAAATGCACTGCCATAAAGATCGAGGCCACCAGCGGAATACCAATGCAATGCCAGATGTATGAACGCAACAACGCGTTCGAATCAACGATTGAGCCACCCAACAAACCAAACCTGACGTCGTTATAAGCAGTCATGCCCAACTGTGGGCCGAACGGACCTTCATGGCCAAGCATTGGAGTTGCCCGTGCCATGTTTGTACCTACAGTGACGGCCCAGAATCCGAGTTGATCGTCGGGCAGCAGATAGCCGGTAAACGACAAGAGAAGTGTTAACACTAACAGCACAACGCCGACGCACCAGTTGAACTCACGCGGTCGCTTATACGATCCAGTCAACACCACGCGAAACATGTGCAGCCACGTCGTGATCACCATCAAGTGCGCTGCCCAACGATGCATGTTCCTCAGCAACTTGCCGAAAGGAACGTCGTGCTCGAGATAGAGAATATCGCGAAACGCATCTACCTTCGTCGGGTGGTAATAGAACATAAGCAACACGCCGGTGAAGGTGAGCACTATAAAAAGGTAAAACGTAATTCCGCCCATTCCCCAGGTGAATGGATAGCGCACGGCATCGCGATTAATTTTTGCCGGATGAAGATGTAGAAAGACGTTTGAAAGAATCGCGAGCGAACGGTTACGCGGGTCGGATCGATCGTGGGAAACGCGAAAGATCGATTTCCACAGTTGAGTATCCTGGGGGTCTTTGTATCCCTGGGCTTCTTCGACCGCCCGGTCCTTGAGCGCAGAAGTTCCCTCTCGAACCTTATCCATCAACCCCCTGGAAGATTCGTCGCCAGACGTTAGCTGTTTTGTCTTTTTTGGATCAGGGGTCTCTGAAGCCATTCAGCCTTAGTGCTCCGATCTTGTGAAAAACCCTAAAATCAAAAGCAGGAATTCGATTAACTATAGCGGGAGATAAGCGCCGCCATTGACGTCGTCGAACTGTGTTCGCGGTTCGCCTTTTGGCCACGAAAAGAGTTTTCCAGTATCCACGACAATCTGACCCTCGGCGTCCAACATGACCTTCGCTCGATCCATAGGTCTTGGCGCAGGGCCTTCAAAGTTGATCCCTTCACTGTCGTAACCGCTTCCGTGACAAGGACACTTAAACTTGTTCTCACTCGCTTTCCAGTCGGGCGTGCATCCCAGATGTGTACAACGTGCATAAATCACGAAAAGTCGATCCGAAGTCTTTGTTACCCAGATTCGATATTGTTGTTGCCACTTTGTATCCACTCCCAGCGCGTAGTCTCCAGGCGGACCTATTCGGAACACACTCGAAGGCTCAAGAATGGATCGAGGTAGGAAGAAACGAACGAACATCAGGAAGCACGTCGTCAAAAATGCCGCGACCGACGCCCACACGATACGACGACGCATCTTGTTAACCGGCGGATCGGGTGTGCTCTCTACTACGGCTGCAGTTTGCTTTGCTGGCGCTCCAGGTCGGGAAGGCGCAGGAGTATTTGCAGTCGTGGCGGACGACAGGTTTTGATCAGCCTGACTATCCAAATCCAAACCTCCGTTGATTCAGGTTTGAAATGCTAGCGCAACTTCCGTGGGTACACTTCGACTTTAGTAACAGAGGGCGAACTATACAACTCCCCAAACTACAGGGATCACTCTCTGCGTCGTAAAACGAATTATTAGCTTAAACATGAAGAGCGCCGCACCTGCAAAAAACAATATAATGTGGACGGCAGTGCCATTTATACCTTGTTTCGTAATTCTCTGGCAAGAATTTTTCCAAGTGACGTTCGCATATCATCAATGGGAGTAGACGTTAGTTGTCGAAAGCTCATGTAATTGTTTATTCGCGACCGGGGTGTCACCTGTGTGATGAAGCGAAGGAAGCGATCAAACTAGCAGGTTGTGATGAGGCCTTCGAACTTGAGGAAATAAATATTCAGACAAGTCGGCAGTTACTGTTGTTGTACCAGTTTGATATTCCGGTAATCATGATTGATGGCGAGGAAGCCTTTCGCCATCGAGTGGACACGGAGAAATTTCGACAACTGATGCTGCCACATGGCGATCAATAAGAGTGCATTTTTCTGAACGGCTCAAGAGTCGGCGCACTGTGATAATGGGATAGAGATTTTGTAAGTTATGACCGCGAAAAGGTTAATTGCCATAACAAGCGGATTAGTGATTTTGGCACTATTCGCGTTCAGTGCTCAGCATAGCGCCATGCGAATTTACCGATCTTTCACACCGTATTCTAATTTTCAGGTCACCGGGCCGGTTATTTTGTCGGATAAGTGGCTGGACGTTGAACTAAAGCCACCGCTGAAACAAGACAGAAAACGTCAATTCATTGTATTTGTGCTCGCTGATCAATTTTTTCGTCAAGACCCTAGTCAAGAACCCCAGCTCCAAAATGGAACGGTTGTAAATTTCGAAGCCGAGCCAGTAGACGAGAACGGAAAAACTTATCCGTTAACTGAACCGTTTGGTGATGGATACTCAGAAGTTGGGCGCGGCTTTCCTGTTCGAACTGAATTGTCGGCCAGTACGCGTTTTCCTCGTGTTCGACTCCGCACGAACGTGCCAATAAAGTGCTCAAAAATAATCTGGCGCGCATACGATACACGTGATTTCAAGTAAGCTGGCTCCAGACATTCGAGTCACCGAATGCAAGGCGAAAACTCGTTCAACATCAATCAAGACTGCGACACAACGTTAGCAGGCTTTGCAAAATTCAAAGTTCCACTCAACTCTTCAATCGACTCAAACAGTCTCGACCGCTCGTCTTCATTCGTTGATTGCCGATAAGCCATCAGCATTTCCTTAAGCTCAGCAAGCCCCTTGTACAAGCCGGCATTCTCAATAGGCGGCGTCAAATACGAAATCAATTCGGCGTACGAACGTCGCTTGGCAATCGACCCTTCTGAGGGATTGTTGACGCTGTAAACGTAAAAGTTTGGTAGCTCATCAACCAGGCGATCCGGCCAACACTCACCTGAGAGTCCGATTTGTTTGCCAGGCATAAACTCCAACGCCCCGTGTGTTCCAAAGTGGATGACGCCATTCACCTTCAACACCTCCGTCAGGTAAGTGTAAAACGCCATGAACCCGTGATGCGGCGCGCCACTTCTCGCCATCATCAGGCGCATTGGATCACCTTCGTATCCAAACGTTGGCTGAATCCCAACGAACACATTCCCTAAAGTCAGGCCCTGAATCAATAGCTCATCGCCAAATGAATTGACGTTTCCCGGAGCGCGTCCCCAGTCTTGTTCAATCTCGTTTACGTAAGGACACAGCGATCGGTATTCGGAAGACTTCATTCGATAGGCAATGTTTGCCGTGGCTCCGAATCCCTCACTATTTCCGTTGAGCAGGCGTTCCCGCAGTTCATCCAGGCTGGCCGGCACTTCAACTGTGTAACCGTCACTTTTAAGCCGAACGAGTAGAGCCCAGAGACTCGGAAAGACATCGAGGTCTGCGGCCGTCCCGATATTGCCCTTGTTCGGCGGGAAACAGAAAAGAATAACGGCCAACTGAATGCGCTCACGCGGCAAGGTGCGCAAGTCGTTCCACCGCTTCAAACGTTTCGAAAAGCGAACACAACGATCTTCCAGCGCAACAGGCTCTTTTCCGGCCGCGGGAATGCCACCATAAATGAATGGCTCCGTGGCTCCATCAATTTCCGGAATTGCGATCTGCATTCCCGCCTGAACGGGGTTAAGTCCAGTAGCAGAGCCTCGCCAACCTTCTATCGTCTGCGTATCAAGACTGACAGCTGAGCGGTAAGGGATGTTCAGTTCCTTTAAGAAAGCGGATGCAGCTTCACTATCATTCATAGCGGGGCCGCCGACAAAACTAAAGCCGGTGAGCGAAACTATCTGCGACACTCTCGATCTCGGACTCTGGTGCGAACTCTCCACAAAAAACTTTGAAACTGCTTCACGATTGTCCATGAGTGTTGCGATCGCAGGGACAACACTCAACCCCTCGGTCTCAAGTGCGTTGATAAGTGAGTCGTAATGCTTTGTCGTTTTACTAATCACTTGCGGTCGCATCAACAAGAGTCCAATGGTTGATTCAGGATCAAGTTTGTACTTTGCCGATCGAGACTCGTACCACTTTCGATAATCAGCAAACGATTCAAAAAGGCAGGAAGCTTCCGGATGATAAATCGCCACCGATGGCATGTGTTCGGGCTGGGCTACGCGGAGTTTGGTTCTCAGTTTCGCATCAGGTCCATAAACCTTGATCGCGTAGAGCAGCATCGACTGGATATTTACGGGAGTGGGTTGAAGAAAGTAACAAAACAGATAAAGGTAATGCTTCGCATCAGTGAAGGCGCCCGCGGTGGGAACAAACTTCAGGATGCCTGGTAGTTTATCAATGAGTCGCAGGTACTGGCTGTGACTGTGCTTGTTCGATCGACTACGCGATGTCTGTTTCCCTACCCATGATCCGATCGAAGTGATCAGCTTTCGTCCTCGTCTTGGAACATCCTTGCTGCTCACTTGTTTCTCGTCGGTTCCAGTTAACGCCGCAACGTCCAACTTCCCCATCCGAGTCTGTCGCATTAACTCCGGCATGCAGTTGATGACAACAACCGCCGAGTGTTGAGATTTGTATTGACTGAGAGCCGACAACAGGCGCGACGCATTCTCCCCATCCATTACGTGAATGACGAACACAATGTCAGCAGTCTTTAGATCGCCATCTACTTCCGTCCACTCCGCCTCGTTGACCGGTGATCCGAAGTTGTACGCAGCGACCCGAAGATGCAACTTGTGAACACGGTTAATCTCTCGTTCCGCATCTTTCAACGGACCGAGAAGACTTGAACCGACATAGAGGACAGTGATGTTCATGGGGAAGTTGTCTTGGGTCTTTGGTCGAAGACCACCTTACGCTACCCCTTCCAATTGGTCTTCCAGACTCCGACTTATATCCCTCAGCTTATCGAGCACAGACTCTTCAGCGTCCCAGTAACCTCGGCCATTTGCTTCCAAAAGCCTTCGGACTAGCGAGTGCGCCGAGTGCGGATTCAGATCGCGAAGACGCTCAAGCATTGATTCATCAAACAGAAACGTGTTTGCCACTTCTGAATAGATCCAATCGTCCACCGCATCAGCGGTTGCGCTCCAGCCAAATGTGTTCGACACGTGGTTTTCAATTTCAGCAACGCCCCGGAACCCATGCTTCAGCATCCCTTCATACCACTTGGGGTTCAGTGTCTTGGCGCGCGACTCAAGTCTCACTGTTTCCTCCAGCGAACGAATATTTGCGTCGCGCGACAGACTGTCTGAGAGATAAATTGCCGGTCTTGATTTCGCACGCTTCTCTACAGCCTTCGAAATTCCGCCGAGGTATTCGAAGTAGTGATCGACATCAGTCAGCCCAATCTCGAACGTGTCGATGTTCTGGTAAGTGGCCTCAACTCTCGTTAACGCTTTGTCCATTGCGACGCGTGCTTCAAGACCTTCAAGTGAACGTCCCTTTGAGTCGCGTCCGTAAGCGAAGCACTTTCGTGTAACAAATAGATCTCCAAGCGTCTCTTCCTCATCCCACTGAGAATCCATGACCATGAAGTTCACATTGGTTCCATAGTTACCTGGTGCATTCGAAAAAACTCGTACAGCAGCCTGATCGAGATCACAATTGTCACGTTCGATTTGTTCAAGCACATGTTTACGCACAAAGTTCTTTTCCGGCGGCTCATCAAGACTGGCTACGAGACGTACTGCTTTGTCTAGCAACTGAACAGTGGGACTAAACAGATCACGAAAAATTCCGGAGACAGTCATGACAACGTCGATGCGCGGATGGCCTAGTTCTTCGATTGGTATAACCGAAACACTCGTCGTGCGATTCATTGCATCTCTAACGGGACGGACGCCGAGTAACCAAAAAGTCTGAGCTACGCCCTCGCCCTGCGTCTTGATATTATCGAGCCCCCACAAAACCAGGGCCATCGCTTGAGGATATCTACCGTTCTCCGACCGATACCGATCCAGCAGACTGTTCGCTACTTCTTCACCTCGAGCGAATGCGACGGCAGAAGGAACTGCGTATGGATTAATCGCGTGAGTGTTTCTTCCGGTTGGCAGTATGCCGGGATTCTGTACGATGTCAGCGCCAGGACCAGCTTCTATAAACTCACCTCTCAACGCCCGAACTAATGAATCAAGTTCATGGTTGGTGTCGAGCGACTTAGAGACTGACGACAATAACTCCAACATTGGTCGAGACAGCTCGGCATCAACGCGTAAGTCGCTGAGAAATGCGACTGCTGAATCAACACCACTAGCCAACAACTCACGTATGACTTGTTTCACCAGCGAATCGATCTTCTCTCGCTCGTCTATTCCCTGTCTTGCGTAGCCACTTAGACCCAAACCCTCCGCTAACAGGTCAGGTAGCGCTCGCGCCTTAGATTCCGGCCGATCAAACGCAGCAATCATCTTGAGCAGATCAGTTTTCTCGGAACGACCTGATGGTTGACCAAGGACGTGGAGACCGGTCGGAATGAGACGCTGCTCGATTTCCAGCAACTCTTCGTAGAGCTCCAGTACACGAGCATCGCGACTATCTGTGGTTGTGTGATTATCTTTGGACATCAGGAGCGACTGGCTCTCGAGCCACTGAAGTACTTTGCTATCGGCGGTCAACACCAAGCTTTACGAAGCGTGCACGAAGAATTCCAGCCAGGCGTTTCGACTCCTCGCTCGACTCAAATTCACGCTGAACATCAACTACCACAACCCTGGTGCGTGTTTTTTGAAGAGCTTCACTCAATCGTCGCACCTCATCTTCGATTAACACTTGCCTGAGAGCGCGATGTTTTTTTCCAGTCTCGCTCAGCGCGACATTCGCATGCCCATCTGTGAAGAGCAACAACACGGTTTCGCGATGAGTCTCCTGAAATCGCCGGATTAAATCAATCGTGCACGCTAAACCGGCTGATAGCGGAGTGCTTCCACCCATCCTTAAAGAATCAAGAACGCGGCGCGCGCGTAAGATACTTCGCGAAGGAGGCAGAACAACTGAGGCTTCCGTTCCGTGAAAAGAAACTACCGCGACGTGATCTCGATTTAGGTATGACTGCCGCAGAAGTTTCAGGATTGATGCCTTCGCTCGAGCAATACGATTCGCAGCCATACTGCCCGAAGTATCGATCGTGAATATGAAAAGAGTTCCCTCTTTGTGCTTGAGAAGTTTGTAGCGGACTGATTCAGCCTTACGCGCATTCGACGCCGCGAGAGCTCTGAGCGTCGCATCAAGCGCCACCCTCGCACCTTCAGTTTTAAAATTTACAGCGCGAGTATATCTACCTCGAGGCTGGCCGGAAGCCTTCATACCTCGCGCGCGTTTGCTTTGCGAATAAGGTTTTCGAGCACCGGTCTGTCCTCGAAATTCATCATCCCACTGTGGAGTTGATTGCTTGCTCTTTTCGGCGGGTGGAGAAGGAATGTCGCTAGTGCTACTCCGAACGCGTCCTTTCGCACCTGAAGCCTGACGAATTTCAGAATTGATCTCTTCTTCCCCGCTCTGTTCTCTTTTGTCTTTGCTTGAGCGCTTGTTTCGGGAGTCACTCTCATCAGACGCTCGGGGTGGCGGCTGATTCATTACGGACTCTACCGCTTGCTCGATTCTCTCTGTAGTCGCAGTCTCCTCCAAAATGTCGCGACGCAGCCGGTGCCGCAACGACATGCCGACAACTCTCTTAACGTCATCTTCTTTAACTTGTTTTCCGC